>NZ_PXWF02000296.1 GCF_003011895.2 Massilia glaciei | reverse complement strand
TTGCAGTCTCCTGAAGTCGGTTGTCAATCACGGTTCTATCGAGTAATAATACTACCATTTACACCGAATGTTCCTAAAGGCGTGCTAAGCCAGCATATTTTTTAGGTAGTTTTAATACACTTTAGGGCGCCCGCGGGCTTGGTGTAAGCTCTCGGCTGGCGCCGCCCCCGCGCCCTCATCAACGGCTTCAAGAATGGAATTTGCATGCTGATCAATTGCGTGGCCTATAAAGAAGGCAAGAAACTGTCGGACATCCCGGTCGAGGCCATCAGCGACTACCTCGACCAGCCCGACTGCTTCGTGTGGGTCGCGCTGAGCGACCCCGAGGACACGGAACTGGACCAGATGCAGGAGGAGTTCGGCCTGCACGAGCTGGCCGTCGAAGACGCCACGCGCGGCCACCAGCGGCCCAAGATCGAGGAATACGGCGACTCGCTGTTCGTGGTGTTCCACACGGTCGAATTGCGCGATGACGAGCTCCAACTGTGCGAGGTCGACGTCTTCGTCGGCCCCGCGTACGTGCTGTCGGTGCGCACCCACAGTTCGCAGGGCTTCCTCGCGGTGCGCGCGCGCGCCGAGCGCGAGCCCGAGCTGCTCAAGATGGGCTCGGCCTTCGTGCTGTA
>NZ_PXWF02000295.1 GCF_003011895.2 Massilia glaciei | reverse complement strand
CCCGAGCTGCTCAAGATGGGCTCGGCCTTCGTGCTGTACGCGCTCATGGACGCGGTCGTGGACCGCTATTTCCCGGTGGTCGACATCCTCGAGACCGAGCTCGAAAAAATCGAGGACCGGATCTTCATCCGCGGCTCGCAGCGCGACAACATCGAGCGCCTCTACGAGCTCAAGACCAAGGTGCTGCAGCTGCGGCACGCGGTGGCGCCCCTGATGGAGGCGGTCGGCAAGCTGCACGGCGGGCGCGTGCCCTACATGTTCCTCGACACCCAGGAGTACTTCCGCGACGTGCACGACCATTTGTACCGGATCAACGGCACCATCGACACCATGCGCGACACCATCAGCACCGCGATCCAGGTCAACCTGTCGATGGTGGCGATCGACGAGAACGAGGTCAACAAGCGGCTTGCCGCGTACGCCGCGATCTTCGCCGTGTTCACCGCGTTCGCCGGGGTGTACGGCATGAATTTCGAGCTCATGCCCGAGCTCAAATGGAAGTACGGCTATTTTGCCGCGCTCGGCCTGATGTTCTCGGTGAGCGGCTACATGTACTACCGCTTCAAGCGCTCGGGCTGGTTGTAGGCGGGGCGGTCAACACAAAGATAACCGCCGACGCGGGCTTGGTGCTCACTTCGCCGCCATCGACAGCGCGACCGCCTCGGCCACCTTGATGCCGTCGACCGCCGCCGACAGGATCCCGCCCGCGTAGCCGGCCCCCTCGCCGGCCGGGAACAGCCCGCGCGTGTTGAGACTTTGCAGGTCGTCCTCGCGCCGCTTGATGCGGATCGGCGACGAGGTGCGCGTCTCGACCCCGGTCAGCAGCGCGTCCTCCCGGTAGTAGCCCTTGATCTGCTTGTCGAACGCGGGGAATGCCTCGCGCATGGCCTCGATCGCGTAGGCGGGCAGGGAGGGGTGCAGGTCGGTCATGCGCACCCCCGGCTTGAGCGAGGGCAGCACCCCGCCCAGCGCGGTCGAGGCCCGCCCGCGCACGAAGTCGCCCATCAGCTGGGCCGGGGCGTCGTAGGTGCCGCCGCCGAGCGCGAACGCGCCCTCCTCGAGCTGGCGCTGGAGCGCGATGCCGGCCAGCGGATGGCCCGGATAGTCGGCCGGGGTGATGCCGACCACGATCGCGCTGTTGGCGTTGCGCTCGTTGCGCGAATACTGGCTCATGCCATTGGTGACCATGCGGCCCGGCTCCGACGCGGCCGCGACCACGGTGCCGCCCGGGCACATGCAAAAACTGTAGACCGAGCGCCCGTTGGCCGCGTGGTGCACCAGCTTGTAGTCGGCCGCCCCGAGGATCTTGTTGCCCGCGTTGGGGCCGAAGCGGCACGCGTCGATCAGCGACTGCGGGTGCTCGACCCGGAACCCGATCGAGAACGGCTTGGCCTCGATGTAGACCCCGCGCTCGTAGAGCATCTCGAAGGTGTCGCGCGCGCTGTGGCCGATCGCCAGCACCAGGTGGTCGGTGGCGATGCGCTCGCCGCCGGCCAGCGTGACGCCGCGCACCTGGCGCGCTTCGCCCTCGCCCTCGATCTCGACGTCGACAACCTTGCTGCTGAAGCGGTACTCGCCGCCGAGCGCGATGATGTTCTCGCGCATCTGCTCGACCATCTTGACGAGGCGGAAGGTGCCGATGTGCGGCTTGCTCACGTACATGATCTCGTCGGGCGCGCCGGCCTTGACGAACTCGGTGAGCACCTTGCGCCCGTAGTGCTTGGGGTCCTTGATCTGGCTGTAGAGCTTGCCGTCGGAGAAGGTGCCGGCGCCGCCCTCGCCGAACTGGACGTTTGATTCGGGGTTCAGTTCGCGCTTGCGCCAGAAGCCGAAGGTGTCGACGGTGCGCTCGCGCACCACCTTGCCGCGCTCGAGGATGATGGGGCGCAGGCCCATCTGGGCCAGGATCAGCGCCGCGAACAGGCCGCACGGGCCGGTGCCGACGACCACCGGACGCGGCCCGCCCGCGTGGCCCTGGGCTTGCTGGCCGCCGGCCACGAAGCGGTAGCCGGTGTCGGGCGCGGGCATCACGTGGGCGTCGTGTTTGAGCCGCGCCAGCACCTCGGCCTCGTCGCTGGTGTCGACGTCGAGCGCGTAGATGAGCACGATGGCGCTGCGCTTGCGCGCGTCGTAGCTGCGCTTGAACACCGTGAAGCCGCGCAGCGCGGCGGCGCCGATGCCCAGGCGTGCGAGCACGGCGTCGGTGAGCGCCTGTTCGGAATGGTCCAGCGGGAGTTTTACTTCATTCAGTCGCAGCATATTCGGTCGATCAGGGCTTGTTGCATTGTACAAGCCGCTATTTTACGTCAATTGGGGGGAGGCAACGACCGCGGCGGTCGTCAAGAGGGACGTCCGCGCGCCATTGCGCGGCGCAGCAATTTGCCCATCCGGGGATTGTTAATGCCTAAAGTTGTTGTATTCATGCAAATAAATGCAAATACAGCCTACTTGAATTGACACTGTCCGTTTCGACATGCTTCCATGGTCCGCCTTGGTCATTTTGTAAATATGACCGGGTCACAATGCCCAAAAAGCGCGCAGGACCCGTGCGAAGTGCATGGAAATAGTGGTAGCAAGGATCTATTGTCTCATCCACAAGATGATGATTTATCTATAAAAACCTCAAGGATTTTAATAATGATGACAGAAACAGTATTGTCCCGTTCGTTGCGCATGATGTTCTCGAGCGGTGCGGCTGTCGGCCTGAGCATGGTCGCCATGCAGGCGCTGGCGCAAACCCCTGCCGAACCGGTGATGCAGCGCGTGGAGATCACGGGTTCGTCGATCAAACGGATCGCGGCCGAAGGCTCGCTGCCGGTGCAGACGCTGACGCGCGCCCAGATCGACCAGAGCGGCGCGACCAACGTCGCCGACCTCGTCGCCGCACTGCCGGCAATGCAAGGCTTCATCACCGCCTCGACCTCGGTCAACGGCGGCGGCGGCGGCAACCAGACCGCCTCGGTCCACGCCATCGGCACCGACTACACCCTGGTACTGTTGAACGGGCGCCGCATGGCGCCTTTCGGCACCGGCAGCGCGGTCAACCTGGCCAGCATCCCCCTGTCCGCGGTCGAGCGCGTCGAAATCCTGACGGACGGCGCATCGACCCTGTACGGCTCGGACGCGATCGCCGGCGTGGTCAACTTCATCCTCAAGAAAAACCAGCAAAGCCTGAACATCGAGGCGACCTACACCTCGCCGCAAAAAGCGGGCGGCAAGAGTTCGAACGTGTCGATCTCGAAGGGCTTCGGCGACCTCGACAAAGACGGCTTCAATATTTTGCTCGCCTACAGCCACGACGTGCAGAAGGAACTGAACGCGAAAGACCGCGACTTCGCCAAGTCTGGCGTGCGCCGCTTCAGCGAAGGCGGCAAGCAATACGCGACCTGGCAGACCAGCGCCAACTCGACCCCGGCCAACTCCTACGTCGAGACCGACACCGACTACCGCTTCTTCTCGGTCGACAAGCTCAAGAACGGCAGCTGCTCCGGCGCCAACACCTTCGCGCGCGGCGACGTCTGCCGCTTCGACTACGCCGCCACCGTCCAACTGCTGCCGGAACTCAAGCGCGACAGCGTGTTCGCCTCGGGCAACTGGAAGCTCAACGAAGACACCACCCTGTTCGGCGAACTGGTTCTGACCAAGTTCAGCAACCTGGCGCGCTACGCGCCGGCGGCCCAGCCGCTCGGCGTGATCTCGACCGACCCGGTCACCGGCGTGACCACCTCGAACCCTAGCTACATCGGCGCCTACAACGCGTCGGTGCGGCCGCTGCTGGTGGCCTCGGGCATGAACCCGGCCGACGTCAAGCTGGCCGAGCTGTACTACCGCGGCGCCGACGCTGGCGGGCGCACCGACAAGTACTCGACCGAGGCGCGCCACCTGGTGCTCGGCGGCGAGACCAAGTTCGCCGGATGGGACCTCAACGCGGCCTACACGCACTCGGAAAACACGCAGAAGGATGACGCCGTCGCCGGTTACCTAAGCGGCAACAAGTTCGAAGAGCTGATCCGTACCGGCGCCTACAACCCGTACGAGCGCAAATCGACCGACGTCGCCGTCCTGGCGCCGGCCGTGCTCAAGCAGAACCTGCTGACGACCGTCTCCAAGCTCGACGTGGTCAACGCGCGCGCCTCGAAGGAGTTGTTCGAGATGGCCGGCGGCCGCGCGGCGCTCGGCACCGGCATGGACTTCACCAAGCAAAGCTTCAAGGAAGACCCGGCCCAGATCGCCCAGGGTCCCGGCCCGCAGCACCCGGCCTGGACCGACACGATCATCGGTGGCGGCACCGGTTCGCAGGCACTGGACGCGACGCGCAACAACTGGGGCGCGTTCGCCGAGATCCTGATGCCCGTGACGAAGACGCTCGAAGCGACGGCGGCGGTGCGTTACGACAGCTACGACGCGGTCGAAAAGCGCAACACCAGCTACGACGTGGCCGGCAACAAGAGCCTGCCGGGCACGGTCGGCAACGACGTGTCCAAGGCGACCTACAAGGCGTCGGCGCGCTGGACGCCGGTGCAGTCGGTGCTGGTGCGTGGTTCCTACGGCACCGGCTTCAAGGCGCCGACGATGAACGACATCGCCGATCCGCTCAAGAACGCCGGCTCGTCGAACTTCTTCCCATGCCCGCCGCTGCCGGCCGGCGATGCCCGCCTGGCCTATTGCAAGCAGGGTTCGTCCGAATACGGCCTGCTCTCGAACGGCAACCCCGCCAAGGGCGCCGCCGGCCTGCAAGCGGAAACCTCGAAGCAGGCGACCATCGGTTTCCGCGTCGAGCCGGTCACGGCCCTGTCGTTCGGCATGGACCTGTGGGATGTCAAGCTCAAGAACCAGATCCAGCCGCTGTCGCAACGGCAGTTGTTCACGGATCCGGCGCTGGCCAACAAATGGATTTCGATCTACTACGATCCGATCCAAAAGGCCAAGGTGTTGGTGGCGACGCAATCGCCGGTCAACCTGGCCAGCTCGCACTACCAGGGTATCGACTGGGACACGACCTACCGTTTCGGCAAGACCCCGGTCGGCAGCCTGGCCGTGAACTGGACCGGCACCTACATGCTCAAAGCCGAGCAAGACGTCCCAGGCTCGGCCACCGGCATCGAGCGCAGCATCGGCCGCTTCGATTCGTACAGCAACGTGACGTTCCGCACCATTTCGCGCGTGGTCGTTTCGCTGCGTTCGCAAAAGCTGCTCAACTCGCTGACCCTGAACTACCGCTCCGGCTACCATGACGCGGTCATGGTCGAAGACGACGCGGCGGTGCGTGAAGTGAACGCCGACGGCTCCCTGGGCGCCGTCGTTGGCCTGACCCGCGACGTCGACAAGTACATGACGCTCGACTACCAGCTCAAAGCGAACCTGAACAAGAACTTCATCGTCACGGCCGGCATCAAAAACCTGCTCGACGAAGATCCTCCTGTCTCGATCCGCAATGCCGGCGGCGGCAACCAGGTCGGCTACGATGGCCGCTACACGGATCCGCTGGGCCGTACGTTCTACATCACGGGCAACTACAAGTTCTAACTTGCTAGCGACTCCGAACTGACCGGGCCCCTGGGAAACCAGGGGTTTTTTTTCGCCCGTCAGTCAGTGTCCGGCCGCGCTGCGGCGCCGGCTGCGCGGATCGGTTCCGGGACGGCCGGCGGCGCGATCGCCGTGTGAAGGTGGTGAGCAGGAATTGGTGGGGTGGGGTGGGGAGGGGAGGTGGTGCGGGCGGGGGCGGCGGCCGCAAGGCCGGTGCCGCCCCGTTCAGGCTTACTGCTTACTTGCCAGCTGCTTACTTCCCAGCTGCTTACTTGCCAGCTGCTTACTTGCCGGCGTTAATCGCCTTTTCGTCGTCCTCACGGAAGCGGCGGCTGGCGCAATCGTCGGTGTACCTTTGGCGCGACGCCTTGAGCTGCGCCTCTTCCAGGGCCAGCTCCTTGTTGCGCTTGTTCCACTCCTCGTTGCCGCTGCCGGTCTGGACGATCGCGGCGTTGGCGGCGGCCACGGACGCCTCGTACACGGCCACTTTGGCGGTGCGGTCGGCGATCAGCCCGTCATTCTTGGCCTGCAGGACGTTGCGCTCGGCCTTGAGTTCCTGCTCCTTGCGGAAGGCCTGGCGCATGTCTTTCTTGTTCTTGTGGAATTCGGCCATGCGCTCGTTCCAGGCATCGATCTGCTTGCTGTTCTCGACGACGAGCGCGTCGGCCGCCTTGACGATCTCGAGCTGCCTTCCGGCCTCCTCGCGCAGACCCTTTCCGGTGTCGACCGGGGTCGCGGCGAGCAGTTTCTCGCGCTCGTCGCCATGCGCGTCGAGCTTGTCGTTGAGCTCTTTGACATGGGCAAGGTTCGCGGCCTTGAGTTTCATGCAAGAGCGCAATTCCTCGCGCGTCATGACCTTGTCGTTGCCCGCCTTGGCGGCGCCCGGTTTCTGCGCGATCGCGGCCGGATTGGCCAGCGACAGCAGGGCGGAGGCGATCAGCAGGCCGCTAAGGCGGTTGACGGTTTTGCTCATTTGATATCCTTTGTCGGTTGTTGTCGAACGCGTTGGTAACGCCATAACGGCGTCGACGCTGTTGCGTTGACGCCGCCGGGGAGCGATTTGCTTCAAGGTCTTGGCCAGAAGCGATCGGCGCGGGCCGGTGCGCCCCGCCGCGGGTCCCCCCGGAGCGAGCATTCTACCCCACGGTTGCCCACGTTCCACAACGCGCCGGCCAAGCTTTCCTCGCGCGGCCGGGCGGCGCCACCGGCGCCGGGGTTTGACCCGGACCGGCGCGGCGTCCATACTGTCGGCCATTCCCACCTTTATCAAACTAGGCACAGCATATGGCAAGTCAGGTCGACACCCGTGAGGCGGTCTGGTCCCGCTATTGGTCGCACGGCGTCGCGCACTCGTGCGGCGGCAGCTACGGCAACCGCTACGAGGGCGCGCTGGCGCGGCACTGGCGCGACGCCTTCGGCGCGCTCGCCCCGGGGGCGCGCGCGCTCGACATCGCCACCGGCAACGGCGCGCTGCCGCGCCTGCTGCTCGACTTCGACCCGGACGGCGCCCTGTCGTGCGACGCCGTCGACCTGGCCACGCCGGCGCCGCAATGGCTCGAGGCGCTGCCGGCGGCGCGCCGCGCGCGGCTGCGCTTCCACGGCGGCGTGGCGGCCGAGGCGCTGCCGTTCGCGGACGCGCAGTTCGACCTCGTCATGAGCCAATACGGGCTCGAGTACACCGAGCTGGCGCGCTCGGTGCCCGAAATCCTGCGCGTGCTGGCGCCGGGCGGGCGCGTGGCGCTGGTGGCCCACCACCGCGAGGCCCGGCCGGTGCTGCTGGCCGAGGCCGAGCTCGGCCATCTGGAATGGCTGGCGCGCCCGCACGGCCTGCTCGAGACGGCCGCCGCGCTGCTCGGGCCGATGGCGCTGGCCGCCACCGAGGAGGGGCGCGCCGCGCTGGCGGCGGACGCGGCGGCCAACGCGGCGCGCGCGCGCTTCAATGAGCTGCAGAAGGAGGCGACCGGGCTGGCCGCGGCCAGCGCCTGCCCCGACGCCCTGCTCGAGACGCGCGAGGCGCTCGGCGCCATCCTCGGCATCGCGTCGGGGC
Organism: Massilia glaciei; assembly: GCF_003011895.2. Classification (GTDB taxonomy): domain Bacteria; phylum Pseudomonadota; class Gammaproteobacteria; order Burkholderiales; family Burkholderiaceae_D; genus Telluria_A; species Telluria_A glaciei. Next base: position 17,186 of record NZ_PXWF02000295.1, on the reverse strand, counting down.
AGGGCGCGCCGGCGGCGCGCGAGGCGATGGGGGCACTGCGCGCGGAGCTGGCCGATTCGGCGCTGCGGCTGCGCGAATTGCGCCACTACGCGCTCGACGAGGCCGGCGCGCGCCGGCTGTGCGCGGACCTAGCCGGCGCCGGCGGCGCGGCCACGCTCGACCCGATCCTCGACCAGGCTGTCCTGATGGGCTGGGCGATCAGCGCCGCGCCGGCGCCCTGAGCGCCGCCCATGCTTACTCCGGTGGAATTAAAAAACCGTTGTTTTCAATGTTTATTTTTTGAGGTGCCGGATTTGCCCCATTCGTAATCCGGTTAAAATAAAATGGCAGCGGCAAGTGCACATCATTTAAGCATAAAGCATATATTCCTTATTCCTTCCGCGGATATTGCTGCATATATTTCAATTAACATTGATGCCCGATCCCGCCGGCCGGCGGCCGCAATCGCCGATCCGGCGCCACGGCGGCCGGGTGTGCGCCGACGCGGCCCGGGCGTGCGTGAATCCCAATTTTTCATTTCTTTTCGGCAACCAAAATCGCCGCCTCCGCCCCCATCCCCCGACTGCCGCGGCAAGGCCGCCGCCGCCCCGGCGCGGCCCCGCTTTGCCGTTGCCCGCCCGCCCGGTGTTTACGCCCAAAGACCCTTGTCGGCAAAAACGCAACACTCATTGCCAACTAGCTTGCGATTCATCAGGACATCATGCAATACTCGCGCTGCCGTCGAGTTAGCTTTTTTCAACTTTCTCTCGATTGCTGCGTTCGGAAGTTTTTAAAAAGAGCGGTATTTGGAGGGCGCAGCAAGTGGTTGTATGTATTTGGAGCAAGTTTCAGGAAGCATCTGCAATTAACGCGCGAACTTTTCAGGAATTTCCGCCTTCACGCTCATAAAGCGTTGTTTGGTGGTTTTGGGGCGAAGACCCTTATCAACAAGGAGTATTTATGTTCAAGAAGTCCAAAGTCTGCACAGCCCTCATGCTGGCATTTGGTGGCAGCGTCGGCTTGACCGTAGCACCAGCATTTGCACAAACCCCTGCCGCTGAGCCAATGGCCCGCGTTGAAGTGACCGGTTCGCGCATCAAGCGCGCAGACCTCGAAGGCGCGCTGCCAGTAACCGTGATCACCCGCGCCGAACTCGAGAAGAGCGGCTCGACCACCGTTGCAGAATACATGCGTACGTCGACGTTCTCGTCGGCTGGTAACTTCCGTCCGCAATCGGGTAGCTCGGCACAGTCGTTCGCCGGCATCGATCTGCGCGGCCTCGGCTCCGACCGCACCCTGGTGCTGCTCGACGGCCGTCGTCTGCCGAAGGCACCAAACGTTGGCGATTCGGCCGACTTGAACACCGTTCCAATGGCTGCCGTTGAGCGCATCGAGATCCTGACCGACGGCGCGTCGGCAGTGTACGGCTCCGACGCCATCGGCGGCGTGGTCAACATCATCACCCGCAAGGACTTCGACGGCCTGGCCGCGACGGTCGGCTACACCAAGCCGGACAGCGAAGGCGGCGAAAAGCGCGAAGCCTCCGTCCTGATGGGCGTGCAGGGCGAAAAAGGCCGCATGATCATGGGCGCGTCGAAGACCGGCCGCGCGATGGTCTACACCCGCGACCGGCCATGGGGCCAGAGCCTGGGCGTTTCCTCGTTCGGCAACAACTACTTCACGGCAGCCGGCGGGCTCGAATCGATCGGCTTCCTGCGCGGCACCGACCCGTCGGTTGGTTGCAAGGATCCTAACTTCTACCTGTCGGGCCGTGTTTGCGCGTACAACTTCAACGCGGTAGCCGCCGACGAAGCGCAGATCGACAGCCAGTCGTTCTTCGCCCGTGGCGAAACCCAGATCAACAACGACTGGAGCGCCTACGTCGCCGCGTCGGCCACCAACACGACCAGCTTCGGCCGCTACGCGCCGACCCCGGCCCAGTTGACGGTCAAGGCCAACACGCCGAACAACCCGCTTCCCCGCAACATCACCGTGCGCCACCGCACCGCCGCCGCGGGCAACCGCGACAGCAACACCGATGCATGGCTGTCGAACGTGGCAGGCGGCTTCCAGGGCAAGCTGGCTAAGAACATCGAACTCGACGTCGGTTTCAGCTACACCAGCTCGACCTACAAGGAATTGGGCCGCAACTACATCGTCCGTCCTATCCTTGAGCAGTACGTCAACGACGGCACCTACAATCTGTACAGCCCGAACGCCAACTCCCCCGACGTGCTGAGCGCGATCAAGGCGACCATCGGCCGCGACGGCTACTTCAAGCAGAAGGACCTGTACGCAATCGGCACGATGTACGACCTGTTCAAACTCGCTGGTGGCGGTGTATCGCTGCTGGCATCGGTTGAGCGCCGTACCGAATCGTTCGGCGACGTCTACGACTCCCTGTCGGAAGCCGGCGTGATCGAAGGCTCGGCCGGCAACTCGGCGACCGGTACCCGTACCGTCACCGGCGCCGCGGTCGAATTGGTCATGCCATTCACCAAGACCATCGAAGCAACGCTTGCCGGCCGTTTCGACAAGTACAGCGACTACGGCAACGACTTCTCGCCTAAGGCTTCGGTCCGTTGGCAGCCACTCAAGACGCTGACGATCCGCTCGTCGATCGGCGAGGGCTTCCGCGCCCCGTCGCTGCCACAGCTGAACCAGAAGGAAACCTTCTCGGCTGAGTCGGTCATCGATCCAAAGACCTGTATCGCCTTCGGCGGCTCCGCCACCGGCCCTGCTGCGGACAACTGCAACATCGGCAAGCAGGTTCAGATCGACAGCTACACCGCCGCCAACGGCGCCCTCAAGTCCGAGAAATCGAGCCAATGGTCGGTCGGCGGCGTGTGGGATGCCACCTCGTACCTGAGCTTGAAGGCCGACTTCGCCAGCATCGAAATCGACAACAAGCTGACCCTGATCGGTGCGCAGGACTTGATCGACCGCTCGAACGGCACCGATCCGCGCGCCATTCCGGCCGGTCTGTACGTGCAGCGCAACGCCAATGGCGTGATCACCCGCGTGCAGCAAGGTTACGCCAACGAGGGCACCCTCAAGGCGCAATACCTCGACGTCAGCGGCCAGCTGAAGTGGAAGAGCGCCTATGGCAGCTTCGACCACGAACTGCGTTATTCGAACACCCTGAAGTACAACGACGACGGCAGCGACGTCCGCGGCACCCTGGGTCTGCCTGAATACCGCGCGACGCTGACCAACAACTGGAAACTGGGCGCGTTCGGCGTGACGGTCAACTCCAACATCATCGGCGAAAACGGTGTCACCGCAGGTCGTATCGCGGACCAGTACATCACCCACGACATCCAGGGCAGCTGGACCACCCCGTGGAAAGGCAAGCTGACCGCCGGTTTCCTGAACGTGACCGACAAGATGCCACAGCTGGTCGCTTTCTCGGGCCGCAACTTCAACTTCAACCTCTACGATTCGTACGGCCGTCAAGCCTACGTCCGCCTCGAGCAGAAGTTTTAATTCGCGTCACTGAAGTGATGTAGACCGAGAGGGGGACTTGTGCCCCCTCTTTTTTTTCGTCCGCAGATTCATGTATCCGCGCGGCAATAATTTTTCGTGTATGGAATTGAAACCATGATTAAAAGTACTTCCATCCGGCGCCCTCTGGCGCTGCTGCTGGTGGCGGCCTGCGCCGGCCTGGGCGTATCAAGCGCGCTGGCCGCCCCCGCCACGCCGCTGCCGATCGAGTCCTTCTTCAAGAAGCCGGCGGTCGGCGCGCCGACGCTGTCGCCTTCGGGCAAGAAAATCGCGATGCTGGTGCCGACCAAGTCGGGCCGCATGGGCCTGGCCGTGGCCGATGTCGCCACTCCCGACAAGTTCACAGGCATCGCCCAGTTCGACGACGCCGACGTCGGTTCTGTGTTCTGGGTCAACGACGAACGCCTGGTGTTCGGCCTGGTCGACTTCCAGGCCGGCGTGGGCGACCAGCTCGGCAGCGGCCTGTACGCGGTCAACGCCGACGGCAGCGACTTCCTGTGGCTGATCCACCGTACCTCCAACCTGCGCGTGATGGGCAATCCGGTCAAGCCGCCGCTGCCGGCGCGCTACCAGTTTGTCGGCCCGGCCCGCGACGGCTCGGACGACGTCATCGTCAAGCGCTGGATCCCGACGGCCCAGGGCAAGCCGTCGACCTCGATGATGATGCGCCTCAACACCAAGACGCTCACGCCGCGCAGCATCTACACCGCCGACGTGCCCGACGGCATCCAGGACTGGGTGCTCGACCGCAACCTGCAGCCGCGCGTGGTCATAACCACCGCCGGCAAGAGCGAGGCCACTGTCCACTGGCGCGAGGAGGGCGGCACCACCTGGTCCGAGTTGTTCCGCGTCAATTACATTGAAGACCTCAACGCGACCACGCCGGTGGCGGTCGACCGCAACGGCGTGCTGTATGTCAGCGCGACCAACCCCGCCAGCGCCGAAGGCACCAAGGCGCTGTACCGCTACGACGTCAAACAGCGCAAGATCGAAGACAAGCCTTTGGTCAACCTGCCCGGCTTCGATTTCGACGGCAACGTCCTGTTCGACAGCGAGACCAAGGAAATGCTGGGCGTGACCTACGTCCAGGAAACCGATGGAGTGGTCTGGTTCGACAAGAAGTTGCGCGACATCCAGGAGGCGGTCGACAAGTTGCTGCCCAATACCAACAACTACGTCAATTGCAGCCGCTGCAGCAGTGCGCGCCATCTGATGGTGACGTCGACTTCGGACATCCAGGCACCGGTGTTTTTCCTGTTCGACACCCAAACTGGCAAGCTGACGCTGGTGGGCCAATCCTATCCCTGGCTGCAGTCGACCGACATGGCCGGCACCCAGGACTTCCAGCGCATCAAGGCGCGCGACGGCACCAGCATTCCCGTCTACATCACCAAGCCCAAGGGCAAGGGACCGTTTCCGACCGTCGTGTTGGTCCACGGCGGCCCCTTCGTACGTGGCAACGAATGGGGATTCAACCGGGCCAACCAGTTCCTCGCCTCGCGCGGCTACGTGGTCATCGAACCGGAATTCCGCGGCAGCAAGGGCTACGGTAGCAAGCTGTTCCGTGCGGGCTGGAAGCAATGGGGCCTGGGGATGCAGGACGACGTCACCGACGCCACCAAGTGGGCGATCGCCCAAGGCTTGGCCGATCCCAACCGGATCGCCATCGCCGGCGCCAGCTATGGCGGCTACGCCACCATGATGGGCCTGCTCAAGGAGCCCGAGCTCTACAAGGCGGGCATCAACTGGGTCGGCGTGACCGACATCGAGCTGATGTACACGATCGGCTGGAGCGACTTCATGGACGCCGACAACGCGTGGGCGAAGTATGGCATGCCGACCATGATCGGCGACCCGAAGACCGACAAGGCGCAGCTGACGGCGACCTCGCCGCTGCAGCAGGCCGCCCGCATCAAGCAGCCGGTGCTGATGGCCTACGGGGAGGAGGACTACCGCGTCCCGATGCCGCACGGCACCAAGATGCGCGATGCCCTGATTGCCAGCGGCAACAAGAACGTCGAATTCGTGTCTTACCCGTCCGAAGGGCACAACTGGATGCTGACCAAGACCACGGTCGACTTCTGGTCGCGCGTCGAACGTTTCCTGGCCAAGAACCTCAAGTAAGCGGGTAGCGCCAGCAGTAGCAAGTAGTAAGAGGGGGGCGCGGCCCCCTCCCCGCATTTCAAGGGGCCGCGCGGCGCGCCCCATAGGAGCGCAAGCTTTAAGGCGCGCCACTGGAGTGATGTGGACCGAGGGGGGGGCTTGTGCTCCCTCTTTTTTTTCGCCCGCGGATTCGTAAATCTGTGCAAAAATCAATTTTTGTGTATGGAATTAAAATCATGATAAAAAATTCATCCACCCGGCGCCCGCTGGCAATGCTGCTGCTGGCCGCGTTCGCCGGCCTGTGCGCTTCCAGCGCGCTGGCCGCGCCCGCCGCGCCGCTGCCGCTCGAGACCTTCTTCAAGAAGCCGGCGGTCGGCTCGCCGACGCTGTCGCCTTCGGGCAAAAAAATCGCGATGCGGGTGCCCACCAAGTCGGGCCGCATGGGCCTGGCCGTGGCCGATGTCGCCACCCCCGACAAATTCACCGGCATCGCCCAGTTCGACGACGCCGACATCGGCTCGGTGAGCTGGGTCAACGACGAGCGCGTGGTTTTCGAGCTGATCGACTTCCAGGCCGGCGGCGCCGACCAGCTCGGCAGCGGCCTGTACGCGGTCAACGCCGACGGCAGCGACTTCCTGTGGCTGATCCACCGCACCTGGAATCTGCGCGCCACGGGCAAAATGAACAAGCCGCCGCTCGAGGCGCGCTACCGGTACGTGCGTCCGGCCGGCGACGGCTCGGACGACGTCATCGTCAAGCGCTGGATCCCGGCCGACGAGGGCAGGCCGAACACGTCGATGATGATGCGCCTCAACACCAGGACGCTCGCTGCCCGCAACCTCTACACCGACGACGTGCCCGACGGCGCCCAGGACTGGGTGCTCGACCGCAACTTGCAGCCGCGCGTGGTCATGACGACCGACAACAAGCGCGAGGGCACGGTGCACTGGCGCGAGGAGGGCTCGAAGACCTGGTCCGAGTTGTACCGCTATGATTACTTCGAAGACTACAAGGCGATCACGCCGCTGGCGGTCGACCGCGACGGCCAGCTCTACGTCAGCGCCATCAACACCGCCAGCGCCGACGGCACCAAGGCGCTGTACCGCTACGATGTCAAGCAACGCAAACTCGAAGACCAGCCGCTGGTCAACCTGCCCGGCTACGATTTCGAAGGCGGCTTCGTGTTCGACAGCGACACCAAGGAAATGCTCGGCGTGACCTATACGCAGGAAACCGATGGCATCGTCTGGTTCGACAAGAAAATGCGCGGCATCCAAGAAACGGTCGACAAGCTGCTGCCGAACACCAACAACTACGTGCGCTGCAGCCGCTGCAGCAGCGCCCGCCATCTGATGGTGGTGTCGACCTCGGACATCCAGGCGCCCGTGTATTTCCTGTTCGACACACAAACGGGCAAGCTGTCGCTGGTCGGCCAGGCCTACCCCTGGCTGCGGTCGGCCGACATGGCCGGCACCCAGGATTTCCACCGCATCAAGGCGCGCGACGGCATGAGCATTCCCGTCTACGTCACCAAGCCCAAGGGCAAGGGGCCGTTCCCGACCGTCGTCATGGTCCACGGCGGCCCCTACCTGCGCGGGGTCGAATGGGGCTTCAACGCGGACAACCAATTCCTCGCCTCGCGCGGCTACATGGTGGTCGAGCCCGAGTTCCGCGGCAGCACCGGCTACGGCGGCAAGCTGTTCAGCGCGGGCTGGAAGCAGTGGGGCCTGACGATGCAGGACGACATCACCGACGCCACCAAATGGGCGATCGCCCAGGGCCTGGCCGATCCGAACCGGATCGCCATCGCCGGCGCCAGCTATGGCGGCTACGCTACCATGATGGGCCTGGCCAAGGAGCCCGAGCTGTACAAGGCGGGCATCAACTGGATCGGCGTGACCGACATCGAGATGATGTACACGATCGGCTGGAGCGACAGGGACGTCGACAGCCCGTGGGCGCGCTACGGCATGCAGGCCATGATCGGCGATCCAAAAACCGACAAGGCGCAGTTCTTGGCCACCTCGCCGCTCAAGCAGGCCGCGCGCATCAAGCAGCCGGTGCTGATGGCCTACGGCGAGGAGGACTACCGGGTTCCGCTGCCGCACGGCACCAAGATGCGCGACGCCCTGCGCGCCAATGGCAACACGAACGTCGAATGGGTGTCATACCCGCACGAGGGGCATGGCTGGCTGCTGACCAAGAACGACGTCGACTTCTGGTCGCGCGTCGAGCGCTTCCTGGACAAGCACCTCAAGTAAGCGGGGCGCGTGGCGCCGATAAAAACAAGCAGGTGGAAGTGAAAAAGAGGGGGCTGCGGCCCCCTCGTCGCGTTCGAAGGCGTGCGCCGACTACAGCGCGCCCCACAGCGCGCCCAGCGCGGCCAGCGCGGCCAGGCCGGCGGTCTCGGTGCGCAGCACGCGCGGCCCCATCGACAGCGCCAGCGCGCCGTTGGCGATGGCGGCGTCCTCCTCCTGCGCCGTGTAGCCGCCCTCGGGGCCGACCAGCAGCGTCAGCGCCTGCGGCCGCTGGTGGCGCGCCCATGCCGACAGCGACTGTCCGCCGCGCGGCGTCAGCAGGACCCGCTGGTGCTGTCCCTGCCGCGGATCCTGCTGTTTTATCCACTGGTCGAAATCGGCGACCGGCGCCAGCCGCGCCAGCCGGTTGCGCCCGCTTTGCTCGGAGGCGGCCACCACCACGCCCTGCCAGTGCGCCAGCCGCTTCTCGGCGCGCTCGCCGGCGAGCCGCACCACGCAGCGCTGGGCCGCCAGCGGCTGGAGCGCCGCCACCCCCAGCTCGACCGCCTTCTCGACGATCCAGTCCATCTTCGACGCCTCGGGCAGGGCCTGCGCCAGCGTCAGCGCGAACGGCAGCTCGACGTCGCGCGCGACCCGGGCCAGCACGCGCGCCGAGGCCTGCCGCTTGCCCAGTTCGGCCAGCTCGGCCGGATACTCGGCGCCGTCGCCGTTGAACAGGGTCAGCGGCGCGCCCGGCTGCAGGCGCAGCACGTGCAGGTGGCGGGCGACCGACTCGGGCAGCAAGGCGCTGGCGCCGGCGGCCAGCGGTTGGGGGCAGTAGAGGCGCGGCATGCGGGTCCTGAGGCTTGGCGGTTGCGGGGCGGGCGCGATCGGGGCCCGGATATGGCGGCAAAATCGGCGCGCCGTGCCGCGCATTTTAATTGCCAGCCCCCCGGTCTGGTAAAATACTTGACCCGGCGCCGCAGGCCGCGCCAACGCATTCCCCATTCCCAGACCTCGATCCGACATATGACACCTACGCTCCCCACCACACTGATGGCCAACGCGATCCGCGCGCTGGCGATGGACGCCGTCCAGCTGGCCAACTCGGGCCATCCAGGCATGCCGATGGGCATGGCCGAAATCGCCGTCGCGCTGTGGGCCGGCCACTACAAGCACAATCCGGCCGATCCGAAGTGGATCAACCGCGACCGCTTCCTGCTCTCCAACGGGCATGGCTCGATGCTGCACTACGCGCTGCTGCACCTGAGCGGCTACGCGCTGTCGATCGACGACCTCAAGGCGTTCCGCCAGATGCACTCGAAGACCCCGGGCCACCCCGAGGTCGACGTCACGCCCGGCGTCGAGACCACCACCGGCCCGCTCGGCCAGGGGATCGCCAACGCGGTCGGCATGGCGCTCTCCGAGTACCTGCTCGCGGCCCAGTTCAACCGCCCCGGCTTCGACGTGGTCGACCACCACACCTACGCCTTCCTCGGCGACGGCTGCCTGATGGAGGGCATCTCGCACGAGGTCTGCGCGCTGGCTGGCACGCTCGGACTCAATAAGCTGATCGCGCTGTACGACGACAACGGCATCTCGATCGACGGCAAGGTCGAGGGCTGGTTCACCGACGACACCCCGGCCCGCTTCGAGGCCTACGGCTGGAACGTGATCCGCGCCGTCGACGGCCACGACGTCGGCGCGGTCGACGCCGCCATCACGGCGGCCAAGGCCTCGGCCAAGCCGACCCTGATCTGCTGCAAGAGCGTGATCGGCAAGGGCGCGCCCAACCTCGAGGGCGGCGACAAGGTGCACGGCGCCGCGCTCGGCGACAAGGAGATCGCCTGCGCGCGCGAACACCTGGCCTGGCCGCACGCGCCGTTCGAGATCCCGGCCGAGGTCTACGCCGCCTGGGACGCCAAAAAGCAGGGCGCCGCGCGCGAGGCCGACTGGAACTTCACCTTCACCGCCTACCGCGCCCAGTTCCCCGAGCTGGCCGCCGAACTCGAGCGCCGCATGCACGGCGAACTGCCGGCCGCCTTCGACGCCACGCTGGCCGAGGCGCTCGCCGCCTGCGTCGACAAGAAGGAGAACATCGCCACCCGCAAGGCCAGCCAGAACGCGATCCAGGCGCTCGCGCCGGTGCTGCCCGAGTTCCTCGGCGGCTCGGCCGACCTGACCGGCTCGAACCTGACCAACTGGAAGGAATGCGTGGCGCTGCGCTCGGGCCAGCCGGGCAACCACATCAACTACGGCGTGCGCGAATTCGGCATGAGCGCGATCATGAACGGCATCGCCCTGCACGGCGGCTTCATCCCGTTCGGCGCGACCTTCCTGACCTTCTCCGACTACAGCCGCAACGCGCTGCGCATGGCCGCGCTCATGAAGCTGCGCTCGATCTTCGTGTTCACCCACGACTCGATCGGGCTGGGCGAGGACGGCCCGACCCACCAGTCGGTCGAGCACGTCTCGTCGCTGCGCCTGATCCCGAACCTGGACAACTGGCGCCCGTGCGACACGGCCGAGTCGATGGTCGCCTGGGGCTGCGCCGTCAAGCGCGCCGACGGCCCCTCGACCCTGATCTTCTCGCGCCAGAACCTGCCGTTCATGGAGCGCACGCCGGCCCAGCTGGCCGACATCGCGCGCGGCGGCTACGTGCTGCAGGACGCGCCCGACGCCAAGGCGATCCTGATCGCGACCGGCTCCGAGGTCGAGCTCGCCGTCAAGGCGGCCGCCGCGCTGGCGCAAGAGGGCGTGGCGGTGCGCGTGGTGTCGATGCCGTCGACCGACGTGTTCGACCGCCAGGACGCCGCCTACAAGGCCGGCGTGCTCACCCGCGGCATGCCGCGCGTGGCCATCGAGGCCGGCGTGAGCGACTTCTGGTACAAATACGTGGGCCTCGAGGGCGCCGTGGTCGGCATCGACACCTTCGGCGAGTCGGCCCCGGCGCCGGTGCTGTTCAAGCACTTCGGCTTCACGGTCGAGAACGTGGTGGCCAAGGTCAAGTCGGTGCTGGCGGCCTGAGGCCGGCACCGCAGTTGCTGAGAATAAGCTGAGAATAAGATAAACCACCGATTTCTTCACACACTGGGAGCATTAGCATGACGATCAAAGTTGCAATCAACGGTTATGGCCGCATCGGCCGCAATGTGCTGCGCGCGTTCTACGAGGGCGGCAAGCAGCAGGACATCCAGATCGTGGCCATCAACGACCTCGGCGACGCCAAGTCGAACGCCCACCTGACCCGCTACGACACCGCGCACGGCAAGTTCCCGGGCACCGTGACGGTCGAGGGCGACAACATGATCGTCAACGGCGACACCATCCGCGTGTTCGCCCAGCGCAACCCGGCCGACATCCCCTGGGGCGAGCTCGGCGTCGATGTCGTGCTCGAGTGCACCGGCTTCTTCACGACCAAAGAGAAGGCCTCGGCCCACCTCAAGGGCGGCGCCAAGAAGGTCATCATCTCGGCGCCGGGCGGCAAGGACGTCGACGCCACCATCGTCTACGGCGTCAACCACGAAGTGCTCAAGAGCACCGACACGGTGATCTCGAACGCCTCGTGCACCACCAACTGCCTGGCCCCGCTGGTCAAGCCGCTCAACGACGCGATCGGCCTCGAGACCGGCCTGATGACCACCGTGCACGCCTACACCAACGACCAGGTGCTGTCGGACGTGATGCACGAGGACCTGCGCCGCGCCCGCTCGGCCACCATGAGCATGATCCCGACCAAGACCGGCGCCGCCGCCGCGGTCGGCCTGGTGCTGCCCGAGCTGAACGGCAAGCTCGACGGCTTCGCGATCCGCGTGCCGACCATCAACGTATCGCTGGTCGACCTGAGCTTCATCGCCAAGCGCGACACCACGGTCGACGAGGTCAACGCGCTGATGAAGGCGGCCGCCGAGGGCCCGCTGGCCGGCATCCTGACCTACCAGACCGAGCCGCTCGTGTCGATCGACTTCAACCACAACCCGGCCTCGTCGAACTTCGACTCGACCCTGACCAAGGTCTCGGGCCGTCTGGTCAAGGTCTCGTCGTGGTACGACAACGAGTGGGGTTTCTCGAACCGCATGCTCGACACCACGGTCGCCTTGATGGCCGCCAAGTAATCGATCAAGTTGGAATCCGCCCGGTTTCGCCGGGCAGGCGAAAACGACCCGGCCGCGCGCGCCGGGTCGTTTTTTTTTACCGCGCGGCCGCCCCGGCTACAGGCTCATGCGCAGACCGAAGTAGTAGCGGCGCCCGATCGCGTCGTAGGTGCCGGCGTCGGTCTCGGCGCCGGTCGTGTTGCTTGGCAGGCCGGTCAGGATCGGCGGCGGATTGGTGTCGAGCAGGTTGTCGACGCCGAAATACAGCTCGACGTTCTTGCGCAGCTTGTAGCCGAGCTGGGCGTCGTGGTAGAACTTGCTGTCGACCCTGACCGAGCCCGGCGCCAGCCCGGCGCTGGTCAGGAAGCTGTCGTCGAGCGCCGATTCGCCGATGTAGGTGTGGTTCGTGGTCAGGTTCCACTGTCCCATCCGGTAACCCAGGCTGAGCAGGGCGCGGTTCATGGCCGAGCCGACCTCGCCGCGGTCCTCGTCGCGCGGGCCGCCCGGCTCGGGCGTCTCGAACAGCGAGCGCAGGTGGGTCCAGGCCAGCCGCGTGCTCAGCCGGCCCGGTCCGAGCTGGTCGGCCCAGGCCACGGTCAGGTCGATCCCCTCGGTGCCCTTGTTGCCGGTGTTGGTGACGCGGGTGTCGACCCGGTCGAGCGAACCGGCGCTGTTGGCGCCGACGGCGGCCGGGCGGCGCGTGATCAGGCCGCAGAAGGCGGGGCCGCCGCCGCCGTAGCAGCCGCGCAGCGCGAAGTCGCGGTCGGTCGGCACGATCGCGTCGGCGATGTCGACCTTGAAATAATCGGCCGTGAACACGAAGCGATTGAGCATCGGGATCGCGCGCGGCGTGTACACGACCCCGATCGTGGTCGAGCGGCCCTCCTCCTCGGACAGGCTGGGGTTGCCGCTGTTGAAGCCGCTCACGCCCTGGATGTCGGCCTGGTTGAGCGTGAACACGCCGTTGGCGGCGATGTTGGCGGCCACCCCGGGGTCGGCGCGGCAGGCCTCGGCGGTTGGGCCGGCGGTGGCCGGCCCGACCCCGATGCAGGGGTCGATCACGCTCGGGAAGTCCTGGCTCGGCGGTAGGAACAGCTCGTTGATGTTGGGCGCGCGCGTCGACAGCGCGCGCGTGGCGCGCACCCGCACGTCGGGGATCGGCGACCATTCGAAGCCGACGTTCCAGCTGACGGTGTTGCCGACGGTCGAGTAGTCGCCGACCCGCACCGCGGCCAGCAGGTTGAGCGCGTGCAGCCACGGGCGCTCCTTGTAGAGCGGCGCGCGCGCCTCGACATAGGCCTCGCGCACGGTGTAGCTGCCCGCGACCGGCGGGGTGGCGTTGCCGGCGTTGAGGCCGGCCTGGGTCAGGGCGTCGGGGATCGCGCTCGAGAACTCCTTGCGCCACTCGAAGCCGGCCGCGACCCCGAGCGGGCCGGCCGGCAGCGTCCACGGCTCGCCGCTGGCCGAGCCGCCGAACAGGCGCTGGGTGGTGCGGGTGGCCAGCGAGCCGGGCGCGGTCACGTACTGCAGCGCCGCCGGCGAGATCGTGTTGAAGCCGAACACGTTGATCGGCACGCAGCCCTGGGCGCGCGCGTTGGCGTCGCGGCAGAGCGCCTCGGTGGTGTTGCCGTCGCCGTCGGCGTCCTCGAGATCGGTGATGGCCTCGAGCGCGTTGCGGAAGTTGAGCACGTTGACCTGGCCCTGCGAGACCTGGGCCTCCTTGGTCGAGCCGTAGGCGGTGTAGAGCTCGTAGTTCCAGCCGAACATGTCTCCCTTGAGGCCGGTGGCCAGGCGGAAGGTGTCGCGGTCGGCGGTGCTGCCGCGCGTGCCGACCTCGGCCATCCGGCGCGTGAAGTAGTAGTCGCGCAGGCCGTCGCCGTCGGTGTCGCTGATGCGCGAGTAAAGGTAGTCGGGCACCACCGGGTTGCGCCGCGCCACGCCGCCGACCAGGAACTCGGCCGGCACCTGGCCGCCGGAGCCGGGGTAAATGTCCTCAGCGCCGAGCGGGTACGGCTCGATCGTGGTGCTGACCCGGGTCGAGGCGTAATTGCCCTCGAAAAAGGCGTTGTGGTTCGCGCCCAGCGCCAGCGAGCCGGTGGTGGCGAACAGGTAGCGCTCGACCGGCACGGCGATGGTGCGGTAGAACGAGCGGTTGAAGCCGGTGGCGGCGGCGGTGGCGCTGCCGTTGGTCGACCAGGGGATCGGGTTGCCGGCCGCGTCGTAGGTGTAGTCGCCGGTGTCGTGGAAGAAGCGGCCCTGCGGCGCGTAGCTCGAAAAGAACGGCCGCACGGCCGCGAACGCCTCGGCGGGGTTGGGCGCGGCGCTGATGGCCAGCAGCGAGATCTGGTCGAGCGCCGAGCGGTCGCGGTCGCGCGAGTTGACGGCGCCCTGGCGCGCGTAGCCGAAGTGGCCCATCACGTTGCTGGCGCCGTCGGCGCTGCTGGTGCCGAAGGTGAGCGAGAGTTTTTTCTTGGTGTCGTCGCCTTCCTCGCTCTGCCCGAGCTGGGCGTCGACGGCGAGGCCGGTGAAGTTCTTCTTGGTGATGATGTTGACCACGCCGGCCACCGCGTCCGAGCCGTACACGGCCGAGGCGCCGCCGGTGAGCAGCTCGACGCGCTCGATGAAGTCGACCGGGATCGTGTTGAGGTCGACCGCCGTCTCGCCCGGGATGCCGGAGACGTAGCGCCGGCCGTTGAGCAGCACCAGCGTGCGCGAGGCGCCGAGGTTGCGCAGCTCGGCCGTGGCGACGCCCGCGCTGGCGGTCGAGAACGCCGAATTGGTGCGGCTGATCGCGGGCGTGCCCAGCGCCGGGTTTTTCTGCAGCAGCTCCTGCAGGTTGGTCACGCCGGCGGCGGCGATGTCGGCCGCGGTGAACACCTGCAGCGGCGAGGGCGACTCGGCGTTGGGCGAGGCGATGCGCGAACCGGTCACGAGCACCCGCGCCACGGCCGGGGCGGGTTCGGTGATCTCCTGCGCGCCCGGTTGCTGCGCGCCGGGTTGCTGCGCCCAGGCGGCCTGCATGCCGAGCGCGGCGCCGCCGACGCAGATGAGGCGGATCGAGCGGGACAAGACGGTTTCTCTGATCATGCTAATACTCCTTTTTGGCAAAGTTAACGTTCTTAAAACGCTGTTCGTGTGACATGGTAGTTGTCACTTGAACCAACTTTTCAAAAGGATTGAATCGGGCGCCGCCCGCGCCACGCTGGGCCCGCCGGGCCGCGCGAAAGCGTGGCTTGGAACCGACACGTTTCCGGCCGGATTTTTCCGTCCGAAATCAAAGCGGGGCGTCGGCTGGCAGGTTCCGCCGCCGCCGGCGCCTCCCCCTGGCTGCGGGGGTAGTTGGTGTTGGTGCTGGTGTTGGTGTTGGTGTTGGTGTTGGTGTTGGTGTTGGTGTTGGTGTTGGTGTTGGTGTTGGTGTTGGTGTTGGTGTTGGTGTTGGTGTTGGTGTTGGTGTTGGTGTTGGTGTTGGTGTTGGTGTTGGTGTTGGTGTTGGTGTTGGTGTTGGTGTTGGTGTTGGTGTTGGTGTTGGTGTTGGTGTTGGTGTTGGTGTTGGTGTTGGTGTTGGTGTTGGTGTTGGTGTTGGTGTTGGTGTTGGTGTTGGTGGGGATTCCCGCTGCCCCACCACGTCATTCCCGCGAAAGCGGGAACCTATACTGATCATGAGGAAATGCGGCGTTGAAAAATTTAACCGTTGGCGCCAAGACTTAAAGGTTCGAACGCGATGTACACGCTGGCTCAGCATGGGTCCCCGCCTTCGCGGGGATGACGGTGGTGGGGGCGTGGTGGTGGTGGTGGTGGTGGCGGTGGTGGTGGTGGGGGCGTGGTGGTGGTGGTGGCGGTGGTGGCGGTGGTGGTAGTGGTGGCGGTGGGCGTGGTGGGGATGACGCGCGTCTTCCCCCTACGCGTCCTCCCCGAAGACCGCGCGCCACAGCGCCAGCACCGCGCCCGTGTGCGCCGCCAGCGCCCCCGGCTCGACCCGCGCCGCGTCCCGCCCCTGCAGCCGGGCCAGGTGCTGCAGCCGGCGCATGGCGCGGTAGGCGTCGCCCACCGCGCCGGCGAGCGCGGCGTCGATCAGGCCCAGCTCGCCCGCCATCCGCAGCAGCGCGATGTTGCCGGCGTTGGCGCACAGCTGCGGATAGCGCGCGGCGTGGCGCAGCACCAAATACTGGACCATGAACTCGATGTCGATCATGCCGCCGGCGTCGTGCTTGAGGTCGAACAGCTCGGCGCGCCCCGGGTGCGCCGACAGCATCTTGCGCCGCATCGCCAGCACCTCGCTGCGCAACTGGTCCTCCTGCGCGCCGCGCTCGCGCTGCAGCACCGCCTCGCGCACCTGCTCGAAGCGCGCGCCGATGGCCGCGTCGCCGGCGCAAAAGCGCGCCCGCGTGAGCGCCTGGTGCTCCCACACCCAGGCCGCGCTGGCCTGGTAGCGCTCGAACGCGGCCAGCGACGACACCAGCATGCCCGAGGCGCCGTCCGGGCGCAGCGCGGTGTCGATGTCGAACAGGATCCCGGCCGAGGTGTGCGCGGTCATCCAGGTGATGAAGCGCTGCGCCAGCTTGGCGTAGTTGGACGGCGCGTCGGCGTGCTCGTCGTCGAACAGGAAGATCACGTCGAGGTCGGACACGTAGCCGAGCTCCTTGCCGCCCAGCTTGCCGTAGGCGATCACGGCGAACAGCGGCAGCTCGCGGTGGCGCGTGGCCACCGTGCGCCAGGCCGCCTGCAGCGTGACGGCGACGATGGTGTCGGCCAGCGCCGACAGGTGGTCGGCCAGGCGCTCGACGGTCAGGTCGCCGGCCAGGTCCTGCGCGAGCAGCCGGAACAACTGGGCGTGGTGGGCCTCGCGCAGCAGGTCCATCTGGCGCTCGGTGTCGCCGGCGGCGCCGGCCAGCTGCTCTTCGAGCTCGGCGCGCAGGGCCGCCAGGTCGGGCGCGCCGTGGCGCATGCGCTCGTCGAGCAGCTCGTCGAGCAGGATCGGGTGCTGGGTCAGGAACGTCGCGGCCCAGCCCGAGGCCTGCATCATGCGCACCACGCGCGCCAGCGTGTGCGGGTATTCGGTCAGCAGCGACAGGTAGGCCGAGCGGCGCGCGATGGCCTCGAAGAACTGCAGCAGGCGCCCCAGCGTGACGCCGCGGCTGCCCGGCGCGGCCGGGGCGCCGCCGGCGTCTGCGCCGCTCGCGGCCACCAGCGGCAGCGCCGCGTTGACCAGCGCGAGCAGGCGGTTGCGGCTGGCCTCGGGCATCGACTGCAGCCGCGGCGAGGCCCAGGT
>NZ_PXWF02000294.1 GCF_003011895.2 Massilia glaciei | reverse complement strand
TGAAATCCTTAAGTTGGGTGGATTGCTCAGAGGGGTCCATGCCAATAAAAATAGTTAATCATCGCGCAATCATGGCGGAAAAAAAATGAGTGGGATAATGAAAAAATTCATCGCAACCCGCACCAGCAGGCTTGGCTGGACTTTTCTTGCTTTCGCGATCGCCGTTGGCCTGGCGTGTTTTTTTTCGTGGCGTGCTGATAGTAGCACCTCCCGTATATTGACCAATGGAGAACTTATGACTCGATTTCTGCTTATTCCCGCTTTTTTTGCAGGGATCGTGCTAACAACGCTTACGTATGGAGCGTCCTCTTCTACGCCTGCAACAGCAGCAAGCACGAGAATCGTTTCTGCACCGGAAAAACCGTTGAAGGCTCAGGTAGTTGGTGTGCAATGGCTCAATCCGCTGCAACGACGCGACTATCCTACGGAGTGGCAACTACTCTGGACCCTGGGTATGGTGAAGCCGAACAAGGATGACGATATGGTCCGCGCAAATCCAGAGAAATATTCCAAGCTTCAAGCGATAGGAATTATTTCCAGCGGCGACAATGGACGTGATTCGGTAGCTGGTTTTCACAACAAGTACGTACTTGAAATGCTGACCCTCTTCCATGATATTTACTACACCAGCTCAACTTATTTCTATAATGTCGCATCAAATGATGACAAAAAAACGTGGCGTGAATTAGCCGGCATTCATGTTGAATATGCATTGCCAACTGATCGGATAGATCCGATTGTGGCAGCAGAGTCCGTACGCGATGGCATCATCTCTACTTTTGGCATTGGGAATACTTCAATGCCAGAAGTATGGACGCGAGCAACGTCGCCCATAGTCCATGTAACGATGGGTGGCGCGAATGCTGGTTTCACTTCATTGTCTGCGGGTCTTAACCACTTAAAATCCCATCCAGAGGAAACCGTCTGGGTGATGAATTGGGACGCACCAAGCTTTCCACAAAAATATAAACAGATCAACGAGAACATGGTGTTGCTCGTACTCGCGGGACCGGACTATAAAACCGAACGGGAACCACTGGCATGGCTCGGCTATCCCGCCAGTAAAAAATTAGATGATTACGAAGCGAAGAAAGGTTTGCCTGCGCGTGCAGTCCAGGCGTGGAAAGCCACGATTGAGGCCGCAGCGTTCAACGCTGGCAAGCAAGACAGCGACATCGGCTACGTGATACACGACGCCAACAACACCCACCCCGCCTCTTCGGACCGCCTCGCTATCCTCGCGCAGACACTCACCACGGAACTGGTCGAATTCGATTTCATGAAGCAGACCTTCAATACGCCCGCCCTTCTGGGTGAAATGGGAGCCGGCACCGCGCTGACCAACGTGGCGCTTGGCATCGCCTATGCCAACCACATTGGCAAACACGTGCTGGTAGCGGGTACGAGTGATGCTGCCGAGCCGACGGCGGTACTGGTGGTTCCGCCCGCCAAAGTGCGCCCCATTGATGCGTACGAGCCTTGGTTCCGCGCGCGTGGCAGCAATAACGCCTACTTGCCATGGTGGGGATTGCGTCACGATGCAAAACCACAGTCGCAGGGCTATTCAAAGTGATCCAGGAGACTGCGCGTAGCCCTGGCGCAGCAGCCCAATCTACGATTGCCTTAAAAGGAAACACCCATGCGCGGCGTAATACGCTTGAACGATCCGACCACCCACGGTGGCAAAGTCATCTCTGCTGCATCCAACAGCACTGTCATGGGACGCGCCGTCGCGCGCGTGGGCGACCGCTGTTTTTGCCCCCAGCGCGGCCATGAGATTTGCGTAATCGCAGAAGGCGACCCTAAGGTTCTGATCGATGGCATTCCGGTCGCCTTTGAGGGCCACCTGACCAGTTGCGGTGCCAAGTTGATGTCGACGGTACCAGACAGCACGCGTGGCTAGATAAAACTGTATTGTGGGCCCCGATTGGGCTCGGAGAGCAACGCTGCGGCACGCCGCCCGCGCCAACGGAACCGGCCAGACTGCCCCGCTGTCTACCCTTGGTGCTATCGTGACTGCGCCAAGGGGCCCTCCATGCAAATTTCCGCAAAACATGTCTGGATTTTCCTCGCATGCATTTTGGTCGCAGTCATGGCGACCGCCGCGACGGCCCTGTCGGGCATTCTTGGCATGCCGGGCAAATCGTTCAGCGCGCTGCCGCCGCCGGTCACCAGCGCGCAGGCCGACCTGGCCGAACGCATGCGCCGGCACGTGACGAGCATCGCCAGCGTCGAACTCAACACAAGCCCCACCGACAAGCTCGACGAGGCCGCGCGCTACATCGAAACCACGCTCGCCAGCGCCCACTACACGGTGCAGCAGCAGCGCTATGTCGCGCGCGACCACCATGTGCGCAACATCGAGGTGTCTATCTCCAACACCGCGCCCGGCAAGGCGCCCGCGCGCATCTTCATCATCGGCGCGCACTACGATTCGGCGCCCGGCGCGCCCGGCGCCAACGACAACGGCAGTGGCACCGCCGCCGTCATCGAGCTCGCGCGCCTGCTCAAAGACACGCCGCTCGCCGAGGGCACCGAAGTCAAGTTCGTGTTCTTCGTCAACGAGGAGCCGCCTTATTTCAACACCCCCGGCATGGGCAGCCGCCCCCACGCCGAACGGCTGCGCCGCCAGGGGCGCAATGTCGAGGCGGCGCTGATCACCGACCCCATCGGCTGCCACTCGGACGATACGGGCCGCCAGCAGTATCGGCGGGGCGTAGGAGCCGCGTTTTCCGACGCGGGCAACTTCATCGCTTTCGTGGGCACGCTTGAATCCGCCGGGCTGATCCGGAGAGCGCTGGGCGCCTTCGGCTCGAGCGCGCAGTTTCCGTCCGAAGGACTGGCCGCGCCCGCGTTTGTCGAGGGCGTCACGTTTTCGGACCATGCCTCCTACGCGCGCGCGGGCTATCCGGCCCTGATGGTCACCGACACCGCCTTCCTGCGCTACCCGTACTACCACACCGCGCACGGCACACCGGACAAGCTCGACTACGACGACATGGCGCGCGTCGTCACCGGCCTGTCGAAGGCAATCCAGATGATGGTCGGTTCCAAGTCGATGTGAGGAGGCGCGGCCGCTTATTGCAAACCGCTTATTTCAACGCGCCGCTTGCTTGAGCCCGCAGCTTGCTTGAGCCCGCAGTTTGCTTGAGCCCGCCGCTTGATTCAGGCCACGCTTTCCTCAGGCTACGCTTTCCTCAGGCCACGCTTGATTCAGTCCACGCCTACTTCAGGCCAATATCCCGGACGATGCGTTCTGCGATCAATTTTTCGGCGGCCGTGTAGCCTTCGAATCCTAGATCGATGCGCTTCATCGCCTTGTCGACATCGGGAAAGGTGTACCGCATGTCGAGTTCGACGTTCTCGACGCCCTTGATCGCGGCGGCGTAGCCCGCGTTGTAGGTCTTTAAAAACAGCATGCGCTGCGTCTTGGCGTCGATCAGCTTGGCATTTACGACGAGCAAAGGCTTGTAGGCCATCTTGGGCTTGGCGATGTTCAGAAAGCCGACCGGACCGAACCACACCACGAGAAAGGTGTCGGTGCCGACTTTGACGGCCGAGTATTCATCGCTCTTGCCGTCGGCGGCCAGTTTCCCCTTCTGGTCCTTTAGGTACGTGAGCGTCACGTTTTTTTTCTTGAATTCGCGCGTGAGCGCGTCGACCATCACGCCGGCGAACTTGAAGTTGCGATCCTTGACCGCCTGCTCGAACCTGCGGTTCGCGTCGAGTTCGATCTTGCGGTCAGCTTCAAAGCTCAGCATGGACTTGCCCGTGAGGTCGCGGATCAGGATCAGGGTCGGATCCGACACCCCGAGCAGCGAAACCACCTTGGTCGCCTGCGTTGCGGCGGGCGCTGCTGGCGCCGGATCGGCTGCCACTGCCCGCCCCGCAAGGCACAAAGCGGCAAACGCCGCCATGGCGCTCAATGATCTGATCTTCATGTCTGCCTTTCTGGTCAATGTGCGGCCGCCCGGGCCATACAAAAATGCATGACCCCGCTCCAGTCTATACAAAAATGGTTAGCATCTCAGTCCCGCAGGAACATCTGCTGCAGGTCGTTGAGGAAACGCATGCCCAGTTCGGTGGGGCGGATGATCTTGTGGTCGCGGTACAGCAGGCCCTTGGCCTCGGCCTCGTTGAGCGGCTTCTCGATCGCGTTGATGCTCATGCCGGTGCGCTGGCCGAACAGGTTCGGGTCGAAGCCGCCCGTCAGGCGCAAGGTGTTGAGCATGAACTCGAAGCCCATGTCGGCGCGCCCGATCTCGACTTCCTCGTGCACCGGGTTGCCGGCGCGGGCCGACTCCATGTAGGCCTTGGGCTGCTTGAAGCGGGCTTGGCGCAGCACCCGGTGCGGGAACGAGATCTTCGAGTGCGCGCCCGCGCCAACGCCGAGGTAGTCGCCGAACTCCCAGTAGTTGCGGTTGTGGCGAGCCTGCCGGCCCGGCCGGGCGTAGGCCGACACCTCGTACTGGGTGAAGCCGGCCGCCGCCGTCTCGCTCGCGATCAGGTCCTGCATGTCGGCGCTGGCGTCGTCGTCGGGCAGCGCCGGCGGGTACTTGGCGAACAGCGTGTTGGGCTCCATCGTCAGGTGGTACAGCGACAGGTGCGGCGGCGCCATCGACAGCGCCGTGTCGAGGTCGTACTTGGCCTCGGCCAGCGTCTGCGACGGCAGCGCGTACATCAGGTCGAGGTTGAAATTGTCGAAGTTGGCGTGCGCGATCTCGACCGCGCGGCGCGCCTCCTTGTCGTCGTGGATGCGCCCGAGCGCCTTGAGGTGGTTCGGGTTGAAGCTCTGGATCCCGATCGAGAGGCGGTTGATGCCGCTGGCGCGGTAGGACTTGAATTTCTCGGCCTCGAAGGTGCCGGGGTTGGCCTCCATCGTGACCTCGCACGCGCCGTCGAGCGGCAGCAGGGTGCGCACGTCCGACATCAGGCGGTCCAGGCCGGCGGCCGACATCAGGCTCGGGGTGCCGCCGCCGATGAAGATGGTGTAGATCTTGCGGCCCCAGATCAGCGGCAGCGACTGCTCGAGGTCGAGCCGCACGGCGGCCAGGTATTCCTCCTCTGGCATCACGCCGCGCGACTCGTGCGAATTGAAATCGCAGTACGGGCATTTTTTGACGCACCACGGAAAGTGGATGTACAGCGACAGCGGCGGCAAGGCGCTCAGGTTGAGCGTGCCAGGCTGCAGGTATTGCAGGGCGCTGTCGGCCGAGCGCGGCGCGCGCGGCGCGCCGGCGGTGTCGGCGACCGGTTTGATCGGGATCATCGCAGCTTTTCCACCAGCGCGCGCAGGGCCTGGCCGCGGTGCGACAGGGCGTTTTTTTCTGGCGAACTCAGTTCGGCGGCGCACTTGCCCAGCGACGGCAGCCAGAAGTGCGGGTCGTAGCCGAAGCCGTTGCCGCCGCGCGCGGTCGGGGTCAGTTCGCCGTGCCAGCTGCCGTCGGCGATGACCGGCTGCGGGTCGTCGGCGTGGCGCACGTAGACCAGCACGCAGTAGTAGTAGGCCGATTTGTCGGCGTGCGCGGCGAGGTCGGCCAGCACCTTCTGGTTGTTGCGCGCGTCCGATTTGGGCTCGCCCGCGTAGCGCGCGGACCACACCCCGGGGGCGCCGCCGAGCGCGTTGACGCACACGCCCGAGTCGTCGGCCAGCGCGGGCAGGCCCGTCAGGCGAGCCGCGTGGCGCGCCTTTTCAAGCGCGTTCTCGACGAAGGTGGAAAACGGCTCGTCGCATTCGGGCACGTTGAATTCGCCCTGCGGGTGCAGCGTGAAGCCGACCGGCAGCAGGATTTCGCTGAATTCTTTGAGCTTGCCGGGGTTGTTGGAGGCGAGGATCAGGCGTTGGGTCATCGGTGGGCTCGCATCAAAGGCGGTATTTTAGCGGCTTCGGTTCGCCGGCGCAGTAAATAGGGGTCAGAGTAATTTTCGCATACACCCGCGAAAAAAAACTCTGACCCCCATTTACTGCGCCGGCTCTGTTGGCTTTTTCGGCCGGGCTTACACCAGGCCGACGGCCTGCTTTTGCAGTTTGATCAGGTCGGCCACGCCGGCCTGCGCCAGGTCGAGAAGGCGGTTCATTCCGGCGCGGTCGAACGCGGCGCCCTCCGCCGTGCCCTGCACCTCGATGAACGCGCCCGCGTCCGTCATGACCACGTTCATGTCGGTGTCGCAGTCAGAATCCTCGACATAGTCGAGGTCGAGCACCGGCTCGCCCTTGTACACGCCGACCGAGATGGCCGCCACGAAATGCTTGAGCGGCACCGCCGCGATCGCGCCGCGCGCCACCAGTTGCGTGAAGGCGTCGTGGGCGGCCACCATCGCGCCCGTGATCGAGGCGCAGCGCGTGCCGCCATCGGCCTGGATCACGTCGCAGTCGAGGTGCAGCGTGCGCTCGCCGAAACCTTCCAGGTCGAACGCGGCGCGCAGCGAGCGCCCGATCAGGCGCTGGATCTCCTGCGTGCGGCCCGACTGTTTGCCGCGCGCGGCCTCGCGGTCCATGCGCGTGTGCGTCGAGCGCGGCAGCATGCCGTATTCGGCCGTCAGCCAGCCCTGCCCCTTCCCCTTCAAAAAGCCCGGCACCTTGTCCTCGATGCTGGCCGTGCAGATCACCTTGGTGTCGCCGCATTCGATCAGCACCGATCCCTCGGCGTGCTTGGTGTACTGGCGGGTGAGGACGACGTTGCGCAGCTGGTCGACCGGGCGCCCGCTCGGGCGGCTTTCAAATGTCATGGATTGCCTTGTTTGAAGATTGTTTTTCTGATTGAGTCACAGGAATGCGTCACAGGAATGCGTCAAAGGAACGAACCAAAGACTACTTGTTGAGGATCGCCTGCGACGAGCGTTCGATCGCCTCGCGGATCTCGGCGATCGCCTTTTCGATCTCGTCGTCGCCGAACTCGTCGACGATGTCGGACGGCGTGACCGTCTCGGCCCCGCCCAGGATCGTGGAATTGGATTGGTCCTCGGCCAGCATCTGGGTCGAGATCACGTTCGGCGCCACGCCCGGGGCGTCGGCCACGCCCGTCTCCGGATTGCCCTGCCACATGATCGCCAGCGCGGTCGCGTTGTCGCTCTTGTCGCCGCCGGTCAGCACCGCCAGGTTGAGCATGTCGGGCACGGCGCGCACGATCGTCTGCGTGCTCAGCGCGCGCAAAATGTCGTCCTCGGGCAGCATCGACCACAGCCCGTCCGAGCACAGCAGCAAAACGTCGCCCGGCTGCAGCGCGGCCTGGCGCGAAATGTCGACCTGCGGCAGCGAGTTCGCGCCCAGGCAGTTGTAGAGCTTGTTGCGGTCCGGATGGGTGGCGCGCTCGGACGGATCGGCCAGGCCCTTGGCGATCAAATGCTCGATGTGCGAATGGTCGCGCGTGCGACCCAAAATGGCGCCGTCGCGCGCCCAGTACAGGCGCGAATCGCCGCAGTGGGCCCAGATCGCGCTGCTGTGCTGGACCAGGCAGGCCACCAGCGTGGTGCGCGGCGACTCGGGCATGTTGTGCTCGTTCTTGTAGCGCGCGATCTCCTCGTGCGCGACCAGGAACGCCTCCTCCAGGAAGCGCACCGGCCGCTTGATGAACGGCTGCGCCTGCTGCTGGAACAGGGTCGACAGCGCCTGCACCGCGATCGCGGCGGCGACCTCGCCGCGCAGGTGGCCGCCCATGCCGTCGGCCAGCACCAGCAGCAGCGAATCGCGCGTGTAGCTGTAGCCCATCCGGTCCTGGTTGACCTTGCGTCCGCCGATTTGGCTTTCCTGATAGACGGAAAATTGCATTTATTACTCCTTAATAGGCGCTCTCAAACTGGGCGCTCTCAAACTGGGCGCTTTCAAACTGGGCGCTTTCAAACTGGGCGCCGTCAGGCGCTCGTGTCGCCTGGTTTCTTGCCGTTCCCCTTGCCGAAGCGCCCGACCAGGCCGCGCCATTGCTCGGCCAGGGCGTCGCGCATGCCGGGGGCGGCCTCGGTCGCGCCGCCGCCGGGCAGCTTGCTCCTGAGCTGCTTTTGCAGCGAGAACAGGCTTTGCGGACGCTTGAGCGGATCCATTTCGAGGCACCAGCGCACCATCCCGATCAGTTCGGGCGTGTAGCGGTCCTCGCAGCGCGCGTAATAGGCCTCCATCTTGTCCTCGAGCTTGCGCTGGTCGGCCGGCTGCGGCGGCGAGCCGCTCATGCAGGCGAACATCGAGGCGCCGATGCTGTAGATGTCGGACCAGGGCCCGAGGTTGGCGTGCTTGTTGTACAGGTCGGGCGGCGCGAAGCCGGGCGTGTACATCGGCGTCAGCTTGGGCACGTCCGCGTTGAAGGTCTGGCGGGCGGCGCCAAAGTCGAGCAGGATCGGGGTGCCGTCGGTGCGCAGGTAGATGTTGGCCGGCTTCAGGTCCAGGTGCAGCAGCTTGTTGGTGTGCACCTCGCGCAGGCCGGCGCACACCCCCATGAAGATGCGCCGGATCGACTCCTCCGACAGGCGCTTGCCCTTGGCCGACAGGCGCGCCACGTGCTCCTGCAGCGAATGGCCCGACTCGTAGCCCATGACCATGTAGACGGTCTCGTTGGCGCGGAAGAAGTTAAGCACGCGCACCACGTTCGGATGGGCGATCATGGCCAGCGCGCGGCCCTCCTCGAAGAAGCACTTGAGCCCGATCCGGAACACCGCCAGGTTGGCCTTCGGAATGACCGGCGCGAGCTCGCCCGGCTGCCTCAGCGCGAGCGCGCTTGGCAGGTATTCCTTGATCGCGACCGCATTGCCGTCGGGGTCGTTGGCGAGGTAAACAATACTAAACCCGCCGGAGGCAATTTTCTTTACAATGCGGTATCCGGCAATTTCCATCCCATCGGGCAAGGGAGCGTTATTTTGTGCAGCCATGTAGGTTCCTTGCTTAACAGGATGATTGTGTGGATAAATCACTGCTTTGTAAAGAAAAGATAAAAACTACTGGGGACTCCATTGAGCATTTCTAGCATGACAGGCTATGCGGTCGCCACGAGCGACGGCGCGGCCGGCACCCTGACGATCGAAATCAAGAGCGTCAACTCGCGCTTCCTCGACCTCCAGTTCCGCATCAACGACGAGCTGCGCTCGCTCGAGCCGGACCTGCGCGCGGCCATCATGGCCGCCATCACGCGCGGCAAGGTCGAGGCCCGCCTCAGTTTCGGACGCAAGGTCGCCGGCGCCTCCCAGGTGCTCAACACGGTGTTGCTGGCCGACCTGGCCCGCCTTCAGGATGAAGTGTCCCGGCATTTCGCCACGGCCAACCCGATGTCGGTGGCCGAGCTGCTGCGCTGGCCCGGCGTGATCGAGGAGGCGCAGGTCGGACAGGAGTCGCTGCAGGCCGACGTCGCCGCGCTCACGGGCGTGACCGTGGCCGCCTTCGTCGAGAGCCGCCGGCGCGAGGGCGCCGCGTTGGAAAGCATGCTGGTCTCGCGCATCGACGCCATGGACGTCATCGTGCGCCGCATCACCCCGCTCATCCCCCAGGTCATCGCGGCGTTCCAGCAAAAGGCGGTCGAGCGCATGCAGGACGCGCTCGGCATGGCCGGGCACGGCACGCCGTCGACGCTCACGCGCCAGGAGGCGTTCGAGCGGATCCGCCAGGAGGTGACGCTGTACGGCATCCGGATCGACGTCTCCGAGGAGCTCTCGCGCCTGACCGCGCACCTGACCGAGACGCGCCACATCCTCAAAAAGGGCGGCCAGGTCGGCAAGCGGCTCGACTTCATGATGCAGGAGCTCAACCGCGAAGCGAACACGCTCGGGGCCAAGGCCTCGGTCAAGGAGCTGGCCGACGCCTCGATGGAACTGAAGCTGCTCATCGAACAGATGCGCGAGCAGGTGCAAAACCTCGAATAGGCGCCCTAAAGGTCAAAGCAAAATCCGCCACCCCATCGTCCTCGCGGAGGCGGGGACCCATAGAACCTAAATTCATAGGCAAAGTGCTTGACATAGTTTGCTGTAGACGGTGTTGAGCAACAATCAATAAGCTTTTGTCAGCGCGCCGGCCCGCCCGGCGCATCACGTTTTTGAAGGAAGTGTATGGCTACTGTTAACGCCGGTTTCTCCGGCAGCCTGTTCGTGGTCGCGGCGCCGTCGGGCGCGGGCAAGTCGACCCTGGTCAACGCCCTGCTCGCGCGCGAGCCCGGCATCAAGCTGTCGATCTCGACGACCACGCGCGCGCCGCGCCCCGGCGAGCAGGACGGGCGCGAATACCACTTCACGACGGTCGAGGACTTCACCGCGCGCACCGCCGCGGGCGAATACCTCGAGTGGGCCGAGGTGCACGGCAACTACTACGGCACCTCGCGCCTGGTGGTCGAGCAGCAGATGAAGCTGGGCACCGACATCCTGCTCGAGATCGACTGGCAGGGCGCGCACCAGGTGCGCCGCCAGTTTCCGGACATGGCCGGGATCTTCATCGTGCCGCCGTCGATCGCCGCGCTCGAGGAGCGCCTCTACAAGCGCGGCCAGGACGAGCCGCACGTGATCACCAAGCGGTTGCTGGCCGCCGGCGGCGAGATCGCGCACGCCCGGGAGTTCGACTATGTTATTATCAACGAAGAATTCGACGTCGCGCTCGACGAGATGCGCGCGATCGTCACCGCGACGCGCTGCCGGTTCGCCCAGCAGGCCGCCCGCAACGCCCCGCTGTTTGCCCAACTGGGCATCCATGCGCAACAGTCGTGACACGACAAACACCACCGTCTACACCGTCTATTAGGAAACAAAATGGCACGCATTACCATTGAAGATTGCTTGAAACAGATCCCGAACCGCTTCCAGCTGACCCTCGCCGCGACCTACCGCGCGCGCCAGTTGCTGCAAGGCCACACCCCGAAGGTCGACGCCAAGGACAAGCCGACCGTGGTCGCGCTGCGCGAGATCGCGGCCGGCAAGGTCGGCATCGAAATGCTCAAAAAGGTGCCGATGTAAGCCTCGGCGTGCCTGGAGAGTGTCAACCCGCCCTTTTTGCGCCAAGCTTCCACGCTGCGGCTGATTGACATAACGTATGAATTTGACCACACCGGATTCAAGCTCCCCAGGAACGTCAGCGGCCCGGCCCCCGCGTCCGGCGTCCCGGCCCCACGACGGGGCCGCGCCCCCCGCGAGCGCGCCCGGCGTCGCCTCCGTGACACATCTGTCGGCGCAACTGGCCGAATACCTCACCCCCTCCGAACTCAAAAAGGTCAAGGAAGCGTACCGCTTCTCCGACGAGAAACACCTCGGGCAGGTGCGCAAGTCGGGCGAACCCTACATTTCCCATCCGATCGCCGTGGCCGAGATCTGCGCCGAATGGAAGCTCGACGCCCAGGCCATCATGGCCGCGCTGCTGCACGACGTCATGGAGGACCAGGACGTCAAAAAGGAGGAGCTCATCGAGCACTTCGGGGCGCCCGTCGCCTCGCTCGTCGACGGCCTGTCCAAACTGGAAAAAATCGAATTCCAGAGCCAGATCGAGGCGCAGGCGGAAAACTTCCGCAAGATGCTGCTGGCCATGGCCAGCGACGTGCGCGTGATCCTGATCAAGCTGGCCGACCGCCTGCACAACATGCGTACGCTCGAGCACATGACGGCGGCCAAAAAGCGCCGCATCGCCTCCGAGACGATGGAGGTGTACGTGCCGATCGCGCACCGGCTCGGCCTCAACAACATCTACCGCGAACTGCAGGACCTCGCGTTCTCGCACCTGTACCCGCTGCGCTACCGGACCCTGGCCAAGGCGGTCAAGGCGGCGCGCGGCAACCGGCGCGAGGTGGTCAAGAAGATCCTCGAATCGGTCAAGGTCACGCTCGCCGCGGCCGAGCTCGGGGCCGAGGTGTACGGGCGCGAAAAAACCCTGTACGGCATCTACAAAAAAATGCGCAGCAAGCGATTGTCGTTCTCGCAGGTGCTCGACGTCTACGGCTTCCGGGTGGTGGTCGACGACTTCGCCAACTGCTACGTGGCGCTGGGCACCCTGCACGGCCTGTACAAGCCGATGCCGGGCAAGTTCAAGGACTACATCGCGATCCGCAAGCTCAACGGCTACCAGTCGCTGCACACGACCCTGATCGGCCCGTACGGCACGCCGGTCGAATTCCAGATCCGCACCCAGGAGATGCACCGCACCGCCGAGTCCGGCGTGGCCGCGCACTGGCTCTATAAAAACGGCGACTCGAACCTGTCGGACCTGCAGCAGCGCACCCACGCGTGGCTGCAGTCGCTGCTCGACATCCAGCAGCAGACGGGCGACTCGGCCGAGTTCCTCGAGCACGTCAAGGTCGACCTGTTCCCCGACTCGGTCTACGTGTTCACGCCCAAGTCCAAGATCATCGCGCTGCCGCGCGGCGCCACCGCGCTCGACTTCGCCTACAGCATCCACACCGGCATCGGCGACCACACCGTGTCGGTCAGGATCAACAACGAGACGGCCGCGCTGCGCACCGAGTTGCGCAACGGCGACATCGTCGAGATCGTCACCGACAAGGCCTCGCGCCCGAGCCCGACCTGGCTCGCCTTCGTGCGCACCGGCAAGGCCCGTTCGGCGATCCGGCACCACCTGCGCACGATCAACCTGCCCGAGTCGGTCGAGCTCGGGCACGAGCTGCTCAGGCAGGCGCTCACCGCGCTCAACATCAAGCCCGAGCTGGCGCCGCCGCTGGTCGAGCGGCTGCTCAACGAATCGTCGGCCAACTCGATGGAGGAGTTGTACGCCGACATCGGCATCGGCAAGCGCGTCGCCGCGCTGGTGGCGCGCCACATCTTCGGCCTGTGCGACGACGACCCGGCCTGGCTGCCCGAGGACCACGACGCGAGCGAGCTCGACCCGGTGACCATCTACGGCACCGAGGGCGTCTCGGTGCAACTGGCGCCGTGCTGCCTGCCGATTCCGGGCGACACCATCGTCGGCCAGTTGCGGCGCGACCAAGGCTTGATCGTGCACACGAGCGACTGCCTGCCGGCCAAGCGCACCCGCGGCAAGGAGCCGGAGCGCTGGATCGCGGTGCAGTGGGGGGGCGAACTGAACCGCCGCTTCGATTGCCGCATCCGCCTGCTCATCGACAACGAAAAAGGCATCCTCGCGCGCGTCGCGGCCGAGATCGGCGAGGCCGACGCCAACATCACCTACGTCGGCATGGACGAGGACAAGGAGCACGCGATGACGCAGCTGCGCTTCACGATCCAGATCAAGGACCGCGTCCACCTCGCCGGCCTGATCCGCAACCTGCGGCGCGTGCCCGGCGTGACCCGGGTCGAGCGCGAACGCGCCTAGCATCGCCTGGCCCAACCTATCGCAAGCATGCTCGAAATCACCCTGATGCGCCACGGCCGGCCGGTTCCGGATACGCGCGCGATGTCGAGCCGGTCGCGCTGGCGCGGGCGCGCGCCAAGAAAGGCGCGGCTCGTCGCGCGCGCGTCCAGCGGGCCGGTGCTGCTGGTCGGGCATGGGATCATGAACCGGCTCATCGCCAAGGGGCTGCTGGCCCTCGGCTGGCACGGCACGGCCAGCCCGGGCGGCCGGCACTGGCAGGCGGGCACCTTCCGCCTGGCGCGATAGGGCCGCGTCATCCGAACCGTTGGCGCCCGACATGGTGATCGACGGGGCCACCCGGGCCCGGGTCATAGACTAACTGGCCGTCAAAGTGAACGCCAACTACGTGCTCCCGGACGCCGCCACCAAGATGAACAGCGCCATCCGCGCACGCCAAAAAAATGGCGAGTACGACCAAGTCACGAGCACGGCCAGTTTTTCCGAACTGATCGGCACACACCTGCGCGAGGTGAGCCACCCCAGCCGTCATTCCTGCCAATGGCAGGAATGACGGCTGGGGTGGCGCGTGACGGGCGCATGCAAGAGGTGCAGGGCGCGTTGGATGTTGTTAAGTCTCAATAATCAACGGCGGGGGTGTGCGGGGTGCGATTCAACCGTCTGGCATTCGTGCTCGTTTAGAATGCGCGTTTTGTCTGGTTCTGGCGGTTTTTGTCGTTGTTTAAATGGGCAATTTTGAGCGAGGGTGAATGCGACAAAACGAGAACGAAACAGATGCGTAAACGAGCATGAATGCCAGAGTGAGTTGGCGGGGGGCCCGGGGTCATCGGCTCAGAGGCTGAAAGTTTTTCGGACGTGTCCGAGCAGCGCGCCAGAAGGTGGCCGATCGAGGCGCAAAGCACAGCCATAGCTTGGGCTATGGCGAGCATTTTCCACGACGAGCGGGCGCTTCCGGCGCGATGGAAGGGCATGCTCGAAAGACTCCCAGCCTCCCAGTCGGCGTCCCGGACCCCGCCCCGCCTCCGACCACATTTTCGCTATGCCGCCACGCGGTGGTGCATGCGCCGCAGCCCGAACCAGACCGCCAGCAGGATCACGGGGATCATCACGCCCGTCGCGACGTCCGGGTTGACCGGCCAGCCCGCCGCCTTCATCGCCTTGCCCACATAGTTGAGCAGCCCGATCGAATAGTAGGAGATCGCCACCACCGACAAGCCCTCGACCGCCTGCTGCAACCGCAGTTGCTGCGCCGCGCGCGAGTTGAGCGACTCGAGGATGCGCCGGTTCTGCTGCTCCTGCACGATGCCCACGCGCGTGCGCAGCAAGTCGTTGGTGCGCCCGATCCGCTCGGCCAGCGCCTGCTGGCGCCGCACCATCGATTCGCATGTGCTCATCGCCGGCGCGAGGCGCCGGTCCATGAATTCGCCGACCGTCGGCACGCCGTCGATGCGGGTCTCGCGCAGCTCCTCGATGCGCGCCTGCACCAGCCTGAAATACGCCTTGGAGGCGGCGAAGCGGTAGCTGTTCTCGAGCGCGAGTTTCTCCATGCGCGCGGCCAGCGCCGTGATCTTGTGCAGCAGGTCGCGCTCGTCGTCGGGCCCGTCCTGCGCGGTGCCGCCGGCCGAGACGGCGTCGGTCGAGTCGGTCATGCCGGCCGAGAGCCGGGCCAGCTCGGCCTCGATGCCGTTGAGCACGGGCGCGCCCTGCTGCGCGTGCGGCAGGCCCAGCAGGGCCATCATGCGGTAGGTTTCGATCTCGAGCACGCGCTGCACCAGGCGCCCCGACTGCTGGTGGTGCAGACCCAGGTCCTGCACCACGAAACGGCCGAAACCGTCCGGCGCGATCGCGAAATCGGTCCACAGGCGCGCCGATTCGAGCGCGTTGCTGCCGACCAGCAAATTGCCGCCGAAAAACTCGCGCATCGCCGGCAGGCCCGCGCCGTCCTGCTGCAGCACCACGTGGGTGGCGACCATGACTTTGCCGTTCAGTTCGTGCAGCCATTTGAGCGGGATGTGGCGCAGCGGCACCTGCTCGAAGGCCTGGACCAGCGGCAGCGGCGCGCCCTGCTCCTCGGCGAAGGTGTAGGTGGTGAATTCGGTGTGACACTCCCACTGCAGGCGGAAGCTGCCGAAATCGTGGAAGAAATACCTGGCGTCGAAATGGGGGCCGGAGACGCCGAAGTTCTGGCACAGCGACACCAGCAGCTCGTGCTGGCGCTCGCCCTGGTCGGCGTCGTCGCCGCCGGCGCCGCGCGTGTAGACGGCCAGGTGGGTCAGGTTTTCGTTGGCGCCGAGCCGCAGCGAGGGCCGCGAGTGGACTTCGGCGGCGAGCGGGATGCGCAACAGATGGTTCAGTGTGACGGGGGCGGTCGACATGCTGGCGGCTCTTTTTAAAATGGAAATCAGGGTTCGGGCGGCGCCGGGTAGCGCACCTCGAGCAGTTCGAGCTCCTCGTTGCCGAGCGGCGTCTGCAGCGTGACCAGGTCGCCCTCGCGCGCCTTCGTCATGGCGCGCGCCACCGGCGAGACCCAGCTGATCTTGCCCTTGAGCGGATCGAGCTCGTCGATGCCGACGATGGTCACCGTGTGCTCCTCGCCGGCGCTGTTGGCGTACCTGACGGTGGCGCCGAAGAACACCTGGTCGTTGCCGTGGTGCACACTCGGGTCGACCACGGCGGCCGCGTCCATGCGCTTGGTCAAAAAGCGGATGCGCCCGTCGATCTGGCGCAGGCGCCGCTTGCCGTAGATGTAGTCGCCGTTCTCGGAGCGGTCGCCGTTGGAGGCGGCCCAGTGCACGATGCGCACCACCTCGGGGCGGTCGACGTCGATCAGGTGCAGCAGCTCGTCCTTGATGCGCTGGTAGCCGGCCGGGGTGATGTAGTTCTTGGCGCCGGCCGGAATGGCCTGCGCCAGCGCGAGCGCCTCGGCGTCGTCTTCATCGCTGTCGGACTCTTTGACGAATGCTTTGTTCACTTGCTGCGGCTCCGGTTTTGGCTCAAGGCGTGCTTCTATTGTAACGGGGTGCCGCGCTTCTTGCCCGCGAGCGCAATGTTTCTCCTGTGCCATTGTTCCGGGGCCACGTTTTTTGACGTATGATGTTTTCGATGAACCAGCCGACTCCCCTGCGCCCCGCGCCCCCGCCAATCATGCCCTCCACGCCCGCGGCGGCGGACGGCGCGGATGCGCACGCGGACGCGCTGCGGGCGGCGCGGCTGGCGCTGGCGCAGGTGCAGGCCCGTTTCGACGCGATCGTCAGCAATCTGCCGGGGCTGGTGTTCCAGTTCGTGCTGCGCGGCGACGGCGGCGCCGCCTTTCCCTACCTGAGCGAGGGCTGCGCCGCGCTGCTCGGCGTCGGCGCCGCCGAGCTGCAGAGTAACCCCGCGCTGTTCGCCGAACTGATCCTGCCCGAGGACCGGGCCGGCTACCACGCATCGATGCGCGCCTCGGCGCTTGACCTGTCGGGCTGGAACTGGGAGGGCCGGATCCGGATCGACGCCTGGAACGACGTCAAGTGGATCAACCTGCGCTCGTCGCCGCGCGCCCTGCCCGCCACCGATGCCGCGGGCGCGGCGGTGCAGTGGGAGGGCATCATGACCAACATCACGGCCAGCCGCCAGGAGCAGCTCGAGGCAACGGGCTCGCGCGCCCGGCTCGCCGAGCTGACCGCCCACATCGAGCGCGTCAAGGAGCAGGAGCGCGAACGGATCGCGCGCGAGATCCACGACGACCTCGGGGGCAACCTGACCGCGATCAAGATGGCGCTGGCGATGCTGGCCGCGCGCCTGCCGTCAGAACTGCCGCAGCTGGCCGAGCGCGCCGCCTATCTCGACCAGTTGGTCGACCGCAGCATCGACTCGGTGCACCGCATCACGCTCGACCTGCGCCCCTCGATGCTCGACTTCGGCATCGTCGCCGCGCTCGAGTGGCAGCTCAAGGAATTCGAAAAGCAGGCCGAGCACATCGCCTGCAGCTTCACCTGCAGCGACAGGGAGATCGACCTGTCGGCCGACCTCGCGACGGCGCTGTTCCGCATTTTCCAGGAGGCGTTCACCAACATCGCCAAGCACGCGCGCGCGAGCCGGGTCGAGGTCCGCCTGGCGCGGCTGCGCCACCACATCGTGCTGACGGTGCGCGACAACGGGGTCGGCATCTCGCCGGCCGACCGCCTCAAGCCGGGCTCGTTCGGGCTGCGCGGCATGAGCGAGCGCGCGCGCGGCTTCGGCGGCACCCTGGCGCTGGACGCGGCCGACGGCGGCGGCACCGTGCTGACCGTGAAAATCAAGCTGGCCGCGCCCAAAGCGCCGATAATGGCGGCCCCGACCACCAGTTCCACCAGCTCCACCAATTCCACCAATTCCACCAACGCCGCCAGCGCGCCCCCATGACCGCCAAAGCCACCATCCGCGTCTTCATCGCCGACGACCACGCCATCGTGCGCGAGGGCCTCAAGCAGATCCTGGCCGAGTCGCGCGACATGATCGTCGCCGGCGAGGCCGACAACGGGCTCGACGCGATCCGCCTGTTCCGCAGCGCCGAATGCCACGTCATGCTGCTCGATATCTCGATGCCCGATCGCAACGGCATCGACGTGCTCAAGCAGGTGCGCAAGGAGAATCCCGACATCGCCGTGCTGATGCTGTCGATGCACCGCGAGGACCAGTACGCGATCCGCTCGCTCAAGGCCGGCGCGGCCGGCTACCTGACCAAGCAGAGCGCCCCGCGCGAGCTGGTCACGGCGATCCGCCAGGTCGCGGCCGGCCAGAAGTACGTCAGCGCGGCGCTGGCCCAGGAGCTCGCCGCCCACATCGGCGAGGACCGCGACGCCGCCCCGCACGACACGCTGTCGGACCGCGAATACCAGACCCTGATCATGATCGCCTCGGGCAAGACGGTGGGCGACATCGCCGAGGAGCTGTCGCTGTCGGTCAAGACCATCAGCGAATACCGCGCGCGCCTGCTTGTCAAGATGAAGCTGCGCAACAACTCCGAGCTCACGCACTACGCGATCAAGAACCAGTTGATCGAATAAGCGCCGATCGACGACAAAAAGAGCCCCGCTCCATGCCCACCACTCCCGACAAACCGCCTGCGGGCGCGCCCCATCCCGCCGGCGCCGGCAAGCCGGCGCACCATCCGGGCGGCGCCGCCAAGCCGGCGCACGGCGCGGCAGGCGCCGCCAAGCCGGCGCAAAACGCGGCCGACATCGCGCGCGAGGCGTTCCGCCTGCTCGCGGCGAACAAGATCGCGCCCACGCCGCAGGCCTACACCGCGATCTACAACGGCATCGCCGGCATCCCGGTGCCGCCGGCGCCGGGCACCGGGCCCGAACGCGTGCTCGCCGAGTTCGCCGGGCGGCTGGCCGAGGCCCCGGGCGAACTGGCCGCGACCGGGCGCCGGCTCCAGGGCGTGGTCGCCGCGCGCGAATGGGACCAATGCGGGCGCGGGCTCGCCAGCGTGGCCGCGGCGCTGCGCAAGGCGCGGCCCGAGCCGCTGCTCAGCGCCGAGGGGGTGCAGGAAAAACTGCTGCGCGAGCTGCTCGGGCGCGCGCTCGGCTTCGCGCTGGTGTCGCTGCTGGCGGACGCGCCGACGCTCATGCGCGAGGCCGCCTCGCTCGGCGCGGCCGTCAAGCTGGCCCACGGCGACGCCGCGCTGGCCGAGATCGGCGCGCGCCTCAAGCAGCTGTGCTACCAGATCGAGATCCAGGGCGGCGACGCGGCCGAACGCCAGGAGGGGCTGCTGCGCCTGTTCAAGCTGCTGCTCGAGAACGTGGGCGAATTGCTCGAGGACGACAGCTGGCTCAAGGGCCAGGTGGCGGCGGTGCAGGGCCTGATATCCGGGCCGATCGACGAGCGCGCGCTCGAGGACGCCACGCGCAGCCTGAAGGAGGTGGTCTTCAAGCAGGGCCAGCTCAAGCACACGCTGTCGGACGTGCGCGGCACCGTCAAGAACATGATGCTGACCTTCGTCGACAGTCTCGGCTCGGTCGCGGCGAGCACCGCCGACTACCACGCGAGAATCGCCGGTTTCACCGAGCAGATCAAGGGCGCGCGCGACATCGGCGAGCTCAGCGGGGTGCTGGCCGAGGTGCTGCGCGCGACCCGCTCGGTGCAGCAGGAGGCGCTGGCCGCGCGCGACCAGATGGTGGCGGCGCGCAACGAGGTGCAGTTGGCCGAGCAGCGCGTGGCCGAGCTCGAGGAGAAGCTGCGCCACTTGAGCGAGCTGGTGCGCGAGGACCAGCTCACGGGCAGCCTGAACCGGCGCGGCCTCGACGACGTGCTCGGGCGCGAGGGCGCGCGCGCCGAGCGGCGCGGCACGCCGCTGTGCGTGGCGCTGCTCGACCTCGACGACTTCAAGCGCATCAACGACGACTTCGGGCGCGGCGCCGGCGACGGCGCGCTCAAGCACCTGGTGCGCGTCATCAAGGACACCCTGCGCACGCTCGACGTGGTGGCGCGCATCGCCGGCGAGGAGTTCGTCATCGTGCTGCCCGAGACCACGCTCGAGGCGGCCGCGCAGACCATGACGCGGCTCCAGCGCGAGCTCACGCGCCACTTCTTTTTGCACGAGCAGGAGAAGGTGTTCATCACGTTCTCGGCCGGGGTGGCGCTGCGCCGGCCCGGCGAGGGCCAGGAGTCGCTGCTCAAGCGCGCCGACCAGGCGATGCTCGAGGCCCAGCGCAGCGGCAAGAACCAGGTGGTGGTGGCGTAGTCGGAAGGCCGGCAAGAGCGGCAGGCAGGAATCGTGGACAGTGATCCCCTGCGACATCAAACCCACATCGTCCTCGCGGGTGCGGTGGCGCATGCGCCGCCCCATACAACAAATGCCAGGCGGTAAGCCGGCTATGAGGATCGCGCCAGAGCCGGTTGTGCTTATGGATCGGTTTTTTGCAGCGCGGCCTCCCCGATTTTTGCATTGCAGGCGTCTTTTTTGATCATATAAACAATAAAACCCCCTCCCCCACCCCGCAAAATAAAATTATTTCGCCCCTAAAGTTACGCCCCGCGCTGTCGTTTAGCGCCGTCCTTCGCGCCGATTGAAGGGCCAAACCGCAGATTTATTCGTGTTTTTCACCATCAACTTTCCGGACCCGGGCCCGTTACCAGTCTCAACTGCGGTTTGATTGTCCCCGGAAAAGGCGGGACAGACCAAAGTGAAACGCGGCGCTTAGCCCACTCGAACACCCAGTCTGGAGAATCCCATGGCCTCATTCATCAACACCAACACCGCATCCCTGAACGCACAGCGCAACCTGACCACCTCGGCCGCCGGCCTGGCCACCTCGCTGCAGCGCCTGTCCTCCGGCTTGCGCATCAACAGCGCCAAGGACGACGCGGCCGGCCTGGCGATCTCGGAGCGCCTCACCGCCCAGATCCGCGGCAGCGACCAAGCCACCCGCAACGCCAACGACGGCATCTCGCTGGCCCAGACCGCCGAGGGCGACCTGGCGCAGATCGGCAACAACCTGCAGCGCATCCGCGAACTGGCCGTGCAGTCGTCCAACGCGACCAACAGCGCCAGCGACCGCGCCGCGCTCAACAACGAGGCGGCCGCCCTGATCGCCGAGATCGACCGCGTCGCCTCGAGCTCCTCGTTCAACGGCAACAAACTGCTCGACGGCTCGTTCAACGCGCAGACATTCCAGATCGGCGCCAACAACACCGCCAACGACCGCATCACCGTCTCCAACATCGCCAGCGCGCGCGCCAACAGCCTCGGCGTCGGTTCCGCCTCGAGCTACTCCAGCAGCGTGGTCGGCGCCAACAACACCGCCACCGCGCTCGCCTCGGGCGACCTGATCATCAACGGCTACAACGTCGGCGCCTCCGGCGGCGACGGCGTCTCGTCCGTCAGCGCCGACGCCAGCGGCATCGCCAAGGCCGCCGCCATCAACGCCGTGTCGGCCCAGACCAAGGTCACCGCGACCGTTGGCGCCACCAGCGTGGCCGGCTTTACATCGACCACCGGCGACGCGCTCGCGGCCAACGACATCCTGATCAACGGCGTCGACATCGGCGCCATCGGCACCGCCGGCAGCGCCGGCGAGCGCGGCTCGCAGATCACCGCGGCGATCAACGCCAAGACCGCCCAGACCGGCGTGACGGCCAGCTTCGACACCACCACCGGCGCCGTCGCGCTCAACGCCGCCGACGGGCGCAACATCAGCATCACCAAGTCGGCCAACGCCGAAGCGGACGACACCAACACCGGCTTGACCACCGTGTCCAACGGCGTCGCCATCGGCGCAGCCGGCACCGCGACCTCGTTCAGCAACATCACCCTGAACTCGGCCGACGCGGCCGGCATCATCGTCGCCAACGGCGTCAACGCGGGCTCGACCAATGCCGGTCTGGCTCCCGGCTTGGCGGTCGCCACCGCCACCGCCGGCGCCGGCGTGTCCTCGCTGAACCTGACCACCGCCGCCGGCGCCCAATCGGCGCTCAGCACCATCGACGCCGCGCTGACGACGATCAACAACTCGCGCGCCTCGCTCGGCGCCTACCAGGCGCGCTTCTCGTCCGTCGTGACGAGCCTGCAGACGACCTCCGAGAACCTGTCCGCCTCGCGCAGCCGGATCCAGGACACTGACTTCGCGGCGGAAACGGCGGCGCTCACGCGCGGCCAGATCCTGCAGCAGGCCGGCACCGCGATGCTGGCCCAGGCCAACTCGCTGCCGAACGGCGTGCTGGCCCTGCTGCGCGGCTAAGTTCCCGGCGCCCGGTGTAACAACTCGCCCGGCCCGGGTTCCTCCCGGCCGGGTTGTTTCTCCTTACGGGAGCAGTCATGGATATCCAAGCAACCAGCAGTACCGCGCAGGCCCCGGCCTTCGCCGCCACCCGCGCCGCGGCGGCGGCGCCGGCCGGGACCGCGCCCACCCCCGTGGCCAAGGCGCAGCAGGCTTCCTCCAAGCCCACCGACGACGAGGTCGACCGGGCGCTCAAGAGCATCAACAGCGCCCTCCAGTCGCGCTCGCCCAATCTCGAGTTTTCGGTGGACTCGGAAAGCGAGCGCACCATCGTCAAGGTGGTCGACCGCATGACCCAGGAGGTGATCCGGCAGATGCCCTCGGTCGACACGCTCGAGATCGCAAAAGCGCTGGACCGCCTCCAAAGCATGCTCATCCGAGAGACGGCGTAGCACCCGAGGGGGGAACAGAGCCCTGTTTCCCCCTCTAAAGCTTACTTGATGCCTGCCGTTAACAAGTTATATTCTAGACTTTCGTAGGAGGCAAAGTGGGCCTATCATCCGCAGGCATCGGTTCCAACCTGGACGTTGACGGCATCGTCAGCAAGCTCATGTCCGTGGAACAAGCGCCACTTGCCAAACTGATCCGCCAAGAGGCCAGCTACCAGACCAAGTTGTCCGGTTTCGGCACCCTCAAGGGCGCGCTCTCCGCATTCCAAACGGCCATCCGCGGCCTGTCCGACATCAGCAAATTCCAGGGCGTCAAGGTGGGCACGGGCGACGCCTCGGTGGCCACCGCCACCGCCAGCGCCGGCGCCTCCGCCGTGCCGGGCACCTACGCGCTCAAGGTCAGCCAGCTGGCCCAGGCACAGAAACTGGTCGCCGGCGGCGTCGCCAGCAGCGGCGCGCCGGTCGGCCAGGGCGTGCTCAGCTTCGACTTCGGCCGCATCGGCCTCGAGGCCAACAACGCCAGCTACGACGCCGACACCGGACGATACGACAACGCCAGCTTCACCAGCGCCGGCGCCGGCGTCAAGACCGTCACCATCGACGCGGGCAACGATTCGCTCGCCGGCATCCGCGACGCGATCAACGCGGCCGCCATCGGCGTCTCGGCCACCATCATCAACGACGGCAGCGGCACCCCGTTCCGGCTCGCCCTGACCTCGACGGCGACCGGTCAGGCCGCCAGCATGAAGATCTCGGTGGCCGACACGGGGCCCGGCACCGGCCTGTCGAGCCTGCTCGCGCACGACCCGGCCGCGGACCAGGCCCTCACGCAAACCCTGACCGCCCAGAACGCCGAGTTCACGGTCGACGGCGTGCCCGTGTCCAAGAGCGGCAACAGCGTCACCGACGTGCTAGGCGGCGTCACGCTCAACCTGCTCAAGGTCGGCGAGAGCAGCGCCACGATCGCGCGCGACACCGCCTCGGTCGCCACCGCCGTGGCCGCCTTCGTCAAGGCCTACAACGACATCAACCAGAATTTCACCGACGCGGCCGCCTACAACCCGGCCACCAAGCAGGCCGCCATCCTCAACGGCGAGGCCTCGGTGCGCAATATGCAGGGCCAGATGCGCGCCGTGCTCAACGCGGCCGTCGGCGGCGGCGCGGGCGCCTTTTCGCGCCTCTCCGAGATCGGCGTGACGCTGCAGAAGGATGGCCAGCTGGCGCTCGACTCGACCAAACTGAACAAGGCGCTCGAGACCAACTTCGGCGACTTCGCCGGCCTGTTCGCCGCCGCCGGCAAGAGCGGCGACAGCCTGGTCGCCTACAAGGGTTTTTCCGAGGCGACCAAGCCGGGCGCCTACGCGCTCGAGGTCACCGGGCTCGCCACCCGGGGCGCCGCGGTCGGCGCCGGCGCCGCCGGCCTGACCATCGAGCCGGGCAACGACACGCTCGAGGTCACCGTCAACGGGGTGAGCGCGACCATCACGCTCGAACAAAAACCCTACGCCAGCGCCGCCGCCCTCGCCGCCGAGGTGCAATCGAAGCTCAACGGCGCGGCCAGCCTCTCGGCGGCCGGCGCCAGCGTGACCGTGTCGGCCGACGGCGGCGGCGCGCTCTCGCTCGTGTCGGGCAAGTACGGCTCGGCCTCGAATGTGTCCATCACGGGCGGCAACGGCCAGGCCAACCTCAATTTCGCCGCAGCCACCGTCACGGCCGGGCTCGACGTGGCCGGCACCATCAACGGCCTGGCCGCCAGCGGCAACGGCCAGGTCCTCACCAGCGCCACCGGCGACTCGACCGGGCTCGCGCTCACCATCGACGGCGGCGCCCTAGGGGCGCGCGGCACGGTCAATTATTCGCAGGGCTACGCCTTCCAGTTCGACAAGCTCGCGAGCGCGATGCTCGGCGCCGGCGGCGCGCTCGGCGCCCGCACCGAGGGCATCGCCGCCTCGATCAAGACGCTCGGCAAGAGCAAGGAGGCGCTCGGCGTGCGCCTGGCCGCGATCGAGCAGCGCTACCGCGCGCAGTTCACCGCGCTCGACCTGATGATCAGCAGGATGAGCACGACCACCAGTTTTTTGACCCAGCAACTAGACCAGCTCAGCAGGATGTCCGGCGGCTGATTGACGCATCAATTTGAAAGGAAACGTCCATGTTTGGATCGTCGAAAAGTGGCGCCAGCGCCTATGCCAAGGTCGGTCTCGAGACCGGCGTGGCCGCGGCCAGCCCGCACCAGCTCATCGTCATGCTGTTCGAGGGCGCGCTGACGGCCGTGAGCGCCGCGCTCGGCCACATGCAGGCCGGCGAGACCGAAAAGAAGGGCATGGCCGTGTCCAAGGCGATCAACATCATCGAGAACGGCATGCGCGCCAGCCTCGACAAGGAGGCCGGCGGCGAGATCGCCGCCAGCCTCGACGCGCTGTACGACTACATGCAGCGGCGGTTGCTGCAGGCCAACCTGGCCAACGACGAGGCCATGCTGCGCGAGGTGCACGCGCTGCTGGCCGACCTCAAGGGCGCCTGGGACCAGATCGGCGCCCAGCAGCGGGCCGCGCCGCCAAAGGCGCCCGCCGCCGCCGCGCCATCGGCCTACGGCAGCCTGGCGCCGCGCGCCCCCTCGTTCGTGAGCGCCTGAACCATGATGAGCACCGAACAAGTGATCTCCCTGTACCAGTCGATGTCGGAGCTGAGCGGGCGCATGCTCGACGCGGCCCGCTCGCGCGACTGGGAAAACCTGGTCGCGCTTGAGTCGCACTGCGCGCGCAACGTGCAGCTGCTGCGCGACGGCGAGGGCGCGGCCCCGCTGTCGGGCGACTCGCGCGCCAAAAAAGTGCGCATCATCCACCAGATCCTCGCGCACGACCGCGAGATCCGCAACCTGACCGAACCCTGGATGGCCGAGCTGGCGGCCCAGATCGGCGCGGCCGGCACCGAACGCAAGCTGGCCGCCGCCTACGGCGCCACGCGCGCCGGCTAGGCCGGGCAGGCATCCGATGTTGCCGCGCGCCGACAGCGTGGCCCCGGTCGGGCGCGCCGAGGCCGCGGCCCGCGTCGAGGGCGTCGCCCACGCGCGCCAGGAGCAATTCCAGCGCGCGTTGTCGATGCAGGTGGGCCAATCGGTGCTCGGCGAGATCATGGCCCGCCACACCGACGGCAGCTACCTGGTGCGCCTCGGCGCCGCCGCCGCGCGCATGCAGTTGCCGGCCGGCCTGCAGCCCGGCGCCCAGATCCCCATGACCCTGCTCGCGCTGGCGCCGCGCCCCACCTTCGCGCTGGGCGCGGCGGCCGGCCTGCCCGGCGCCTCCGACGCCGCCCCCCTGCTGGTGTTCGCCGACGGCGCCGACGACGCG
>NZ_PXWF02000293.1 GCF_003011895.2 Massilia glaciei | reverse complement strand
CGCCGCCGCCGCCGAAGCCGCCGCCACGCAGGCAGCCGCAAACGCGGCCATGGCCGCCGCGCAAGCCCAGGAGGTCGCCGACCAGGAAGGCGCCGCCCGGAAAGCTGCCGCCGAGGCATCCGCCGCGGCGCTGCGCGGGGCCCCGGCCAACGTGATCGAATTCCTCGCCGGCACCCAGCCCTCGGTCTCGACCGACGACAGCATGAAGCGCATCGGCGAGATCGAAATCCCGCTGCCGCTGTTCCACATCTACCTCGCCGAAACCGACGAATTGATGCGCGTGCTCGAGCGCGATTTCAGCGAGTGGCGCCACGAGCCGCTGCGCGCGGCCACGCCGGAAGCGATCAAGGCGGCCCACACCCTGACCGGCACCTCGGCCACGGTCGGCTTCAAGGCGCTGCGCGAAGTCGCGTACGCGCTCGAAATGGCGCTCAAGGTGCTCTCGCCGCCGTCGCCGGTGCTCGACGACGCCCAGCGCGACCTGCTCGACACGGCCCGTGTCAGCGCGCTCGACATGCTGCAGCGCTTCGCCAACGGCGAGCTCGCCGAGGCCCGTCCCGCGCTGGTGTTCGACCTGCAGAAGCTGCGCGAGCAGCTCGCCTCGCAGGTCACCGGCGCCGTCTACGGCGACAGCGACCATGCGGTGCTCGACGAGGCGGCCGACGAAGCCAGCGACGAAGCCAGCGACGAAGCCAGCGACGAAGCCAGCGACGAAGCCAGCGACGAAGCCATCGACGACGCCAGCGACGAAGCCATCGACGAAGCCATCGACGCGGCCGCGGCGCCCGAGCCGGAGCTGGTCCCCGAACTGATCGACCAGGCCGAGCCGGTCGAGGCCCTGGTCGAGCCCGGGGAGGAACTCGTCCCCGAGCTCATTTCGCAGCGCGAACCCGAAACGCCAGCCGATTCGCATTGGCCGCTGGCCGGGCCTGAACGCGTGTCGTCCGGCGCTTCCGGCGCCGCCGCTGCGGCAGCCTCGGCGGCCGAGGCGGCGGCCGAGGCGGCCGCCGTGGTCGCGGCCACCGCCGCCGCCAGCGCGTCGGCGAGCGGCCCCGAGTCGGTCGCCCTGGGCACCGTCTACAGCGACGACCTCGACGCCGACCTGCTGCCGGTGTTCATCGAGGAGGCGACCGACCTGCTGCCCGAACTGGGCAACCTGCTGCGCAAGTGGCAGCAGTCGCCGGTCGACAAGACGCCGGTCCAGATGCTGCTGCGCAATCTGCACACGATCAAGGGCAGCGCCCGGATGGCCGGCGCGATGCGCCTTGGCCAGCACGCGCACGAGATCGAAACGCAGATCGAGAACATGGTCCACGCGGGCACCACGCTGCCGGCCGCGTTCGACGACCTGCTGGCCAACTACGACCACGCGCTGCTGCTGTTCGAACAACTGCAGCATCCAACCGCCAACGCGCCGGCCGAGGACGCCGACGGCGCCGCCGTGCCCGGACAGGCGGCCAAGACGGTCGAGGACGCCAACGCCGCGCAGGCGCGCACCCCGCTGGTGCGGGTGCGCGCCGACATCCTCGACCGCCTGGTCAACCAGGCCGGCGAGGTCTCGATCACGCGCTCGAAACTGGAGACCCAGGTCGCCACGCTCAAGTCCTCGCTGCTTGACTTCTCCGAGAATCTGGCGCGCCTGCGCCGCCAGCTGCGCGAAGTGGAGATGCAGGCCGAATCGCAGATCTCCTCGCGCATGTCGATCTCGAGCGAGCGCGAATTCGATCCGCTCGAATTCGACCGCTTCACGCGCCTGCAGGAACTGACGCGCATGATGGCCGAGAGCGTCAACGACGTCGGCTCGTTCCACGAAAGCCTGGGCCGCACGGTCGATGTCGCCACCGGCGACCTGATCATCCAGTCGCGCCTGACGCGCGACCTGCAGCGCGACCTGATGCGGGTGCGGATGGTGCCGTTCTCGAGCCTGTCGGAGCGTCTGTTCCGGGTGGCGCGCCAGAGCGCGAAGGAGCTCGACAAACGGGTCAACCTCGACATCCGCGGCGGCAC
This sequence comes from Massilia glaciei, assembly GCF_003011895.2. Lineage (GTDB taxonomy): Bacteria > Pseudomonadota > Gammaproteobacteria > Burkholderiales > Burkholderiaceae_D > Telluria_A > Telluria_A glaciei. Next base: position 23,980 of record NZ_PXWF02000293.1, on the reverse strand, counting down.
GGTCGAAATCGACCGCAGCGTGCTCGAGCAGATGGCCGGCCCGTTCGAACACCTGCTGCGCAACTCGATCGTGCACGGCATCGAGTCGCGCGAAAAGCGCGGCCAGAACGGCAAGGACGAAACCGGCGAATTGCTGGTGCAGGTCAGCCAGCAGGGCAACGAGGTGGTCATCGCCTTCACCGACGATGGCGCCGGCCTCGACCTGAACCGGATCCGCGAGAAGGCCCGCGAAAAAGGCCTGCTCGAGATCGGCGCCGAGGTCACCGACGCCCAGGCCGCCGACCTGATCTTCGAACCGGGGTTCTCGACCGCCGACGCGCTGAGCGAACTGGCCGGCCGCGGCGTCGGCATGGACGTGGTGCGCTCCGAGGCGCAGGCCCTGGGAGGGCGGGTCGACATCGCCACCGAACTCGGCAAGGGCGCGCGCTTCACCATCCGCCTGCCGCTGACGCTGTCGGTGACCCAGGTCGTGCTCACCACCAGCGGCGGCAAGACCTACGCGATGCCGTCGATCCTGGTCGAGCAGGTGCTGCAGATGAAGGAGGCCGCCGTCAACGCGGCCCACGCCGCCGGTTTCGTCAGCTACCAGGGCGAGGAGGTCGCGCTGCACTTCCTGCCGACCCTGCTCGGCGACGCCGAATCGCGTCCGATCGCGCAGCGCTCGTGCCCGGTGCTGATCCTCAAGAGCGGCACCGACCGGCTCGCCGTGCAGGTCGACGACGTGCCGGGCAACCGCGAGGTGGTCATCAAGAACATCGGCGCGCAGCTCGCGCGCATGGCCGGCATTTCGGGCGCCACCGTGCTCGGTTCCGGCGAGATCGTGCTCATTCTCAATCCGGTCGACTTGTCGCACCACATCGCGCAGCAGCCGCGCAAGGCCGCCCCGGCGGCCGAAGCGGCAGCGGCGGCCCACGATGGCGACTCCGCCGGCGCGGCGCCCGGCGTGGCCGATGCGGTCGATGCGGGCCAAACCGCGGCCGCGCCCGTGGTGGCGGCGCCGCAGAAAAAGCGCATCCGCGACACCGTCGTCATGGTGGTCGACGATTCGCTCACCGTGCGCAGGGTCACCCAGCGCCTGCTCGAGCGCGAAGGCTACCAGGTGATGCTGGCCAAGGACGGGGTCGACGCGCTCGAGCACCTGCAGGAGTCGACGCCGGACCTGATGCTGGTCGATATCGAAATGCCGCGCATGGACGGCTTCGACCTGACCCGCAACATCCGCGACAACGTCAAGACGCGCGAGGTGCCGATCATCATGATCACATCGCGCACGGCCGACAAGCACCGCAACTACGCGATCGGCCTCGGCGTCAACGCCTACTTCGGCAAACCGTTCCAGGAGGACGTGCTGCTCGCGGCGATCGCCGGCCTGCTCGGCAACGAGGTGCCGGTGCAGACGGAGAACTAGGCAGCCTGTCGGCCTTTGGTCCGCAATCGAAGTCGGATCGATAGCGTTCTGGTGCTGCGAGAGAAACCGGGGTCGTGAGGGGGGCGCCCAGCCTTTTTTTTCGCGGGGTCATGCGAAAATTAGGCTCGCCGCCCGCCTCACCCCGCTTTCGCGGGCCGAAGTCAGCGGCGTTTTCCGCACTAAAACTGGCCGTGGCATTAAAAAATATCGTCTCCCCAAGCACGCATTCTCATCATGTCCGGATTCATCCTCGTCGACCGCAAGACCGCTAGGAGGACTAGGCCGCCGCCTTGACCACCGCGTAACGCTCCAGCGTGCGCTTGCGCGCCTCGTCGTGCGCCACGATCGGCTCGGGATAATCCATCCCGAGCCGTATTTTTTTGTGCTCGAGCAGCATCGGCGGCACCGTCCAGGGCGCGTGGATCTCGCGTTCGGCGAGGGCGTCGAGCCGCGGCAGGTAGCGCCGGATGAAGCGCCCGGCGGCGTCGAATTTCTCGGACTGGGTGACCGGATTGAAGATCCGGAAGTAGGGCTGGGCGTCGCAGCCGGTCGAGGCGGCCCACTGCCAGCCGCCATTGTTCGAGGCCAGGTCGTAGTCGTTGAGGTGCAGCGCGAAATAGCGCTCGCCCCAGCGCCAGTCGATGCCCAGGTCCTTGACCAGGAAGCAGGCGGTGACCATGCGCAGCCGGTTGTGCATGTAGCCGCTCTGGTTCAGCTGCGCCATCGCCGCGTCGACCAGCGGATAGCCGGTGCGGCCCTCGCACCAGGCGGCGAAATCGGCCTCGGCCTTGGGGCCGGCCTCCCAGCGGATCGCGTCGTAGGCGGGCTTGAACGCATGGTCGACCACGCGCGGGTGGTGGAACAGGATCATCGCGTAGAACTCGCGCCATATCAGCTCGGACAACCAGACCGGCGCGCCCTCGCCGCCGGCGCCGCGCGCGGCCAGTTCGTTGACGGTGCGCACCAGGTGGCGCACCGACACGGTGCCGAAGCGCAGGTGCAGCGACAGGTACGACGGGCCCTTGACGGCCGGATAGTCGCGCGCGTGGCGGTAGTCGGGCATACGTCCGAGGAAGTCCTCGAACAGGGTGGCCGCGCCCGACATGCCGGCCGGGATGCCCGGCAGAACCCCGGCCGACGGCCCGAAGCCGATCTGTTTGAGGCTCGGCAGCGCGGAGCCGGGCATGGGCGGCGCCAGCCGGCGCGCGTGCGGCTCGACCGGCCACGGCGCCACGCACATCGGCTCGGCCGCCATGCGCTTGAGCCAGGCGTTCTTGTAAGGCGTGAACACCGAGAAGGTCTGGCCGGCGAGCGTGAGCACCTCGTGCTTTTCGAAGATGACCTGGTCCTTGTGGCTTTCGAAGGCGATCCCGGCCTGCGCCAGCGCGGCCGCCACGGCGGCGTCGCGCGCGATCGCCTGCGGCTCGTAGTCGCCGTTGACGAACACGGCGTCGACCCCGAGTTCGGCCGCCAGTTGCGGGACGGCGTCGGCGGCGCGCGCGTGGCGCACGATCAACTGGCCGCCGAGCGCGCGCAACTCGGCGTCGAGCTCTTGCAGGCAGGCGTGGATGAAGGCCACGCGCCGGTCGGCGGCGGGCAGGCCGTCGAGGATGTCGCGGTCGAAGATGAAGCAGCAATGGACCGCGTTCGACGAAATGAGCGCGTGGTGCAGCGCGGCCTGGTCGAAGGCGCGCAGGTCGCGCCGGAACCAGACGAGCGATTTGTTGTATTTCATTGTCGTGTGCAAAATCAATACCTTAAGGAATATTTACCATTACCATCCCATAAGCTGCGCGCAACCTGGCGCCGCAAATGGTGGTGGCCGCGATTCAGTGTAAACTAATGAGAAAATCACGCTGGAACAGCCGCCGGAACAGCCTTTGCGCTCCTCCCCGCCGCGATTTCAGCCACGCATTCCAAGCACGCTGCCGGCTGCCAGAACAAACCCGTGATCGACCATGAGAGAGTGACGCGTATGAAGAATAGCAAAATCGGCAAATCGCTGCCCGCCGCGGGCCCTTCCCCCGACGTCGGCGGGCAGCTCGGGCAGCATGCCGGCGCCGCCTCCGATTTCAACCTCGCCAATCATTTCCTCATTGCCATGCCCGCGATGAAAGACCAGGTCTTCGTCGGCAGCGTGGTCTACGTCTGCGAGCACAACGACAAGGGCGTGCTCGGGGTGGTCATCAACAAGCCCACCGACATGACCATGGAAATCCTGTTCGAGCGCATCGACCTCAAGCTCGCAGACGGCTTGCGCATGCCCATCGTCAACGAGCCGATCATGTTCGGCGGCCCGGTCCAGGACGACCGCGGCTTTGTGCTGCACACGCCGGGCGCGCATTATTCGTCCTCGCTGACCGTCACCGACGAGGTCGCGTTCACGACCTCGATCGACGTGCTCGAGGCGGTCGCCGCCGGCGACGGCCCGCAGCGCCTGCTGGTCTCGATCGGCTACTCGGGCTGGCGCCCGGGCCAGCTCGAGGACGAAATCGGCGCCAACGACTGGCTCACCGTGGGCGCCGACGCCCACGTGCTGTTCGACCTGCCGATCGAGGAACGCTACACCGCCGCCATCAAACTGCTGGGCATCGACCCGATGATGCTCGCCTCCGAGGCCGGACATGCCTGATGTGTGAGCAATACCTTTGTGAGCAATTCACGTGTGAGCAATTCACGTGTGAGCAATTCACGTGTGCGCAGTGCCGCCGTGCGCAATCCCTGTGTGCGCAATCCCTGCATGCGCAATCCCTGTGTGCGCAATGCCCGTGTGCGCAATGCCCGTGCGGGGCGGTCCATGCTTGAGGGCGCGCCGCCGGCCCCGCCCGTGGTCGAGATCGTGCTGGGATTCGATTTCGGCATCAAGCGCATCGGCATCGCCATGGGAAACACCCTGACCGGGCAGGCCCAGCCGCTGGCCGTGGTCAAGGCGATCGACAACGCCGCCCGTTTCAAGCAGATCGGCGAGCTGATCGACCTGTGGCGCCCCGCGCGGCTGGTCGTCGGCGAGCCGTTCCACCCCGACGGCGCCGAGCACGAGATGACGCTGCGCTGCCGCCGCTTCGCCAACCAGCTCCACGGGCGCTTCGCGCTGCCGGTCACGCTGGTCGACGAACGCTATTCCTCGGCCGTCATCCACGGCAAGCGCGGCCAGGTCATCGACGACCAGGCCGCCGCCATTATTTTGCAACAGTACTTTGACGATGACTCCCACCATGACGCCAGACAACAATAAACAACTCGACGCCGAAGCCCTCTACCAGCAATTGCTGGGGCAGGTGCGCCACGGCCTGGACGGCGTGGCCGACGCCGCCATCGTCGGCATCCATTCGGGCGGCGCCTGGCTGGCCGAACGCCTCGCCGCCGACCTCGGCCTTGGCGGGCGGCTCGGCTTCATCGACGTCTCGTTCTACCGCGACGACTACGCCAAAAAGGGCCTGCACCCCGACGTCAAGCCGACCCAGATCGGCTTCGATGTCGACGCCGCCAACATCGTGCTCGTCGACGACGTGCTCTACACCGGGCGCACCACGCGCGCGGCCATCAACGTGCTGTTCGATTACGGCCGCCCGGCGCGCATCATGCTCGCGGCGCTGGCCGACCGCGGCGGGCGCGAGCTGCCCGTGGCGGCCGATTTCGTCGCCACCCGCGTCGCGCTCGGCGCGGCCGGGTCGCTGGCCTTGCAACGCGATGCTGACGGCGGCCTCACGCTCACGATAGAATGACGGGCGCAGCAGTTGGCGGCAGTAGAAAACAGCGCTCAAAACAATAATAAAAAAGCACGAAAAAACACCTTCCCCAATAAAGACGACCATGCTCAACCCGCAATTGAACAAACACGGCGAACTTCAGCACCTGCTCAGCATCGAAGGCTTGCCGAAATCCATCGTCAACCACATCCTCGACACCGCCAGCAGCTTTGTGGGGATCTCCGACCGCGAGGTCAAGAAGGTTCCGCTGATGCGCGGCAAGAGCGTGTTCAACCTGTTCTTCGAGAACTCCACGCGCACCCGCACCACCTTCGAGATCGCCTCCAAGCGCCTGTCGGCCGACGTGATCAACCTGAACATCCAGGCCTCTTCGGCGAGCAAGGGCGAGTCGCTGCTCGACACGATAGACAACCTGTCGGCCATGCACGCCGACATGTTCGTGGTGCGCCACGCGCAGTCGGGCGCGCCCTACCTGATCGCCAAGCACCTGATCGACACCAAACAGTCGCACGTGCACGTGGTCAACGCCGGCGACGGCCGCCACGCGCACCCGACCCAGGGCCTGCTCGACATGTACACCATCCGCCACTACAAGAAGGACTTCACCAACCTGACGGTGGCGATCGTCGGCGACATTTTGCACAGCCGCGTGGCGCGCTCCGACATCCACGCGCTGACCACGCTCGGGGTGCCCGAGGTGCGCGCGATCGGCCCGCACACGCTGCTGCCGGGCGGGCTCGAGCAGATGGGCGTGCGCGTGTTCACCAACATGGACGAGGGCCTCAAGGGCGTCGACGTGATCATCATGCTGCGCCTGCAGAACGAGCGCATGTCGGGCGCGCTGCTGCCGTCGGCGCAGGAGTACTTCAAGAGCTACGGCCTGACCCCGGAGCGCCTGGCGCTGGCCAAGCCCGACGCGATCGTGATGCATCCGGGCCCGATGAACCGCGGGGTCGAGATCGATTCGGCGGTGGCGGACGGCCCGCAGGCGGTGATTTTGCCGCAGGTGACGTTCGGGATCGCGGTGCGGATGGCGGTGATGAGCATTGTGGCGGGGACCCAGGGATGAAGCAGGCAGCGATGAAACTACACATTAAGAACGGCCGCCTGGTCGACCCGGCCAACGGCATCGACGCGCCGCACGACCTGTACATCGCCGACGGCAGGGTGGCCGCGGTCGGCGCCGCGCCGGCCGGCTTCGTGGCCGACCGGGTGATCGACGCGGCCGGGCTGGTGGTCGCGCCCGGCCTGGTCGACCTGTCGGCGCGCCTGCGCGAGCCGGGCTACGAGTACAAGGCCACGCTCAAGTCCGAGATGCAGGCGGCGATGCAGGGCGGCGTGACCAGCCTGATCTGCCCGCCCGACACCGACCCGGTGCTCGACGAGTCGGGCCTGGTCGAAATGCTGCGCCACCGCGCCAACAAGCTGCAACAGGCCCATGTGCACCCGCTGGGCGCGCTGACCATGGGCCTCAAGGGCGCGGCGCTGACCGAGATGGCCGAGCTGACCGAGGCCGGCTGCATCGGCTTTTCGCAGGCCGAGGTGCCGCTCGAGGACACCAACGTGCTGCTGCGCGCGCTGCAGTACGCCAAAACGTTCGACTACACGGTCTGGCTGCGCCCGCAGGACCCGCACATCGGCCGCGGCGGCATCGCCCACAGCGGCCCGCTGGCGTCGCGCCTGGGCCTGGCCGGGGTGCCGGTGATGTCCGAGACGATCGCGCTGCACACCATTTTGGAGCTCATGCGCGCCACCGGCGCGCGCGTGCACCTGTGCCGCATGTCGTCGGCGGCCGGCCTCGAGCTGGTGCGCGCGGCCAAGAGGGACGGCCTGCGCGTGAGCTGCGACGTCGGCGTGCACCACATCCACATGACCGACGCCGACATCGGCTTCTTCGACTCGAACGCGCGCGTGACGCCGCCGTTCCGCAGCCAGCGCGACCGCGACGCGATCCGCGCCGGCCTGTACGACGGCACCATCGACGCCATCTGCTCGGACCACACCCCGGTCGACGACGACGAGAAGCTGCTGCCGTTCGGCGAGGCCTCGCCCGGCGCCACCGGGCTCGAACTGCTGCTCTCGCTCACGCTCAAGTGGGCCGACGACTACGCGCGCGGCCAGCATGGCGGCGCCGGCGGCGGCGCCACGCCGCTGGCGCGCGCGCTGGCCAAGATCACCATCGACGCGGCGCGCGTGGCGGGTCTGGCGGCGGGCCAGCTGGCGGTCGGCGCCGCCGCCGACGTGGTCGTGTTCGACCCCGGGGCGCGCTGGACCGTCCAGGCCAGCGCGCTGGCCAGCCAGGGCAAGCACACGCCCTTCCTTGGCTACGAGCTGGCGGGGCAGGTCAGGGCGACCATCGTGGGCGGGCGCCTCGCCTTCGAGCGCTGATTGAACTGAACGCTGATTGTTGACCGCGAATTGAAACTCCGGGTCCGCCTGCGCCTGCTGCGCCTCGTGCTGCACGTGCTCGGGGGCATGGCGGCATGCGCGCTGCTGTTCCCGTGGGCCGCGCCGGCGCGCCGCGGGCGCTACGTGCAGCGCTGGTCGCGCCAGTTGCTCGGGCTGTGCCGGGTCACGCTCGCGCCGGCCGCCGGCGCGCCCGCGCTCACCGGCACCCTGGTGGTGGCGAACCACGTCTCGTGGCTTGACATCTTCGTCATCAACGCGCTGCACCCGTCCCAATTCGTGGCCAAGTCCGAAATCCGCGGCTGGCCGGCGCTGGGCTGGCTGGCCGCGCGCGCCGGCACCATCTTCATCGCCCGTGGCAGCCGGCGCGAGCTGCGCCAGATCTTCAAGGCGCTCGTCGCCGCGCTCGAGAGCGGCGAGCGGGTCGCCCTGTTCCCCGAGGGGACCACGGCGGCCCAGGGCGCGCTGCTGCCGTTCCACGCCAACTTGTTCGAGGCGGCGATCGACGCCGGGGTGCCGGTGCAGCCGGTCGCGCTGCGCTACCTCGACGCCGGCGGCGCGCCCCATCCGGCGGTCGAGTACCTCGGCGAGATGACGTTTGCGCAGAGCCTGGACGCGATTCTCTCGGCCGGCGCGATCCACGCGCAGCTCACGCGCCTGCCCGCGATCGAAAGCGGCGGCGCGCACCGGCGCGAACTGGCGCTGGCCACCCGCGGCGCGATCGCGCGCGCGCTCGGCCAGGCCGAATAGCTCGGGGCTAATCCTTCTTTTTACCGCCCGGGTTTTTGTATTCGGGGCAGTCGACCTGCAGCAAGGCGCGGTCGTCGAGGCACACCGCGCTGAGCTGGCCGCCCCACACGCAGCCGCTGTCGAGGCCGATGACCTTGTCGCGCATGAACAGGCCGCGCGCCGACCAGTGGCCGAACACCACCGTGACGTCGGCGCTGCGGCGCCCGGGCAGCTCGAACCACGGCAGCAGGCCCGCGGCGACGGCGCCGGGCGCGTTTTCGGTGGTGTCCTTTTGCTCGAAATCCATGCTGCCGTCGGGCGCGCACAGGCGCATCCGGGTGAGCGCGTTGACGATGCAGCGCAGCCGCGCCATGCCGGTCAGCGAATCGTCCCAGCGCGCCGGCTCGTTGCCGTACATCGCGCGCAGGAGCTCGATCCAGCCGGGCCCGCGCAGCGCCGCCTCGACCTCGCCGGCCAGTGCCAGCGTCTGCGCCGCGCTCCACTGCTGCGCCACCCCGGCGTGCACCAGCAGGTGGCCCCCGACCAGCAGCGCGAGCGGGCGCCGGCGCAGCCAGTCGACCAGTTCGGCGAGGTCGGGCGCGGCCAGGATCTCGTCCAGCGTGTCCGAGCGCGACGGCGCGCGCGCGCCGGCGGCCACCGCCAGCAGGTGCAGGTCGTGGTTGCCCAGCAGCGCCTCGCAGCGCCCGCCGCCGGCCGTGGCCAGCGCGCGCACGCGGCGCAGGGCCTCCAGCGAGGCGGGGCCGCGGTTGACCAGGTCGCCCACGAACACGATCCGCGCCGCGCCCCCGGCATCGTCGGCTATCCGGTTGAGCAAGACCTGGGCTTCGTGCGCGCAGCCTTGCAGGTCGCCAATTACGTAAGTTTTCATGTGTGCTGCGATCCGGTGCGTGGCGTTGGGAATGGCGGGCGGTGCAGGCTCGCGCCGGCGACATTATAGGAGGGGGCCGGGCGCGCGCGCCATGTTAATTGATCTGGCTCAATCCTGCATGGTCCAATCGTTAATACCTTGTTATATAACAATGACAGAGGGCGCACCGCCGGTTGATTGTGATTCGAGGTGGACCGAATTTCCGCCCTTTGATTGCAGGCGGGACAGCGCGATAAAAATTGCCCTGCGAATAGTGATATGTGCGATTGCAATGCTTGGTGCTCATTGATGTAACGTTAAAAAAAAGTTACGACGCTCCGCTACAATCGCAGCTTGGCCGGCTCCGCGGCCAGCCCGGCCATGCGCCGTTTCCCCGATTAGCCAGCATAAAAAAACCATGTTCTCGTTTTTTGTGAGTTTCATTTTTTCCGCGCTGCTGACGCTGCTGGTAATCAAGCAGGTCCGGCTGCATGGCCCGGCGCTCGATGCCGATTTCATCGGCGTGCAAAAAGTCCATGCGCACGAGGTGGCGCGCATCGGCGGCCTGTCGATATACCTGGCGGTGGTTATCGGGGCCGGCATCGCTATCTGGCGCCTGCCGCCGATCCGCGAATGGGTATTATCGCTGTTATTGTGCGCCAGTTGCGCCTTCCTGATCGGAATCGTCGAGGACTACACGGGCCGCGTGAGCGCGCTGCGGCGCCTGTTGGTGACAATGGCGGCGGCGCTGCTCGCCTATTTCCTGCTCGACGCGAAACTCGACCGGATCGACACCCCATTCGGCACCTGGCTGATCGCCTATTGGTGGATAAGCCTGCCGATAACCATGCTGGCGGTGGCCGGAATTGCGAATGCCGTCAATATCATCGACGGCTTCAATGGATTGGCCAGTGTGGTCACCATTTGCATGCTGATATCGCTCGCTTATGTCGCGCTGCAGGTGGGCGACGCCTTTGTGCTGGTCGCGGCGCTGACCGTGGCGGGCGCGATCGCCGGCTTTCTAATCTGGAATTACCCGGTCGGCTTTATCTTCCTCGGTGACGGTGGCGCGTATTTCATCGGCTTCATGCTGGGCGAGCTCGCATTGGCCCTGGCGATGCGCAACCCCGAGGTGTCGACCTGGTACGCCGCCTTATTGCTCATCTATCCGGTATTTGAAACCCTGTTTTCGGCCTGGCGCCGCCTGTTTTTGCGCGGGAAATCACCGGTGATGGCCGATGGAATACATCTGCACAGCCTGATCTTCCGGCGCATCGTGCAATGGGCGGTGGGCCCGGAGGAGGCGCGCGCGCTGATGCGGCGTAATTCGCTGACCTCGCCCTATCTGTGGCTGCTGTCGCTGATGGCGGTTATCCCGGCCACGCTGTTCTGGCGGCATACCGGGGTATTGATTTTTTTCTGTTTATTGTTCGTTATCAGCTACGTGTGGCTTTATGCGCGTATTGTTCGGTTTAAGTCGCCGCGTTGGATGATTGTTCGCAAGAAGAGCTAACATAATTGCGTGGATGTAGTATATTGCGACAATTAGTGAGATTTCACTTAATGATGTAAGTACTCCCCCAACCCACTTCAAAGGAATAATGATGGATCTGTCAAATATGTCAGTCGGTGATCTGCGCAACCTGCAAGACCAAATCAAACAAGAAATGAAAAAGCGCGAGCACCAGGAAGTCGCCAAAGCACGCGAGCAAATCCTCGCGATCGCCCAAAGCGTCGGCGTACCTTTGAAAGATCTGATCGGCACCGGCATCCGCGCCAAGACCGGAACCGTTGCGGTCCGTTATCGCCACCCGGACAATGCGGCCCAACAATGGACCGGCCGCGGCCGCCAGCCTAAGTGGGTCAAGGAATGGGTCGAAGGCGGCAAGTCGATCGACAAGCTGCGCGTGTAAGCGATCCGCGATCGGCAATCGGCAATTTGTAATAAGCAGTAAGCAGTAAACAGTAAGCAGCAGCCTATAAGCACGTACTGCCAAACAGGCGGCGCGGGCAGCTGGCGGTTTTCCGCCGCCCCGCGCCGCCTTTTGCGTTGATGCACGGCCCGCCCCGTCCCCCGCGAATTCCCATCGGCAAGATTCGGCGTATTCAAGCGTCCCGCCAGGCGCTACAATCGCACCGTCCCGTTTTAATCGTACAATCGCCCCAAATCCACCCGGCCGGCACGACAAGGTCGCATTGCCGCGCGGCCCGTTGCCGCGCGGAGTCCTTTTACAGGTGAACAACCATGCTCGCTCTCTCAAAAACAATCTTCAAGGCCTATGACATCCGCGGCGTGATCGACAGCACGCTCGACGCCGGCGTAGCCAGGCGGCTCGGGCGCGCCTTCGGCCGCGCCGTGCTGGCCAGGGGCGAGACGCGCGTCGTGATCGGGCGCGATGGCCGCCTGTCGGGCCCCGAACTGGCCGCCGCGCTGGCCGCCGGCCTGCAGTCGGCCGGCGTCGACGTGATCGACCTCGGCATGGTGGCCACGCCGATGGTCTATTACGGCACCGAGGTGCTCGGCGCGCGCTCGGGCATCATGGTCACCGGCAGCCACAACCCGCCCAATTACAACGGTTTCAAAATGGTGCTGGCGGGTGAGGCGATCCACGGCGCGGCCATCCTCGCGCTGTACCACGACATCGTCGCCGACGACGGCGCCGCGCCGGCCGCCGGGGGCAGCTACGGCACCCACGACATCGCCCCCGACTACCTGGCCCGCATCGCCGGCGACGTCAAGCTCGCCCGCCCGATCAAGCTCGCGCTCGACTGTGGCAACGGCGTGGCCGGCGCCTTCGCCGGCGCACTGTATCGCAGCATGGGCTGCGAGGTCACCGAGCTGTTTTGCGAGGTCGACGGCACCTTCCCGAACCACCACCCCGATCCGGCCCACCCCGAGAACCTGCAGGACCTGATCCGCTGCCTGCGCGAGACCGACGCCGAAATCGGGATCGCCTTCGACGGCGACGGCGACCGCCTCGGCGTGGTCACCAAGGACGGCCAGATCATCTACCCGGACCGCCAGATGATGCTGTTCGCGGCCGACGTGCTGGCGCGCCATCCGGGCCAGCAGATCCTGTACGACGTCAAGTGCACGCGCCACCTCGGCCCCTGGATCGCGCGGCACGGCGGCCGGCCCCTGATGTGGAAGACCGGGCATTCGCTGGTCAAGGCCAAGATGCGCGAGACCGGCGCCCCGCTGGGCGGCGAAATGAGCGGCCACATCTTCTTCAAGGACCGCTGGTACGGCTTCGACGACGGCATGTACGCGGGCGCGCGCCTGCTCGAGCTGCTCACGCGGGTGCCGGACCCGTCGGCCTTGCTCAACAGCCTGCCGCAATCGGACAGCACGCCCGAGCTGCACCTGCAACTGCTCGAGGGCGAAAGCGTGGCGCTGGTCGACCAGCTGCGCGCCGACACCACCTTCCCGGGCGCCGAGCGGATCATCACCATCGACGGCCTGCGGGTCGAGTACGCCGACGGCTTCGGACTGGCGCGCTCGTCGAACACGACGCCGGTGCTGGTGATGCGGTTCGAGGCCGAGTCGGGCGCCGCGCTGCGCCGCATCCAGGGCGAGTTCCGGCGCGCCATCGTGGCCGCCAAACCCGACGCGGAGCTGCCATTCTGAAACCGCCGCTCAACATCCTGCTGGTGCGCGTCTCGTCGCTCGGCGACGTGCTGCACAACCTGCCGATGGTGGCCGACATCCTGCGCCGCCATCCCGACGCCAACATCGACTGGGTGGTCGAGGAGGGCTATGTGAGCCTGGTGCGGCTCAATCCCCATGTGCGCAGAATCATCCCGTTCGCGCTGCGGCGCTGGCGCAAGAGCCTCGCCAGCGAGGCCACGCGCGCCGAGATCGGCGCGTTCTGGCGCGGCCTGCGCGAACAGCGCTACGACTACGTGTTCGACACCCAGGGCCTGCTCAAGACCGGCGTCATCATGGGCGCGGCGCGGCTCGCGCCGGGCGGACAAAAGGTGGGGCTGGCGAACGGCAGCGAGGGCTCCGGCTACGAGGGCGTCTCGCGCCTGTTCCACACCAGGAGCATCGCGCTCGACCCACGCACCCACGCGGTCGCGCGCGGCCGGCTGGTGGCCGCCGCGGCGCTCGGCTACAGCGCCGACCACCCGGCCGACTTCGGCCTGCCGGCGCCCGGCGCGGGCAGCCGGCCCGGCTTTCTGCCGGCCGCCGACTACGCCGTCTTTTTCCATGGCACCGCGCGCGACGCCAAAAAATGGGCGCCCGCCAACTGGGTCGCGCTGGGGCGGGCGCTGGCGCCGCTGCCGGTGCTGCTGGCGTGGGGCTCGGCGCTTGAAAAAACCGAGGCCGAGGCGCTGGCGCGGCAACTGCCGAACGCGCGCGTGCTGCCCAAGCTGTCGATGCTCGAGGCGGTCGAGCTGGCGCGCCACGCTGCGCTGGCGGTCGGGGTCGACACCGGGCTGACCCACATCGCGGCCGCCTTCGTGCGCCCGACCATCGAACTGTATTGCGACTCGCCCAGGTGGAAGACCGAGGGCAACTGGTCGCCCCTGATCATCAACCTGGGCGAGCTTGGCGCGCCGCCGTCGGTGCCCGAGGTGCTCGCCGCCGTGGAACGACTAAGGCCCGCCGCCTGATGCGCGCCTTGTATTCGCTGATGTGGTGGCTGGCGCTGCCGCTGGTGCTGGCGCGCCTATGGTGGCGCGGACGCAGGGAGGCCGGCTACCGCGCGCATTGGGGCGAGCGGCTCGGCTTCTACGGGCCGCGCGGCGCCGGCATGCACACGATCTGGGTGCACGCGGTGTCGGTCGGCGAGACGCGCGCGGCCGAGCCGCTGATCGACGCCCTGATGCTGGCCTGGCCCGACAGCCGCATCCTGCTCACCCATATGACCCCGACCGGGCGCGCCGCCGGCGAGCAGCTGTTCTCCCGCCACGGCGCCCGGCTGGTGCAGGCCTATCTGCCGTACGACACGGGCTTCATGACGCACCGCTTCCTGGTCCATTTCGCGCCGCGCATCTGCATCCTGATGGAGACCGAGGTCTGGCCCAACCTGGTGGCCGCCTGCGCCGCGCGCGCGGTGCCGGTGGCGCTGGTCAACGCGCGCCTGTCGCAACGCTCGCTGCGGCGCGGCCAGCGCTTCGGCACCCTGATGACGGACGCCGCGCGCGCCATCACGCTGGTGGTGGCGCAGACCGAGGCCGACGCGCAGCGCGTGCGCCAGCTGGGCGCGCCGCGGGTGGCGGTCACGGGCAGCATCAAGTTCGACGTGCTGGTGCCGCCGGCGGCGCTGGCGACCGGGGCCTGGCTGCGCGCGCAGATCGGGCCGCGTCCGGTGCTGCTGTGCGCCAGCACGCGCGAAGGCGAGGAGGCGCTGATCCTCGACGCCTTTGGCGCCATGCCCGCGCGCCCGCCAGACATGCTGCTGCTGCTGGTGCCGCGCCACCCGCAGCGCTTCGACGAGGTGGCCGCCATGGTGCGCTCGCGCGGCTTCGCCCTGCAGCGCCGCGCCACGCTCGGCGAGGCCGGCGTGGCGAACGACACCGAGGTGCTGCTGGGCGACTCGATGGGCGAGATGTTCGCCTATTACGCGGCCTGCGATAGCGCGTTCGTGGGCGGCAGCCTGCTGCCCCTGGGCGGCCAGAACCTGATCGAGGCCTGCGCCCTCGGCAAGCCGGTGCTGGTCGGCCCGCACACCTTCAATTTCGCGCTCGCGACCGCCGGGGCGATCGACGCCGGGGCCGCGCTGTGTGTGGCGGACGCCACACAATTGATGGCGCAAAGCGCCGTTCTGCTAGGCGACGCCGCCGCGTGTGTGGCAATGGGGCGGCACGCGCTGGCGTTCGCGGGGGCGCACAAGGGGGCGACCGCGCGCACGCTTGAATTGCTGCGCCCCTTGATCTACTAACAATTTGTTACCATATCCCTCTAGTCGGCGATAAACAAAAGGGAATGCGCATGTTTTGGTTCAATCACCCCAGACAGGTCGGCAGCCGCAAGCCGGTGGCCGTGCTGGTGCAGCGCGATACAACAGCACCCGCCACGCTCGATGTCGTCATGGCGCCGCCGGCGCAAACGAGCCTCGTGCCCGCCCAAAACGCGGTGCTCGAAGCCGATGGCAGCCTCAATTTCACGGTGCGCTACGCCTTGCCCGAATACGTCAGTTTCATGTGGCAGCACGGCCGCTACATCATCCGCCGGCGCCGCATGGGGCGCCTCGCCACCTACGCCATGCTGGCCGTGAGCACCTCGTTCGCGGCGCTCAATTTCGTCACCCAACGCCGCGCGCGCCGCACCTACGAGTTCACCTTCGACGAGCATGGCATCGTGCGCGCCTGCAAGGGCGGCGTGTCGCTGGTCAAGTGGGACGACGTCAAGGCGATCCGCACCTATTCGCGCGGCTTCATGGTGATACTGAAACAGGGCACGCTGCCGATTCCGTACCGCTGCCTTAGCCGCGAGCAGGCGGCCGTGATGGCCGGCTTCGCGTCGTCGCTGCACACGCCGGCCGGCAGCGCCGACCACGCGCTCATCTAGGCCCTCAACCAGGCGCTCAACCAGGCGCTCAACTAGGCGCTCAACTAGCCGCTTGCCCAGGCGCGCAGCCAGTGCCCCACCAGGCGCCCGGCCAGGCGACAAGCTAAGCGGCCGGAAACAGCACCGGCAGCTCCTGCGAGCGGGTGCGCAGGGCGGCCCTGGCGCCGTCGTAATCCGGATACACCGACTCCACCGTGGCCCAGAAGCGCGGGCTGTGGTTCATCTCGCGCAGGTGCGCCAGCTCGTGCGCGACCACGTAGTCGATCAGCGGCAGCGAAAAGTGGATCAGGCGCCAGTTCAGGCGGATGCTGCCCCCGGTCGTGCACGAGCCCCAGCGCGTGCCCGCAGACGACAGCGCGAAGGCGCTGTAGCCGACCCCGAGGCGCGCGGCGTACAGGTCGAGCCGTTCGGCGAACAGGCGCTTGGCCTCGGCCTGGAACCAGATCCGCACGCGCTCCTGCAACTGGTGCTCGGCCAGGCCCTCGACCACGCCCACCGTGAGCACCCGCAGCTCGGCGTCGAAATTGCAATGGCTGCGCGCGGCCGGCACCAGCCGCAGCGTGATCTGCGCGCCCATGAACGGCAGCTCGGCGCCGTCGACCCAGGCAACCGGCGGCTTTTGCTGGCGCGCCGCGCGCCGTTCGCCGCGCTCGGACAATTTACTCAAGATCCAGCCCTGCTTGGCGCGGATCGCGTTGTCGATCTCGGCCAGCGTGATGCGTTTGGGCGCGGTCACGCGCAAGCCGCTGTCGTCGATCATGAAGCCGATCGAGCGGCGCGTCGAGCGGCGCAATTCAAATTCGAGTTTGTGGGGGCCGAGCTCGATGCGGCGCATCGGCACCGCGGGCGCATCGGGCAGATGCGGGGGCAAATGCGGGGGCAAATGCGTGGGCAAATGCGTGGGCGATTGCGCGGCCGGTGGCGCCGGCAGCACGCGCGGCGGCGCGGGCGGGGCCTTGAACAGCGGTTGCGGCGGCGACGGTTTTTTTGCGACCGGTTCAAGGGCCGCGAAAAAATCCTGCGCGAATAATTCGAGTTGTTGGGTGTCGGTCTTGGGCGTCATGTTTTGCGTCGGTGTTGCACGAACCATGGCGCCAAGACCGCTTAGCCAGCGCTGTAGGCGTGGGGCGAAATGACGCGCATTTCTGATTCTATCCAATTTTCGACCTCTTGCATCATGCTGTCGGGAGTGTGCTGGTCGGGCGATATCGGTTTGCCGATCGAGACGGTCACCAGGCCGGGGCGTTTGATGAACGACTGCTTGGGCCAGCACTCGCCTGAATTATGCGCGATCGGCACCACCACCGCATTGGTTTCGATCGCCAATCGTGTGCCGCCGCTTTTGTATTTGCCCTTCTGGCCGACCGGGATCCGGGTCCCCTCCGGGAACATGATGATCCACTGGCCGTCGGCGAGGCGGCGCTTGCCGTGTTCGACGACGTGCTTGAACGCGTTCTTGCCCTCTTTGCGGTCGATCGGGATCATCCGCAGCAGCGCCATGGCCCAGCCGAAAAACGGGATGTACAGGATCTCTTTCTTGAACACGTACACCAGCGGACGGCGCATGTTCGGCAGCAGGAAGATGGTCTCCCACGCCGACTGGTGCTTCGAGAGCAGGATGGCGGGGGCGTCGGGCAGGTTCTCGTAGCCCTTGAACTGGTAGCGGATGCCGCACAGGACGCGCGCCAGCCAGATCACGAACACGTTCCAGCGCGAGGTGACCCAGAAGCGCTTGTTGTAGGGGAGCGGGGCGGCCAGGAAGCAGACGCAGGTCCAGATGATGGTGGCGAGCGTCATGATGATCATGAACAGCAGGGAGCGCAGGAACAGTACGGTGGTACGCAAGTAATTCTCCGAATATTTTGTGGGGCGGATCGTGGACTGGGTCGAATCAGGGGCGGATCGGGGTCAGATCGGTATGTGGGCGGCCGCGCCGGCGGTCTTGAGCAGCACGTTGACCATCGTGGCGAGGTCGGGGAACACCTGGGTGCCCGGCGGCAGCCCGCCCGTCTCGTGGGTCTTCTGGCCCTTGCCGGTCAAGACCAGGTAGGGCATGCAGCCGCTGATGTAGCCGGCCTGCAGGTCGCGCAGCGAGTCGCCCACGGTCGGCACCCCCTTGAGGCTGACCTTGAAGCGCTTGGCGATCTCCTCGAACATGCCGGCCTTGGGCTTGCGGCAGTCGCAGTTGTCGACCGCCGCGTGCGGGCAGAAGAAGATCGCGTCGACGTCGGCCCCGAGCTGCTGCGCGTGGGTGTGCATCTTGTGGTGGATCGCGTTGAGCATCTGCATGTCGAACAGTTCGCGCGCGATGCCCGACTGGTTCGAGGCGACGACCACGCGGTAGCCGGCCTGGTTCAGGCGCGCGATCGCCTCGAGCGAGCCGGGGATCGGAACCCACTCGGCCGGCGACTTGATGAACGCCGGCGAGTCGTGGTTGATGACGCCGTCGCGGTCGAGGATGATCATCTTCATGCTGTCTCCCGGTTTGGTGGTTTCGCTTAGACGGCCAGCTTCGAAATGTCGGCCACCCGGTTCATCATGGCGTGCAGCGACGACAGCAGCGCGAGCCGGTTGTTGCGCAGCGCGACATCGTCGGCGTTGACCATCACGTCGTTGAAGAAGCCGTCGACGTCGTCGCGCATCTGCGCCAGCGTCTTGAGGGTGCCGGCGAAGTCGCCGGCGGCGAAGGCGGCGTCCACCTGCGGGCGCACGCGCGCGATCGCGGCGAACAGCCTGCGCTCGGCGTCCTCCCGCAGCAGCGCCTCGGACGCCTCGCCGCTGGCGGCGTCGGATTTTTTGAGGATGTTGGTGATGCGCTTGTTGGCGGCGGCCAGCGAGGCGCTCTCGGGCAGCGCGGCGAAGGCCTGCACCGCGTCGAGGCGCTGCACGATGTCGTCGAGGCGGTCCGGGTTTTGCGCCAGCACCGCTTCGATCTCGTTGGGCGAGAAACCGCGCTCGCGCAGGATGCCGCGCAGGCGCTCGAGCATGAAGGCGGTGACGGCCGCGCCCGGGTCGGCGAAGCCGGCGCGTCCGGCGAACGGCGCGGCGGCGTCCTGCAGCAGGGCGCTGATGGCCAGCGGCAGGCGTTTTTCGAGCATCATGCGCAGCACGCCGAGGGCGTGGCGGCGCAGCGCGAACGGGTCCTTGTCGCCGGTCGGCTGCAGGCCGATGCTCCAGATCCCGACCAGGGTCTCGAGCTTGTCGGCCAGCGCCACGGCGGTGCCGGTCGGGGTCGAGGGCAGGGCGTCGCCGGCGAAGCGCGGATGGTAGTGCTCGGAGGCGGCCAGCGCCACCTCGTCGTGCTCGCCGTCGTGGCGCGCGTAGTAGGTGCCCATGATGCCCTGCAGCTCGGGGAATTCGCCGACCATGTCGGTGACCAGGTCGGCCTTGGCCAGCAGCGCGCCGCGTTCGGCCAGCGCCACGTCGTAGCCGAGCCGGGCGGCGATCGCGCCGGCCAGTTTGGCCACGCGCACGCCGCGTTCGGCCTGGGTGCCCAGCTTGTTGTGGTAGACGATGTTGGCCAGCAGCGGCAGGCGCGATGCGAGCGTCTTCTTCTTGTCCTGCTCGAAGAAGAACTTGGCGTCGGACAGGCGCGGGCGCACCACGCGCTCGTTGCCGCCGATGATGTGCCGCGGCTCGTCGGTGGCGATGTTGGAGACGATCAAAAAGCGCGAGCGCAGTTTGCCGGCGGCGTCGGTCAGCGCGAAGTATTTCTGGTTGGTCTGCATGGTCAGGATCAGGCATTCCTGCGGCACCGCCAGGAAGCTGTCCTCGAAATTGCAGGCGTACACCACCGGCCACTCGACCAGCGCCGCGACCTCGTCGAGCAGGGCCTCGGGCATCAGCACCTGGTCGGCGCCGGCGGCGGCCAGCAGCGCGGCGCGGATTTTTTCCTTGCGCGCCGCGGGCGCGGCGATCACCTTGCCCTGTTGCTCGAGCGCGGCGGCGTAGCCGTCGGCGTGTTCGAGCGTGATGGCGCCGCTGGCCAGGAAGCGGTGGCCGAGCGTGACGTTGGCCGAGGCCAGGCCGAGCGCCCGCAGCGGCACCACGGCGGCGCCGTGCAGCGCGACGAGCTTGTGGGCCGGGCGCACGAACTGCACGGTGGCGCCGTCGGGGCGCTGGTAGCTCATCAGCTTGGGGATCGGCAGCTTGCCCAGCGTCTCGTCGAGCGCGCCCTGCAGGCCGCCCGCGAGCGCGCCGCCGGGCGCGGTGTAGGTGGTGAAGAAGCTCTCGGCCTTGCCGTCGGCGGCGCGTTCGAGGTCGGCCACGCGCAAGTCCGGGCGGCCCATGGCGGCCAGTTTCTTGAGCAGCGGGGCGCTGGCGTTGCCGTCCTTGTCGAGCGCAACGCTCACCGGCAGCACTTTTTCGCGGATCGATTTGTCGGGCGAGCCGGCGCGCACATTGGTGATCGAGACGGCGAGGCGGCGCGGCGTGGCGTAGCCGGTGGCGACGCTGTCGGCCTCGAGGAGGTCGCGCGAGCGCAGGCCGGCCTCGATCCCGGCGGCGAACGCGGCGCCGAGCTTGGCGAGCGCCTTGGGCGGCAGTTCTTCGGTCAGCAGTTCGATGAGTAGTGTGTGGTTCATGTTCGTTTTGGTTCTTTTCTTAATCAGGCGGCGGGTCGGGCGGCGGCGGCGGGCGCCATCGGGAAGCCGAGTTTTTCACGCGAGTCGTAATAGGCCTGGGCCACCAGGCGCGACAGGGTGCGCACGCGGCCGATGTAGGCGGCCCGCTCGGTGACCGAGATGGCGCCGCGCGCGTCGAGCATGTTGAAGCTGTGCGAGGCCTTCATGATCTGCTCGTAGGCGGGCAGGGTCAGCTCGAGCGCGACCAGGCGCTTGGCCTCGGACTCGTGGTTGGCGAACTGGGCGAACAGCAGCTCGGTGTTGGCGTGCTCGAAATTGTAGGTCGATTGCTCGACCTCGTTCTGGTGGAACACGTCGCCGTAGCTCAGCGATTTTTTGACGCCGTTCTCCTCCCACTCGGTCCAGACCAGGTCGTAGACGTTCTCGACCCCCTGCAGGTACATCGCGAGGCGCTCGATGCCGTAGGTGATCTCGCCGAGCACCGGCTTGCAATCGAGCCCGCCGACCTGCTGGAAGTAGGTGAACTGGGTCACCTCCATGCCGTTGAGCCAGACCTCCCAGCCCAGGCCCCAGGCGCCCAGGGTCGGGCTTTCCCAGTCGTCCTCGACGAAGCGCACATCGTTCTGCTGCAGGTTCAGGCCGAGCGCCTCGAGCGAGCCGAGGTACAGGTCGAGGATGTTTTCTGGCGCCGGCTTGAGCACCACCTGGTACTGGTAGTAGTGCTGCAGGCGGTTCGGGTTCTCGCCGTAGCGCCCGTCCTTGGGGCGGCGCGAGGGCTGCACGTAGGCCGCGCGCCAGGGCTCGGGGCCGATCGCGCGCAGGAAGGTGCCGGTGTGGAAGGTGCCGGCGCCGACCTCCATGTCGTACGGCTGGAGCAGGGCGCAACCCTGCTTGTCCCAGTAGGTTTGCAGCGTGAGGATGATTTGTTGAAATGTGAGCATCGTGGGGTGGCCGGCGCGCAGGCGCGCCGCGCAAAGTGAGTTTGCTAAAACGACCAATTTTAGCGGGTTTCGGGTGGCCTCTGGTGGCCGATGTGACAACTACGCCACTTTTGACGCGGTATCAAGGCTTGTTTTGGATCTTGTCTTGGAACTTGTTTCGGAACTTTGCTCTGAACTTTTCTCGGAATTTTTTTCGGAACTTGTGCGGTAGCGCCGGCCCAAAAGCCAGGCGGCCGCGAAGGACAGCGCCGCGAGCGCGAGGAGCAGATAGTTGCCGAGCAGGATGTACGGCGTCATGCCGGCCATGCCTTGCACGGTCGCCGCGAGCGTGCCGCGCACGTAGGGCGCGAGCCGGGCCTGGACCTCGCCGCGCGCGTCGATCACGGCGGTCGCGCCGGTGTTGGTCGCACGCAGCATCGGGCGGCCCGTCTCGAGCGAGCGCATCTGCGACATCTGCAGGTGCTGGGCGATGGCGACCGATTCGCCGTACCAGGCCAGGTTCGAGACGTTGAGCAGCATGGTGGCCGGGCGCGCGGCGCTGCGCAGCTGGTGGGCGATCTCCTCGCCGAACACGTCCTCGTAGCAGACGTTGGGCAGCACCAGCTGGTCCTTGACCGCGAACGCGCCCTGCAGCGGCGCGCCGCGCTTGTTGTCGCCCAGCGGGATGCGCATGAGGTCGATGAACCAGCGGAAGCCGGGCGGCACGAACTCGCCGAACGGCACCAGGTGCGCCTTGTCGAAGCGGTACGGCGGCACGTGCCTGGCGATGCCGAGCACGCTGTTGGTGTAGCGCCCGTCGGGGTCCATCAGCGGAATGCCGAGCAGCAGGTGGCTGTTCGTCCGGCCCGCGTACGCGGCCATGCCCTCGAGGTAGCCCTCGGGCAGCTGGTGCGGGAAGATCGGGATCGCCGTCTCGGGTGTCGCGATCAGGTCGGCCGGCGCGGCCGTGACCAGGTCGTGGTAGACGCCGAGGATCTTGCCGAGGTGTTCGACCGTGAATTTTTCGGATTGCGAGATATTGCCCTGCACCAGGCGCACGCTGATCGGCGCTCCCTGCGGGTGGGTCCATTCGACCATGCGCAGGGCGTGGCCGCCCGCCAGCAGCGCCGCCATGATGCCGACCGCGGCCACGCGCCGGCGCTGGGTCAGCATGACCAGGCAGGCGCCGCACAGCGCGGCCAGCACGCCGATGCCATACACGCCGACCAGCGGCGCGAAGCCGCCCAGCGGCGCGCCGTTGTGGGCGTAGCCCGAGGCGGCCCAGGGGAAGCCCGTGAAGACCCAGCCGCGCATCCATTCCGACAGGCCCCAGCAGAACGGCAGCACCAGCAGCACGAAGGCGGCCACCGGCAGCGACCAGCGCCGCCGCAGCCAGGTCGCCGCGCCCGTGGCGAGCGCGCCGAACAGGCCCATGTACGTGCCCAGCAGGCACAGCGCGACCACCGCCAGCGGCGCGGCCAGCCCGCCGAAGCGGGTCAGCGCGATGTACAGCCAGTGCATGCCGGCCACCGACCAGCCGAAGCCGAAGGCCCAGCCGACCAGGGTGCTGCGGCGCACCGAGGTGTCCATGCCGACCTGGTAAAACAAGAAGGCGAAGGTGAGGAACTGGATCGGCCACCAGCCGACCGGCGCGAGCGAGAGCACGCTGGCGGCGCCGGCCAGGGACGCGAACAGCATCGGCAGCGCGGTGCCGCGCGCGGACCGGACGGGGGCAACGGGCTCGGTCGGGGCGGTGCGGAGCCTGCGCAGCATCAGAGCAGGTCGTCTTGGCCGGGGGGGAGTTTTTCGACCAGCAGCACGTGGATCTGGCGCGCGTCGGCGCGCAGCACCTCGAAGCGCAGCCCCGAGATGGTGAACTCGTCACCCTTGTGCGGCATGCGGCCAAGGTGGTTGGCGACCAGCCCGCCGATGGTGTCGACGTCGTCCTCGGGCAGGTTGGTGCCCAGTTCGGCGTTGAACTGTTCAAGCTCGGTGAGCGCCTTGATGCGCCAGCGCGGGCCGTGCAGGCCCTCCTTGATCGAGAGGATGTTGTCCTCCTCCTCGTCGAAATCGTATTCGTCCTCGATGTCGCCGACGATCTGCTCGAGCACGTCCTCGATCGTGATCAGGCCGGCCACGCCGCTGTACTCGTCGACCACGATCGCCATGTGGTTGTGGTTGGCGCGGAAGTCGCGCAGCAGCACGTTGAGGCGCTTGGACTCGGGGATGAAGATGGCCGGGCGCAGCATGTCGCGCACCTCGAACTCTTCCTCCGCGTAGTAGCGCAGCAGGTCCTTGGCGAGCAGGATGCCGATCACCTTGTCGCGTTCGCCGTCGACGGCCGGAAAGCGCGAGTGCGCGGTGGCGAGCACGGAGGGCATCCAGTCTTCGATTGGTTTGGAGATGTCGATCACGTCCATCTGCGAGCGCGGCACCATGATGTCGCGCGCGGACAGTTCCGAGACCTGGAACACCCCCTCGATCATGGACAGCGCGTCGGCGTCGATCAGGTTGCGTTCGTGCGCGTCGTGCAGGACTTCGAGCAGTTCGGCGCGGTTTTCGGGCTCGGGGGAGATCAGTGCGGTCAGGCGTTCAAACAGTGACCGGTGTTGCTTGACGTCGGATCGGACGTCCGTAGGGTGCTCTGGCATAGTTGGCGTGAGCCGTTGTTGCGATAAGGTATAGGATACACCAAAACCGCGACTGCCCGTTTTTTGGGCGGTGCGCATGGGTTGCGCACCGCCCTGGCCGCCGGAACACGGCCCGCGCGGCTAGCTGCGCGGCTCGGGCGCCGGCTGCGCCGCCGGCTGTGCCGCCGGCGCCGGGGCGGGCGCCGCGG
>NZ_PXWF02000292.1 GCF_003011895.2 Massilia glaciei | reverse complement strand
GCAAATAATTATTAAACTTATTCAAGGGATGTTGTACTAGTGGGGCGTCGAAGCCGAGCTTCGGCCAGAACTTGTAGCCGACATGGCGCCTGTTGAACCCCTTGCCGCCGGCCGCGATCAGCGAGATCGTCCGCAGACCGGCCAGGTGGGCCGTAATGGCGCACAAGGCGAAGGCAATCGTGCCGAGCATGCGGGGCGTGACCTGTTTGTTCAAGAAAAAATGGTCAATGTGTAAACCGTCGATATGCAGACCGACGGTCTCGGCTTCTTCGACGAAGATGCCTGATTTGTTCTTGTGCGGCGCCTGTAGCAGCTTGGTGTTGACCACCGTGAAGTACATCCCCGGTGGCGCGTCGTCGGCGCCATTAGAATATTGAGCTTGGCTGTGGACGCGGCTGTCGTTGAAAATCGAAAACAAATGGGCCAGTTCCAGCGTTGAGAAAGTACCAAATGGAAAGGCGAACGTATTCGCGTCGATGAGATCGACGCCGTCGTAGCGGATACCGCTACCAGACAGATAGTGCCGTGTGATGGGATGCGTGAGCAACTGTTGGTGAAGCTGCGCCAGATGCGTGCGGTAAAAGTCGCTTGTCTGCAATGGCATAGTGCTTTTACAGTCTAAGGTGGAGTGGAACCATAGATCATATCGTATAGGCACACCCAAACGAGCTACTTGAGAGAGACGATTTTTTGTCTCAATAGGGTTGTTTTTCTTGAGTTTGAAACCAACCTCCGGCGCGGACGCCAGCTCGAGGGGATCTCCGCCGCCAGGGCGCGCGGCGCCTGCCGTGGCCGCAAGCCGTCGGTCGATCCCGTCGAGGTCCAGCGCCTGCGCGTCGAGGAGAAGCTGGGCGCGACGGAGATCGCGCGGCGGCTTGGCGTCGGGTGCGCCTCGGTGTACTGTGCGCTGGTCCGCTATGAGCGGCCGGCGTAAGGCGATTCCCAGCGTGAGCAGGCGGCCATGGAATGCGAGCCGACGCCGTCGATTGCAAGTTCATTTGCAGATGGCGGGAGCATGTGTCCTCCGGACTCACTTGCGTGGCGCCGGCGGCACCGAAATCGCGTAGCCCGTGTTGAATTTGCCACCGACGGGCAGCAGCACGATGCCGGGTTTGGCCGTCAGCTCGCCGCTGACCGCGCTGTCGTCGTCGTAGCCGAACCACGGTTCGATGCACACATAGTTTGCGCCCGGGCGGGCCCATATGCCGAGGTCGGGCGCGCTGCCCAAGGCCATGCTCAGGCGCACGCGCCCGGAGCGATGCACCAGGCGCACGTGGCGCGAGCGCACCTTTTTGAAAATGAGCGCGTCGTCGTCGAACAGCGTTGGCGACAGGGCGATGCGCCTATCGCGGCCGATCGGAAAGGCGCTCGGCATCCGGGCCAGCAAACCCTGGTCGAGCCGGTGGCACGACGCGCGCTCCTGCTCGGAAAACACCAGCGACCAATCGTCGAGGCCGCGCGGCGAGGACGGGATCCGGAACCCCGGGTGCGAGCCTAGCGAAAACGGCAACACCTCGTCGCCCGAGTTGGCCACCTCGTAGCTCACGTGCAGGCTGTGGGCATCAAGCGCGAAGTGGACGCGCAGGAAAAAGCTGAACGGATACTGCGCCAGCGTGGCCGCGCTCTCGCGCAATTGGAGCGTCACGCCATGCGCATCCTTGTTCAGAAGTTCAAAGTCCAGATCGCGCGCGAAGCCGTGGATCTGCATGGCGTAGCGCTGCCCGCGGTGGATGTAGGCGCCGTCCTTGAGGCGCCCGATCACCGGGAACAGGATCGGCGCGCTGTCGGCCCAGACGTCCGGGTCGCGCTGCCAGATGAATTCGTCGCAGGTACGTCCATCGCTCAGGCTGAGCAACTGCGCGCCGCGCAGGGCGACGGTGCAGCGCAGCGCGCCGTTTGTGAAGGTGAACGTGTCGGCATCCATCAGGCGACAGGCGCGGCGCTGGCTTTGCGCGCCGAGATGGTTCGGCCGGCGGCGTCGAACAAATACTGCATCCCGGGCACTGGATCGAGTCCGATGACCTCGGCGGGGCGCGGCGGTTGCGCCGCGCGCGACTCGACGCACAATTTTTGGCCCTCGTGCTCAGCATGGATAAAGCTGCTTGCGCCGAGCCGCTCGACCGCCGTCACCGTCGCCTTGATGGCGCCGGCGTCGCCAATTTGCCAGTGCTCCGGGCGCACGCCCAGGCGGCAAGGGCCGCCCGCCAGCGGCGCGGCGAGGGCGCACTCGATGTTCGCGCCGCCGGCCAGCCGCACCCGCGCGCCCAGCCCCGAGCCGGTAAAACTGGCGTCGATCACGTTCATCGGTGGGGCGCCGATGAACCTGGCGACAAACTCGTTGCACGGATTGGCGTACAAGTCGAGCGGATGCCCTACCTGTTCCACGCGGCCGTCGCGCAGCACGACCATTTTGTCGGCCAGTGTCATCGCCTCGACCTGGTCGTGGGTCACGTAGATCATGGTTTTGCCCAGCTCGCGGTGCAGCGCGCTGATCTCGATGCGCATGCGCAGGCGCAGCTCGGCGTCGAGGTTCGAGAGCGGTTCGTCGAACAGGAACACCGACGGCTCCTGCACCAGCGCGCGGCCGATCGCGACGCGTTGGCATTGGCCGCCCGAGAGCTCGGCCGGTTTGCGTTCGAGGTAGTCCTGCAATTGCAAGATGCCGACCGCGCGTTCGAGTTTGGCGGCGATCACCGCCTTGTCGACACCCCGCATGCGCATCCCGAAACTGAGGTTCTGGCGCACGGTCATGTGCGGGTAGAGCGCGTACGACTGGAACACCATCGCGACGTCGCGCGCGCTTGGCGCGGCATCGGTCACGTCGTGCCCGCCGATTTCGATGCGCCCATCGGACGACTCCTCAAGCCCGGCGATGATGCGCAGCAGCGTCGATTTTCCGCAACCGGACGGACCGACGAAAACCACAAATTCGCCCGGTTCCACGGTCAGGTCGACGCCATGGATGGTCTGGTGCGCGCCGAAGCGCTTCGTGATGCCGTGCAGGGAGAGGGAAGCCATGGTCGATTCGTTTAATGGGAATTGTGGGGGAGGCTGGCCAGCTGGGCGCCATTCCAGGACAGCGGGATGCCGGCCGCTTTCAAGCGCGTCTGGAAGCGCCGCACCAGCGACGGATCGGCGTGGATGTCGGCCAGCGCGCGGCCCGAATCCATCGCGAAAGCGGCCAGCAGGCCGGCCACCTCGCCGATCAGCCATTCGGCCGGATGCACGCGCGTGCATGCGTTGACCAAATGGGTGATGCCGATGTTCTTGCAGGCCGGGATCAGGTTGTCGCAGTCGCGCGGGATAAAGCTGCCAAGTGGCAGGCAGAACGGACGCACGCGCGCGTTCACGCCGTGGCCAGAGACGCAGGTGGGGTGGATGTCGAGGTTGTACCAGGCCACACCCACGCTGTTGGCCAGCGTGGTCGGCACCGGGCCGGCGGCGCCGAGCGCGATATCGGTCTGCGACAGGCATTCGAGGCCGACGATGCGGCGCGATTCGCGCACGTAGACCTGCTGCGCGAGGCCGTCGGCGCTGCCCAGCACGTCCGGCGCGGGCGCGAGCTCGGGGTAGCCCAGGGCGCCGTCGGGGCGTGGCGCCTCGGTGCGCAGCCAGTGCAGCAGGCATAGCGACAAGTCGCGCGCCGCCCGCACCACCTCGGCTTCGCCGAACGGCCCGTCGAGCAGGGGGTGCAGCCCGTAGTCGTTTTGCGCCCAGTTGACCAGCGACACTTCGCGCCGCGGCGGCTGCCAGTTGTGCGCGCACACCACGCGCCGGTAGCGCCACATGTCGAGTGTGTCGCCGCTGCCGAACAATGGCAGCTTCACCGATTGTCCGCGACCGCTGCCGGGGATGTTTTCGCCGAACTGCAAATGGTCGTAGTGGGGCAGCGCGTGGCGCACCCAGAATCCGTAGTCCGGCGGGGCGGCGCCAACGGCGTTGTCCGACCCTGTACGCCGCAGCGCCATCACCATCGTCACGGGCTGCTGGTCGAGCCGGTCGGCCTCGAGCGGGGCGTCGGGTTCGCCAAACTCGGCGTGCGCCTCCTTGCCGAGCCGGTAGGGCAGGTCGGCCGCCTTGATCAGGGCCCCGGTGTCGGTGGCGTCGAGGAACCATGCGGCGCGGATGCCGATCGCGTTGTCCGCGCTGTCTTGCAATTGGACTTCGACGATGCGGCGTCCCTCGCGGCGCGCCCCAAGCAGCCGCACGCCGCGCTCGATGCGCAGATCGCCGCTGCCGACCAAGGGCGCGAGCAGCTGTTCGATGTAGTCGGCGGCCAGGCGCGGTTCGATGCACAGCCGGCTGACCCAGCCGTCGCCCGGATTGCAGCCTTCGGTCATCACGCTGTTGTCGCTGAACTCGGGGTGGTTAAGGTAGAGATCGCGCAGCGCCGCGCGCATGGCACGGTAGCTGTCCGACGCGCCGCCCGATTCGATCAGGGGATGCTCGTCGGGCGGCACGCCCTGGCTGGTGAGCTGTCCGCCGAGCCAGTCGAATTCAGCCGCGAGCACGACCTTGCGCCCTTCGCCGGCGGCCTGCCACGCGGCCATCACGCCACCGAGGCTGGCGCCGATCACGGCGATGTCGCAATCGATATGGGTCATTGCGCCCTCCCCGCGGCGCGCAGTTCGATGTCGATCTCGAAGGTGCGCTGCCACGGGAGCGTCACGTCGGACACCTCCCAGCCGAGGCTATGGGCCCGGGCCCAGGCATTGGCGTGCTTGATGAAGACCTGCGCGACCACGCCGCGCAGCGCCTCCGGTGCGCAATCGGCCTCGCGCACGCTGTTGCGCACCGTCTGCCGCAGCACCGCCTGGTACAGGAAATCCTCGAGCAGGCGCAGTGCCAGCACCTTTTGGTTGCCTGCGGCGGCAAGGTCGGCTCGCGCGAGCACACATTGCGCGACCAGGCTGCCGATGCTGTTGCTGGCCGTGTTCCAGCC
This sequence comes from Massilia glaciei, assembly GCF_003011895.2. GTDB lineage: Bacteria > Pseudomonadota > Gammaproteobacteria > Burkholderiales > Burkholderiaceae_D > Telluria_A > Telluria_A glaciei. The sequence continues at coordinate 21,194 of NZ_PXWF02000292.1, read as the reverse complement.
GGCGTACGCCGCCAGTTGGTGCAGCGGCAGGCGCGCCGCCAGCTCGCCGATCAGCGCCGGATCGCCGCCATTGGCGTAGGCCAGGTCGAGCAGCGCGACCGGCTTGCCGGCGCCGTGCCAGCCGGCCAGTTGGTCGAGCCATGCGGGTGCCACCGGCTGTGGATCCGGCAGAGGCTTGGTCATGGCCCAGTCACCCTGGCCGGTGCCGCGCGTGTGCACGGCGAGTATCAGGTCGGAATCTTCCGGCGTCGCGGCCAGGCGCGCGCCGGCGGCCGCGATCTGGCGCGCTACCGCCTCGAGCACCGGACGGTCTTCGTAGAGGGCATGCAGTTGTCCGACGCGTGCGGGATCGCCGCAGGAGACAAAGAACGAGAGCGGCGCCGATTGCGACAAGGCCCCCACCATGTGCGCGCACAGCGTGTGCATCACCTCGTCGGCGCCCGGATAGACCAGCACCTTGTCGGCCACGCCAAGTTCGCCGATGCGCTGCTCGAGCATGCGCCGCTCGGCGATGTTGAAGCCGAATTCGGCGGTGTCGTCCTGCGGCAGCACCAGGCGGTCGATCATGCCGGCCGCGGCCAGTTCGAGCGCCTGCATGGTCAATGCGCGGTTGCGCGCGCGCGTGGCCAGATAGTCGGTGCGGACATGTTCGGGAATGGCGCCCATCGCCTCGTCCGCGCGGCCGGCGTCGTCGGCATGGCCTTGCTGCGCGTGCTTGTCGCTGAAGAAGGACCAGCGCCAAATCAGTTCGCCATACTCGGACCAGTAGGTTTTTTCTTCCTCGTTGACGTTGTTGTTCGAGATGCGCATGGTGGCCGCGAACGCGTAGACCGGCTTTTCCGGGTGCTGGGTCTTGAGCGCGGGCAGCAGCGCCAGGAACTGTTCGAGCCGATCGAGCGGGTCGTCGATGAAACGCGACGGCACCAGACCGCCGTAGGCGAGCATGTCGAGCGAGATCACAAAGCCGGCCGCGCACGGGGCCTGCTGCATGAGCCATCCGGCCAGTCCGTGGCGGTCGGCGGGCACGCGCAGATTGCCCAGCGCGGCGACGGGCGGCATGGCCAGTTCCCATCCCGCGTTTGCGACCAGCATCCGGACCTGCTCGCGCACCACGGGACGGCCGTCGACCGGCAGCGCGACGATGCGGCGCGCCTTCATACGGGCCTCCGGAAGGTGGCGATGGCGTGTGGTTTGATAAGCGCATTGTCGTCGTCCAGCACGCGCACCCAGCCCGTTTCGCCAAGATCAAGCGCGAGCGGCGCCGTGGTCGGGTTCCACACCCGCAGTTCCTGCGCGTCGCCACGGATGCGCAGGGCGCTGAACTGCAGCGCCCCGGCGCCGACTTCAACCGGCGCGCGCCAGTTCGCGCTGTGGCCGCGCAGCAGCACGGGTGGACGCCGCAGCGCCTGTGCGTTCGACAGCACCTGCTCCGGCGCGCCGGCGCGCCCGAAGCGAAACTCGAAGCGCTCGTGGCCAATGCACTGGGCGCCGGGCGTGGCGATGTCCGGCCCCGCGCCGACGCCGCGCGTGACCAGGTCGCGCCGTGACAGCCAGCCCACGCTGCGCACCATGGTCACGCCAAGGTATTGGCGGCCTGCCTGCCGGATCACTTCGTATTCCTGCATGGCGCGGTGGCAGAACGCCAACGTGCCGGCCATGACCGCGCTGTAGGTCGGGTTGACGGCGACCGGCATTTCGGTGCGCGAGGGCAGGGCGGGGTACTGCGCATAAACCACCGGGCGCTGTTCCCAGCTGAAGGCGCTGTCGCTGCCGGTGCTGGCTACCTGGCCCGACAACGGCAGCAGCAGGCGGGTACGCTGGTCGCGCGCCTGGTTGTGCCAGTCGAGCCGGCAATCGGCCATGTCGCTGTGCTGCCACAGGCGCAAGCGCAGGGTGCCTGTGTTGAGAACAGTGGCGCCGTCGGCGCCGCCGCGCTGCGCGTCGAGGCCGGCGGGCACGCGCATCTCGATCTTCAGGTTCAGTTCCTGCACGGCCCCGTGGTCGACGGCGCTCTCAAACGTGAAGCGTGTTTGCAAGGTCCCTTGCCGGGCCGGTGGGGGCGAAAAATTGTAGCTGTCGCCGGCGTCGAGCTCGCTGTAAATCGCCAACGGCGCATGGACGGTTTCGCCGCTGGCTTTGTCGGTCCAGGTCAGCTCGCCGTCGTCCAAGGCGATGCGCATGAAGGCGTTTTCGATCGCGGCGGCCAGCGGCGCTTGATCGGGCGCGGCCGCTGCCGAAGCTGCCGTGCAGGCCAGCGCCGCCATGCCTTTCAAGCCGCAGCGCAGCGCGATCTGGTACAGGTGGCCCTCGATGCGGTCCGGGAAATCGTCGAGCGGCGAGCGCAGGATGCTGTGCGGCGCGACCGCCAGCACGGCGTGCTCGATCGCTTCGCCGCTTGGTCCCGCGATCGACAGCGCCGTCGCCGCTTCGCCCTTGAGGAACAGTGCGTGTTCGTGCCAATCGTCGATCGTTTTCGGCAGCGGGTTGAATAGGGTGAAACTGCTGTCGTCGCCGAAGGGACCCTGCGCGTGGCCATCGTGCAGCGACAGCGCGATCAGGCCGGCGCCGGCGGAGGCGCGCTCGATCAGTGCGTCCATGCGGTCGTCGAGCAGGGCGTAGCGTGTCACCATCTCGTCGTGCACGGCGTCGATGCTGCAGCCGCAGATCGAGTCATGCGCCTGCTGCTGCAACAGCAAACGCCAGGTTTGTTCGAGGTAGGCGGCCGGATAGTCGCCGCTTGATGCGAGTTGCGCGAGCAGCGGTTCGACCACGCCGATCAGCTTGTCCTCGGCCGCCTGGTTGAGGCGCTTCAAATAGCGCCGGGTCGAAAGCACGTCGGGCAGGACGAACACCTGCGCGTTCTGGCGCAACTCGCCGTGCACGGCTTGGCGCCGGCCCGCGCTGGCGGCCAGCGCGCCGCCGACATAGGCCTCCAGCGTGGACTGCTCGAGATGGTATTGCTGCTGCGCGCCGTTGTAGGCGGCGATCCGGCCCGCCAGCGCCTCGTTGGGGGCCAGATGGTCGCCGCCCTGGGTCAGCAGCAGCGGGCCGCCAAGGCTGCGCGGGCGCACCTGGTCGAGATAGGCGGTCAGCGACGCGCGCCACTGTTCGACGTTGAACGGATGCTGGTAGTAGCCCTGGGTCAGGAACACGGTCCCGGCGACGCTGCCGTCTGGCGCGTGCCAGTCGAATTCGGAGTCGGCGCTGTCGGTCCCGCGCCACATGACGGCCGAGCCGATGCCGAAGTGGCGCAGCATCTGCGGCATCTGGCTGATATGGCCGAAGGTGTCGGGCAGGTAGCCGACGCGCTGGCAGTTGCCCGACGCTTCGGCGTCGGCGATGCCGATTTCGAGGTTGCGCATCAGCGCCTCGCCCGAACACAGGAACTGGTCGGCCATCACGTACCAGGGGCCGAGCATGATGCGCTTGTCGGCGGCCAGGCGGCGCACGCGCGCGGCCAGCTTTGGCTCGCAATTGGCGAGCAGGTCTTCGAGCGCGGCGGTCTGGCCGTCGAACATAAAGCTGTGCAACTGCCCCGACTCGAGCTGCGCGCACACCTTGTCCATCACGTGCAGCAGGCGCGCGATGAAGCTTTGGTGGGTCAGGTACCACTCGCGGTCCCAGTGGGTCTGCACCACCACGCTGACCGGGATGCTGTTGTCCGTGATGCTCATCCTTTTACCGCTCCTTTTAGTGCGCCTTCTATGAAGTACTTTTGTGTGAAACTGAAAAACAGCAAAATCGGCAGCACCGAGAACACGGCGCCGGCGGCCACCAGGCGCCAGTCGAGCGAGAAGGTGCTCGAGAGCCGGTTCACGCCCAGCGGCAGCGTGAACAGCGCGGGCTGGTCGATGATAATGAGCGGCCACAGAAAGTCGCCCCACACCGCGATGAAGCTGAACACGGCCAGCGTCGCGAGCGAGGGTTTGACCAGCGGCAGCAGCACGTACCACCAAATTTTGAGGCGCGAGACGTCCTCCATCAAGGCCGACTCCTCCAGCGCCACCGGCACCGACACGAACGCCTGGCGCATGAAAAAGATCCCGAACGCGCTGCAGGCGTGCGGCAGCACCAGGCCGAGGTAACTGTTTTGCAGGCCCAGGCCGATGGCCAGCTTGTAGACCGGGATCATCAGCAGCTGGAACGGGATCATCATCGAGGCGAGCAGCAGGCCGAAGATCAGCGCGCGGCCGCGGAACTGCATGCGCGCCAGCGGGTAGGCCGCCAGCGACGAGAACAGCAGGTTGCAGGTGACCGACAGCAGGGCCACGATCAGGCTGTTTTTGAGGTACACCAAAAACGGCTGGCCGGCGAAGATGCGCGCGTAGTTGTCGAGCGTGGGCGCGTCCGGCAGCAACTGCGGCGGATAGCTGAAGATGTCCTCGGCGGCCGGCTTGAGCGAGGTCGAGAGCAGCCACAGAAACGGGCCGATCGTCAGCAGCGTCACCGCAGTCAGGGCGAGGTAGCGCAGGGCGGTCGAGAGCAGGCGTGCGCGCCTGCGCGATGGGTTCGGGGTGCGCATCCTATTGTTTCTTTCCCAGCAGGCGAAGATTGATCAGTGAGAAAACCAGCGTGATCCCGAACAGGACCACGCCGACGGCCGAGGCGTAACCCATCTCGAATTCCTCGAACGCCGACTGGTAGATATAGAACACCAGCGTCTTGCTCGAGTCGAGCGGCCCGCCCTGGGTCATCACATAGACCTCCTCGAACACCTTCATGGCCGATATCGACGACATCACCGTCACCACCGCCACCGACGGGCGCAGCAACGGTATCGTGATGTGCAGGGTCTGCTGCCATTTGCTCACGCCCTCGACCTCGGCCACATCGTACAGGTGGCGCGGGATCGCCTGCAGGCCGGCGAGGTAGATCACCATGTAGTAACCGAGCCCGCTCCAGACGGTCACCGCCATGACGCTGAACAGGGCGTTGGACGGATCGGTCAAAAAGGCGGCGGGCGTGTCGGTGATGCCGCTGGCGATCAGGAAGTAGTTCAGGATGCCTTTTTCCTCGTACACCCATTTCCACATCAAGCCGCTGATGACGAGCGAGGTGATGGCCGGCAGGTAGAGCGCGGCGCGGAAAAAGGTGATCGCCGGGATGGCGCGGTTGACCAGCATGGCCAGAAAAATCGGCATCAGCACCAGCAGCGGCACCACGATCACCAGATAGAGCAAGGTGTTGCGCAGCGCCGACCAGAAGAACGGGTCGCGCCACAGGCCGCGGTAGTTGGCCATGCCGACGTACGACGGCGTGGTGATCATATTGAAGTCGGTGAAACTCAAAAAGATCGCCTGCAGCGCCGGGTAGATCACGAACATGCCGACGATGCTGCAGGCAGGGATCAGGAACAAATAGGGGAGCATCGGGTGCTCGAGATTTCTCATGCCGCGCTTTCGTTCCATACCAGTTTGGCCGCGCCGACAAGGCCGGCCCGGTTGCCCAGGGTCGCGGGCGCGATCGTGATGGGCGCGTCGAGCGCGGCGATGCGCTGTTGCAGCGCATCCCACCACAGCGCGCGCGAGTCGACCACGCCGCCGCCGAGCAGCACCACGTCTGGGTCGATGCTCCAATGCAGATTGTGAAGCTGCACCGCCAGGTGCCCGATCCAGGCGTCGAGCGCGGCCACGGCGACGGCGTCGCCGGCGTGCGCGAGGGCCATCACGGTCGCGCCATCGTAAGCCTCCTCGCCGTGCCGCCGGCGGTACAGGTACAAAAGGCCGCTGCCCGAGACCATCGTCTCGACCGGCAAAAAACCCGCTTCGGGCGTCCACACCAGCGTGCGCCCGAAGTGCCCGGCCAGGTTGTGGCGGCCTTGCAGCAACCGGCCCTTGTGCGCGAGCGCGCCACCGAGACCGGTGCCGAGGGTCAGCATCGCCACGGTGCCGTTGACGCCGGCGAGCGCCGGATTGCGCCACAGTTCGCCGAGCAGGGCGCAATGGACGTCGTTGTCGGCCCGGACCGGCAAGGCGTAGCGGGCGCCGAAATACGCCGCGAAATCCTGCCCCTTCCAGCCGCGGATCGCGTCGGTGGAATCGAGCACGATGGCGCGCTCCGGATCGATCACGCCGGCGGCCGAAATGCCGATGCCCAGAAGCCGGTGTTGGGCGGCGGTGGCCGCCAGTTCGTCGAGGCAGGCCGCCATTTGCGCGAGCACGGCGGCGCCGCCCTCGATCGCCGGCGTGGGGCGGCGCGTGGACGCGAGCACGGTGCCGGCGTCATCGATCAGCGCGGCGGCGATTTTTGTGCCGCCGACGTCGAGGGCGAGGCAGGCGCGCTTCATACGCCGCACCCGAGCACGCCGGTCCACTCGCGCTCGACGTCGCGGATCGCCTCGGGCACGCTTTTTTTGCCGAGCATGACCGATTGCAGGTTGCGCGCGTAGCTGACGCGCAGCTTGCTGTACTTGCGCATCGGCGGCACCAGCACGGCGCCGCCCAAGACCTGGCGCACCGACAGCGCGCGCGCCGCATCGGCCAGCGGGTCCTCGAGCGGCACCGTGAAGAACGGGTCGCGGTAGCTTGCCGCGGTCGACGGCAGCACCGGCACCCGGCGCGCCAGTTCGAGCTGGTTGTGGGCGTTGGTCAAAAATTGGGCGAACGCGAAGGCGGCCGGCTTGACCTTGGAGTTTTGCAGCACCGCGACGTTCATCGCGGCGATGCTGGCCGGCCCGGAGCCGGCGCCGATTTGCGGCGCGACCCCGATGCGCCCGTAGATGGCCGGGCTGTTGGTCTTTATATAGCCGAGGAACTGCATGCCGGTGCTGACCATCGCGACCTGGCCCGACAGGAACATCTCGACCGCCTTGCGGTGGCCTTCGGTGACGACGTTTTTCGGCACCAGGCCGTCCTGGTACAGGGCGCGGTAGATCTCGAACACGCGCGCGCCGGCCGGATTGGCGAAGCCGGCGCCGCAGCCGTCCTTGCGCAGCAGCGGGTTGCCTGCGGCGACCATCAGCTCGAGCGGGCTGCTGCCGTCGAGCGCGGGGAAGTAGGCGTAGCTGCCGGTGCCCTGTTTGATCTTGCGCGCCGACGCGACCAATTGCCCGAGCGTGGCCGGCACCGCGGCGCGCGAGCGCGCCAGCAGGTCGCGGTTGTACAGGGTGATGTTGGTGTTGAGGTACCACGGCAGCGCGAACGTCTTGCCGTCGTAGCGGTTGGCGCGCCAGGCGGCCGGCAGAAAGGCGGCCACCTGCTCAGGACTCAGGAAGCGCTCGGGGTCGGCCAGGGCGCCGAATTCGGCCAGCTTGGAGGCGAACTGCGGATTGAGGTTGGCGACGTCGGGCGCGGTGCCCGAGGCCAGCGAGGCGAGCGTCTTGCGCTCCATTTCGGCCCACGGCACATCGGTCCACTCGATCTTGACGCCGGGGTTGGCCTGTTCGAATGCGCCGATCACGGCGTTGACGTAGGCATCGTTGTGCGGGGACAGCTGCATGGTCCAGAACCGCACCTGCTGGGCGGCCGAGGCCGTGTGGCACAGCGCGAGCAGGCATGCCGCGAGGGCGGGGCGGTTCATTTGTTTCAGCATGGCCGGTTCGTCATGGTGGAGGGTTCAATCCAAATTTTGTTGCTCGCAAATAATATACCAATGGTACAGTATTTTTTCGCGGAATGACGGATTTCGGCATTTTTTGGGAAAAAAATCTGGCGAATATGGGTGCGCATGCACTAAATTGGTCTAGTTTTGTATCTAAAGCAATGATAGAATGGACCAATCGAAGGCCATCGTTTTGGAGACTGCATTGGAAAAAGCTGAAAAACCGGATCGCGCCCAAAAGCGCGACACCTTGAAACAGAACCTGCTCAATCTGATCCAGCAAAACGGCGAGGGCGTGCGGCTGCCGTCGGAGCGCGAACTGAGCGAGCGCCTCGGCGTGGCGCGCGAGACCTTGCGGCGCAGCCTGAGCGAGCTCGAAAAAGACGGCCTGCTGCAGCGCAAGCAGGGCGCCGGCACCTTCGTCTCGGGCCAGGCCCTGGTCAAGCAGTTCCAGCTGATCTCGTTTTCGGAGGACATGCGCGAGCGCGGTCTGACGCCATCGAGCGAGGTGCTCTCGACGCGCGTGATCCGGGCCGGCGCCAAGCTGGCGCAAAAGCTCAAGATGGTGCCGGGCGCGAACGCCATCGAGATCCGCCGCCTGCGCTTCGCCAACGACGAGCCGATGGCGCTCGAGACGGTCTATCTGGTGCAGGAGGCGCTGCCCGACTTCGACCCGAGCCTGCTGGCCACCCATTCGCTGTACGAACTGATCGAACGCAATTACAACCTGCACATCAAGTCGGCCACCCAGCAGATCCACGCGACGGTGCTCAACGAGGACGAGTCCGACCTGCTCGACGTCGCCCCGTTCAGCCCCGCCTTGCTGGTCGAGCGGCAGGTCACCACCAGCAACGGCAAGATTTTCGAGTACGGCAAGAGCCTGTACCGCGCCGACCGCTACCGTTTCGAGGTGAGCGTGCTGCGCCCGGGGCCGGCGTCGGGCGCGGCGGAAGAGGGTGCCGCATGAGTTCCGAAAAACTGGCCGCGCTCGACGCCCGCATGGCTGGCCGGCTGGTCGTCTCGTGCCAGCCGATCGACGACGGCCCGCTCGATAACGCCGACATCGTGCGCCGCTTCGCGATGGCGGCGGTGCTCGGCGGCGCCGGCGCGGTGCGCATCGAAGGCGCGGCGCGGGTGGCCGCCGTGCGCGGCGCGATCACGGTGCCGATCATCGGCATCGTCAAACGCGACCTGCCCGACTCCCCGGTGCGCATCACGCCGTTCCTGCGCGATGTCGACGATTTGCTCGCGGTCTGCGCCGACATCGTCGCGGTCGACGCCACCGGCCGCGCCCGGCCCGAAACGCTGGCCAGCCTGCTCGGCGCGATCCACGCCGGCGGCGCCATGGCCATGGCCGATTGCTCGTCCGAAGAAGACGCCGCCGCAGCGCACGCGCTCGGCTTCGACATCATCGGCACCACGCTGTCGGGCTACACCGGCGGCGCGGTCCCGCAGGAGCCCGATTACGCGTTGATCACCCGGGTTGCCGCGTTCGCGCCGCGGGTGATGGCCGAGGGGCGCATCCACACGCCGCAGCAGGTCAGGCTGGCGCGCGAGGCCGGCGCCTGGGCGGTCACGGTCGGCACCGCGATCACCCGCACCGAATTGGTCACCCAGTGGTTCGCCGAGGCGATGGTCTAAAAGCCCTGGATAGGCAGCGCCGCGCCAGCGCGGAGTGCGCTGTCAGTCCGGCTGGTGGTAGCGCGCCAGCGTGGGCAGCGCGTCGAAGGCGCCGTAGCGGGTGCAGGCCAGCGCGCCGCACCGGGCGGCAAACGCCACACGCGGCGCCAGCCAAGCCGGGTCCCGCAGGCGGGCCCGCAGGGCGCCGGCCTCGAGGTCCTGATTTGCCAATTGGTTCAGCAGCGCCGCCACGAAGGCGTCTCCGGCGGCCGTGCTGTCGACCACCTTGCAGCTGGGGGCCGCGTGCGAGGCCGCCCGATGGCGGTCGATCGAGCGTATCGGGTCGCCGCCGTCGGTGATGAGCAGCAGTTCGGCCACGCCCGTGAAGCAGTGCGCCGCGAGCGCGTCGGCGCCACCGAGCCATTCCCACTCCTCGGCGCTGAACTTGAGCACATGGGCGCGCGGCAGCAGCGCCGTGACGGCGGCGCGCGCGTCGGCGCCCTCGCTCCATAGCGCGGGCCGCCAATTGACGTCGAAGCTGATCAGGCAGTCGTGCGCCTCGGCCCGCGCCAGCGCCGCCAGCGTGGCCGAACGCAGCGGTTCGTGCGTCAGGCTGTTCGAACAAAAATGAAAATACGGCCGTGCCGCGAACGCCGCCGGGTCGACATCGTCCGCGCTAAACAGCAGGTCGGCCGAGGGCGGGCGGTAGAAGCTGAAGCCGCGCTCGCCGTGCGGGTCGAGCGAGACCACGGCCAGCGCGGTATTGGCGGCGGCGGTGCGGCGCAGCCGGCGCGTGTCGACCCTGAAGTGTGCGAGCTGCTGGTGCAGGAAGTCGCCGAAGGCGTCGGCGCCGAGCATGCCCATGAGGGCCGCCTGGCCGCCCAGTTGGGCGAAGCCGACGGCCACGTTGGCCGGCGCGCCGCCGGCGTTGCGGTGGTACAGGCGGGGGTCGGCCGGGTCTTGCAGCAGGTCGATCAGGGCCTCGCCAAAGCTGAGCAGGGTCTTCATCGGGCGCTCCCCGGCTGGCCGCGCCGCAGCATGTCGATCACCTCGAAGCACGCGCCCATGGTGTGGTAGTCGGTCTTGCCGGCCGGGCTTTTCTCGGCGCTGTATTTTTGGTTGCGCGCGTCGAGGATGCGGTACCAGGCGCCGTGGGTGTGGTCGACCATGTGCCGCCAGCTGTATTGCCACAGGTGCTCGTAGGCGTCGCGGTAGGCTGGCGCGCCGCAGTGTTGGTGCAGCAGGGCGGCGGCGGCGAGGCTCTCGGCCTGGACCCAAAAATACTTGTCGCTGTCGCAGACCGCGCCGTCCGGCGAGAAACCGTAAAAGAGCCCGCCGTTCTCGTGGTCCCAGGCCTTGTCCATGGCCTGGTCGAACAGCCAGCGCGCGCGTTCGGCCAGCGCCGCGTCGGGCGCGTGGCGGTGCAGCGTCAGCAGCAGCTTGCTCCACTCGGTGTGGTGGCCGGGCTGGAATCCCCATGGCCTGAACAGGTGTTTGGGGTCGTCGAGATTGTAGTTCCAGTCGGCCTGCCAGGATGGGTCGTAGTGCTCCCAGATCAGGCCGCCGGCCTGGACCGCCAGGCGCCCGGTGACGCTTTCGGCGATGGTGCGCGCGCGCTCGAGGTAGTGCGCCTCGCCGCTGGCCTCGTAGGCGCAGATCAGCGCCTCGCAGCCGTGCATGTTGGCGTTCTGGCCGCGATACGGCGACAGCTGGCCGAAATCGGCGTCGTATTCGTCGACCAGCAAGCCGTCGGCCTCGCGCCAGAAGCGCGAACAAAGCAGCGCGTGGGCGCTTGCGAGCCCCTCGGCGGCGCCGGGCACGCCGGCCTTGAGCGCCTCGGCGTAGGCGAGCATGACGAAGCTCACGCCGTAGCAGTGGTTGGTGGCGTCGGCCACCTCGCCATCGTGGATGAGCCACGCGTAGCCGCCGGTGGCCGGCTGGAAGTGCACCCGCTCTATATAGTCGAGTCCATGGCGGGCGAGGGCGGCATAGTCGGCGCGCCCGAACTGGCGCGCGGCCTTGGCGTAGTTGATCACGAAGCGCGTGCTGCTGACCAGGTGGCGGGTGCGCCGGTCGTAGACGCTGCCGTCGTCCATGAAGAAGTGGAAGAAGCCGCCGTCCGGGTCGACGCAGCGGCCGTCGTAAAACGCCATGGTGTGGCGGACATGGTCTTCGAGGAAGTCGATCGAGAGGAATTGCGGTGAGTCGCTCATGGGGAGGCCGGGCCAGTAAATAAATGATGAATCCGTGGAACATCCAATTGTGATCCAATGGTACTATTATTTTCTCAAATAGGTCTAGTTTAATCACCGGGAACCCCATGAATTTAATTCCTCTCGCGCGCCACGGGCTTGCCATCGCCTCCCTTGCCATGTGCATGACCTGCGCCACCACCACGGCCGCCGCCGCCGGGCGCGAGGTGCGCGGCACCTGGCTGACCACGACCGCCAACAGCGCCCTGCGCACGCCCGCCGACACGGCCGAATCGATGCGGCGCCTGAAAGAGATCGGCATGAACACGGTCTATGTCGAGACCTGGAAGAACGGCTACACCCAGTTCCCGTCCGATGTGCTCGAGCGGACCATCGGCGTGCGCCAGCGGCCGGTGCCGCAGCCGCAGGATCCGAGCGATTCGCCCGCCCAGCGGCAGGCGCCGGCGCGCGACCTGCTGCAGGAGTCGCTGATCGAGGCCCACCGCAACGGCTTGGTCTACGTGGCGTGGTTCGAGTACGGTTTCATGGCCGCGTACAAGGACACGATGAACGACCTGCGCACCCAAAAACCGGGCTGGCTAAGCCGCGACAAGCAGGGCGGCGAGGTCGCCCCGAACGGCTTCGTGTGGCTCAATCCGCTGCATCCGGAGGCGCGCCAGTTTTTGCTCGACATGGTGGTCGAGGCGGTCGACAAATACGACGTCGACGGCATCCAGCTCGACGACCGCATCGTATGGCCCCACATCACGATGGGCTACGACGACTACACCGGGCAGGTGTACGCGGCCGAGCATGGCGGCCGGCGGCCGCCCCAGGACCACCTTGATCCCGCCTGGATGCGCTGGCGCGCCGACAAGGTCAATGAGTTCTCCAAGACGTTCGTGCAAGAGATCCGCGCGCGCCGCCCCGGTCTGCTCATTTCGCTCAGCCCCGCGGTCCATCCCTGGGCCTGGGAGCACTACCTGCTCGAGTGGCCACTGTGGAGCGCGTGGGGCGCGGGCGACCGCGTGCAGTCGGCGTCGTTCAGGCACGCCGCCAGCGCCGCCACCACGCCGCGTTGGGATGAGTTCATCCCGCAGGCGTATCGCTTCAGCTATGCCGATTTCGAAAGGACCTGGATGGAGCAGGTGGATGCCATGCGCGCCCTCGGCGGCAACCGCCAGCGCGACCTGATCGCCGGCATCCGCATCGTCGGCGACGGCAAAGATTCGAGCTGGGAGCAGTTGCGCGGCTCGATCGAACTGACCCGCAAACTTGGCAACGGCGGCCACGTGCTGTGGTACAGCAGGGGTGTGCTCGACCTGTACGCGCCGCAGCTGACGGCGTTTTACAAGGCGAGTGGCCCGGCGGCGTCGCCGCGTTTCGGCCCCGGCTGGCGCCTGCCGTCGATCACCTTGAAGCGCGCACCCGGCGCGCGGGGAGGCGCCGACCTGCAACGTTGGCATGTGCCGCGGCTGGCGGCGGGACTGCACCGCGCCATTGGGCACGACGGCACGCGCTGGGAATACCTCGCTGCGCCGGTGCGTGGCGGGCGGCAATTGACGTTGCCGGAGCGCTACACAAAGGTCGAGTTGGTGCTCGATCGCCGGCCGGATATGGCTGTTGTGCCAAAACAAGACAAATAAATACCAATGTGGTCTACATTTTGTTTGACGAAATAGACCAATTGCCGTAATTTGGACGACTTCAGCACATCACACCCCTGGAGATAAAATAAAATGAACTTGAATAAGACCCCGATCGCGGCTGCCGTAGCGCTGGCCATCTTGACGCTCAGCGGGCCGGTGGCGGCGCAATCGTCCGCCGCGCCGGACGCCGCGCCCTCGGGCGCCGTGCAAGTCGTCGAAGTGACGGGCATCCGCGCATCGCTGCAAAAGTCGATCAACGTCAAGAAGAACGCCGACACCAACATCGAGGTCGTGACCGCTGAAGACATCGGCAAGATGCCGGACAAGAACATCGCCGATTCGCTGGCCCGCCTGGCCGGGGTCAACATCACCTACAACTCGGCGCTTGCCTTCGACGAGGCCGAACGCATCGCCATCCGCGGCACGCCGCCGTTCCTGAACCAGACAACGCTCAACGGCCATTCGCTCAGTTCCGGCGACTGGTACATCGGCGACCAGAACACGAACACGCGCGGCATCAGCTTCGGCATGCTGCCGTCGCAACTGATCGGCCAGGCCATCGTGTACAAAAACGGCCGCGCCGACATCGTCGAGGGCGGCATCGCCGGCAGCGTCGACATCATGACGCGCCGTCCGCTCGACCAAAAAAAGCACCTCGTCGGCGAGGTCGCCGTCGGCGCGGCGCACGCGACGCTGGCCGGCACCACCGACCCGCAGCTCAGCGCGCTGGTCAACTGGAAGAACAGCGCCGGCACCGTCGGCGTGCTGGCCCAGGTGTTCAGCGAAAAGCGCCACCTGCGGCGCGACGGCCAGGAGAATTTCGGCCAGGGCCTGTACCTCAAAACCCAGGCCGCGGCGGACCCGGCCAAGGGCGGCAATGCGGCGCTGGTGGGCAAACGCCTGCCGAGCCAGCTCAACTCGGCGTTCTTCGAGGGCGTGCGCGAGCGCCAGGGCGGCTACCTGGGCCTCCAGTTCAAGCCCAGCAAGGCGCTCGACGTCAACGTGAACGTGTTCAGCTCCTCGCTTTCGGCCGACAACTACAACACCTCCGCCTTCGCCGAACTGGCCACGGTCGTCAACAACGGCGGCCTGATCAAGGACTTCACGATCGTCGGCGATGTGATCACCGGCGGCACCATCACCCCGAATCCGACGCGCGTCAACGGCCCGACGCTGCAGTTCGCGCACCAGGCGCGCACCGGCGCCAAGTCGACCGCGGCCTACCACGACATCGACCTCAAATGGAAGCCGAGCGCCGCCCTGACCGTGACGGCCAAGGCCGGCGCGACCAAAGGCACCGGAGAGACCGCCGGCCAGCCGGGCGCCTTGTACGAGATTTTCGACAAGGGCATCACCTACAAGCTCAATGACGACGGCCGCTCGCCGGCCGACTGGAACATCACCGGCACCGATCTGACCGACATGAAGAGCTATCGCCTGCTGCCCAATGTCGGCGGCGCGATCTACACGCTCGACAAGGAGAGCTACGCGCACGCCGACGGCGCCCTCAAGCTCGACGCGGGCGCGCTGACCACGCTCAAGTTCGGCGTGCGCGCCAGTGCGCACGTCAACGACAAGGTCACCGTCAACGGCCAGTACAAGCTGCCCGGCGTTGGCGCGGGCGGCTCGTCGCAGGCGAACATGGATGCGAACTATCCGTACGCGAGCTGGGCGCTGCCGAGCGGGAGCTTTCCGTCCGACTATGCCGAAGGCATGGACGGAAATTTCCCGCGCAATCTGCCGCGCTACGACGCCAAGACCCTGATCGACTGGGGCAACGCCAACCTCACCTACGATCCGGTCCTAAACAAGAACTGGGGTTCGAGCGCCACCGTCACCGAGGACAACCGGGCCGCCTACGTGGCGCAGGACTTCGAGCTCGACAAACTGAGCGGCAACATCGGCGTGCGCTGGGTGCAGACCAAGGTGCGCTCCGATTTCTACCGCGCGCTCAACAACGGCGCGCTGGCCTGCCCGGCGTTGGCGACGAGCTGCACCCCCGGCACCGGCACGCTCATTTCGCAAGGCGCGATCACCAGTTCGCGCCTGTCGGGCTACCTGCCGGTCTCGGTGTCGAACACCTACAACAACCTGCTGCCCAGCCTGAACCTGCGCTGGGATGTCGACCGCGGCCTGATCGCGCGCATGTCGCTCTCGCGCACGCTGGGCCGGGCCAATTTCAACCAGTTGGCCGGCTCGCTTTCGGGCGTCAACGACACGACCTTCACCGCGTCGTCCGGCAACCCCTACCTCAAACCGATCACGTCGAACAATGCCGACGCCTCGCTGGGCTGGTATTTCGCGCCGCGCGCCTACATCGCGGGCAGCGTGTTCAGCCAGCGCATCCACGACTATGTCAAGCCGGGCACCTCGATCCAGAGCCTGTTCAACATCACCAAGTTCGCCAACACGAAGGACGCCGCCACCTCGTATTCGGATTACACGGTGTCGTCGTCGAGCGGTAAAAAGGCGCGCCTGCACGGCATCGAGATCTCGGGCGAGCAACCGATCGGCGCCGGCTTCGGCGTGCTGGCCAACCTGACCTATGTCGACAGCAAGGACGAGGACGGCATAGCGCTGGTCTACACCTCGAAAATCACCTACAACCTGCGCGCCATCTACGAGGACGACAAGTTCAGCGCGAGCCTGGCCTGGAACTACCGCAACAAGTATGCGATCGGCTTCTCGGGCAACGGGGTCGACGCCGTCAATCCGGTGTCGCTGGTGCGCACCGGGGCCAACTACGCGGACGCGCAGGGCACTTTGTCGGCCTCGGCCAGCTACAAATTGTCGCCGACCTTCTCGCTCACGCTCGACGCGAGCAATCTGCTCAATCCGGTGCGGCGCTACTACGCGATCACCGAGGAAATGCCGCTCGGTTTCTATAAGAACGGCCGTCAAATCTATCTCAACCTGAAGGCCAGGTTCTGATGGCGGAGTCCCGGCGGCAGGGTTTGCGCCGCCGGGACTTTGGTCCAAATGATACAAGCGCCAGATGAAAACTGAACGCATCGCCAGCCTCGACGCGCTGCGCGGGATCGCCATCGCGGGCATGCTGTTCTCAGGCCTGATTCCCTTCGGCGTGCTGCCGGGCTGGATGTACCACGCCCAAAATCCGCCGCCGCTGCACCTCTTCAATCCGGGACTGCCAGGGATCTCCTGGGTCGATCTCGTGTTCCCCCTGTTTTTGTTCGCCATGGGCGCGGCCATTCCGCTCGCCATGTCGGCGGCGCTGGCGGGCGGGCGCTCGCGGCGCTCGCTCGCGCTGGGTGTGGCGCAACGCGCCTTTCTGATGCTCGTCTTCGCGGTCTATGTGAAACACATCAGCCCCCATGTCGCCGCGCTCGGCGCGCCGTGGCAGACCGCGCTCTATTCTCTGTCGGGCTTCTTGTTGTTGTTCCCGATGTTGGCGGGCCTGCCGCGCGCATGGACGCCGGCTTTGCGCACGCTGGTGCGCGCCGTCGGCTGGGGCGGGGCCGCGCTGCTGATGTTCCTGTTCCGCGCCCAGGACGGGTCGCGCTTCGATTACCAACGCAACGACATCATCATCGTGGTGCTCGCGAACGTCGCGTTGAGCGGGGCGCTGCTATGGCTGGCGACGAGGCGCAGGCCAGCACTGCGCCTCGCGCTCCTGTGCCTTCTGCTGGCGCTGCGCCTGGCGCAGGATGTGCCGGGATGGGGCCAGTGGCTCTGGAACCTGTCGCCGCTACCGGCGCTGGTGGCGGTCGCCTTCCAGCAGTATTTGTTCATCGTGGTGCCGGGACTGTTCGCCGGCGAATGCCTGCTGCGCCTCGCGCGCTCGCCGGCCCCGGCGCCGTCGGCGCGTCTCGATGTCGCGGCCTTCGTCTGCGCGGCGCTGGTGCCCGCGCTGCTGATCGGCTTGTTCGGGCGCTGGTGGCTGGCGACGGCGGCGATCATGGCGCCGCTGTGCTGCGCGCTGGTGTGGAGCTTGCGCGACGGGGCCCCGCGCGCACTGGCGCGGATGGCCGGGTGCACCGTTTTTTTGCTTGTGCTGGGTATGGCGTTCGAGCCGTACGAGGGCGGCATCCAGAAGGGCAGGGCCACGCTCAGCTTCTACTTTGTCGGCGCCGGCGCGGGGATGCTGATGCTGGTGCTGCTCCATATTCTGATCGAGGTGCGCCGCTATGGGGCGGCGTTTGCGCTGCTCACCGGGGCCGGGCACAATCCGCTCGCCGCGTATGCGGGCGTGTCCAGCCTGTTGTGGCCCGTGCTCACGCTCAGCGGGGCTGGCGCCGCGATTGCGGCATTGACGGCCATGCCGTTGCCGGGCATCCTGCGCGCGGCCGCGTACACCGCCGCGCTGTGCTACGTGGCTGGACTGTGCGCGCGGCGCGGCTTTGCCCTGCGCATGTGAGTCATTTTTGAGAAGGGAACCAATATGCTGAACTTTCCACTGCGCGCAACTGTGCTTTGCCTGGCCTGGCTGCTCGCCGGGACTACGTTAGCCGCGCCGGCCGGAGTCGAGTTTGCGGATACGATCGGGTTCACCTATCAGATAAAACCCGACATCACCTACGCGATCGCCTCGAATGTCGAGCTAAAACTCGACCTGTACCTGCCGCGCGGCGCGCGCAAGCCGGTGCCGACCCTGGTCTATTTCCATGGGGGCGGCTGGGTCGAGGGGAAAAAGGAGAACGCCGCCCTGCTGTTGATGCCTTACCTTGCGCTCGGCTGGGCGGTGGTCAACGTCGAGTACCGCCTGGGCCGGGTGGCGCCCGCGCCGGCCGCAGTCGAGGATTGCCGCTGCGCGCTGCGCTGGGTGCAGAAAATGGCGGCGCAATACCAGTTCGACACGTCCGCGCTGGTGGTGGCGGGCGACTCGGCCGGCGGCCACCTCGCCATGACGAGCGCGATGCTGCCGGCCGGTACGCCGTTCGACCGCAGTTGCCCGACCCCGGACGGCGAACGCTGGGGCGGCGCGCGCGAGGAACCGGTGCGGGTCGCGGCGGTGATCAACTGGTTCGGCGTGGCCGAGGTCGAACCCTTACTGGAGGGCGGGGCGGCGCGCCACTGGGCGATCGAATGGTTCGGCAGCATGGCGGAGCGGCGCGCGCTGGCGCAGGCGGTGTCGCCGCTGCGGCTGGTGCGTCCGGGCCTGCCTCCGCTGATCTCGGTGCACGGCGGCGCCGATCCGGTGGTGCCGCACGCGCAGTCTGTCGCGCTGCACGCGGCGCTCGACAAAGCCGGTGTGCCGAACCGCCTGGTGACGATCCCGGGCGGGATCCATGGCGCTTTTTCGCGGCGCGAGGTGGGCGCCGCCAACGACGCGATCCGCGCTTTTTTAGTCGAAAATAAGGTGGTCGAACACAAGGTGCTTCGTGCGGCCGACTAGCGCACCCTTATCTGCGCAGCTGCAGGCCGTCCATCGCGAACGGCGGCGTCCGCGCGCGCATGGCGTCGACCAGCAGGCTGGCCGAGCCGCAGGCGAAGGTGAAGCCGAGCGGCCCCTGGCCGACGTTGAGCCACAGGTTGCCGTAGCTGGTCGCGCCGATGATCGGCGCCCCGCCCGGGGTGGCCGGGCGCAGGCCCGCCCACGGCGAAATGGCGTCGTAGTCGGCGCCGTTGGGCATGGTCTCGCGCACCTGCCGGGTCAGGCCGGCGAGCCGTTTGGCGTCGAGCGAGGCGTCCTCGCCGACCATGTCGACCATCGCCGCGACCCGGAGCGTGTCGCCGATGCGCGCGTACAGCACCTTGCGCTCGAAGTCGGTCACGCTGATGTGCGGGGCGCAGTGGGTCGCGCCGATCGGCGCGCTCAGGCTGTAGCCCTTGAGCGGATACAGCGGAAGGTAAATGCCGGCGGTGGCGGCCAGCGTGCGGCTCTGGATGCCGGCCGCGAGCACGTAGGCATCGGCCTTGAGCAACCCGGCGCTGGTGTCGATGCCGCCCACCACGCCGTTGGCGCCGACGATCGCGCGCGCCTCGCCGGAAATGAAACCGGAAAAATTCGGGTGCGAACGCAGGCGCGCCGCCAGCGCGAGGCAGAACGCGTGGCAGTCGGCGACCGCCTCGCCGCCATTGAAAATGCCGCCGGCCAGCGCGCCGCGCGCCGCCGCCAGGGCCGGTTCGCGCTGCACGCATTCGGCCGCCGACAGCACCAGGCTGGCGTCGCCCGCCCCGGGACGGGCCGCGACCGCGGCCGCGAAGGCGGCGCGCGAGCGGTACACGACCAGCTTGCCCGGGTCGCGCCAGGCGAAGTCGGCGAGCGGCACCTCGAGCGCGAGGCGCGCCATCTCGATGCGGCTCAGCTCGCCAAGCTGGAGCAGCTTGGCGCCGGTTTTCTGGTTCGCGCCGGTGCGGCAGTGGGTCAGGAAGTTGGCCAGCCAGCGCCACTGGCGCACATCGGCCTCGGGCCGGAAGCGCAGCGGGCCGTCCTCCTGGAACAGCCACTGGAGCGCCTTCATGGGCACCCCGGCGTCGGCCAGCGGCGCCACGTAGCGGTAGCTGAGCTGGCCGCCATTGCGGAAACTCGCGGCCGCGCCCGGTTCGGCCTCGCGTTCGAGCAGGCTGACCTTATAGCCGGCCTCGAGCAGCCACCAGGCCGAGGTGAGGCCGACCACGCCGCCGCCGATAACGATTACTTCTTGCATTTTGCCGAGCCCGGTATCGATTTTCATGGGCCAAGCATAGGCGCAAGCTTTCGGGCGCGCTAATGAATGAAAATCGCCAAGCCATAACCCGGGTTAATGCGTGGCGGCGTCTCTGTGGAAATTTGTCATGCGCTATCCTCTTGATTCCATGCAGCCGGGTGGTCCCGGAGCGCATTTTATTGTTGCTATAGCAATAAAAAACAAGTCGCCCGGCATGGCGGGGATGCCGTCTGCATAACTTTGTGGAATGGCCTTGCCTGATCGTTTCATGTTCGCCCCTGCAAAATCGACCATACACTTAGATAATTGACCGAATTGACCGAATCTACCAAATTACCGTATACGGAAAAATCTCCATGTTAAAGACCGAAACCCCGTCGGCGGAACACGCCGCCCTCGACCAATACAGCGCCTCCGAACTGGTCGAAGTGCTCATCGACGACCAGTTCAACGCCGTCAAGGCGGTGCGCGCGGCGGCCCCGTGCATCGCCGCGGCGCTGGCGGCGGCCCTGCCGCGGATGCAGGCCGGCGGGCGCCTGGTGTATGTCGGCGCGGGCACCTCGGGCCGGCTGGGCACGCTCGACAGCGTTGAGCTGTATCCGACCTATTCGTGGCCGCAAGAGCGCGCGCTGGCCCTGCTGGCAGGCGGCGACAGCGCCATGTTCGCCGCCGTCGAGGGCGCCGAGGACGACACGGCGCAGGGTGCGGCCGACCTCGAGGCGGTCGGGCCGACGCCGCGGGACGTGGTGCTGCTGCTGGCGGCCTCGGGCGCGACCCCGTATGTGCTTGGCGCCTTGCACGCGGCGCGCAAGGCTGGCGCGCTGACGATCGGCTTTGCCAACAACCCCGATGCGCCCGTCACGCGCGAAGCGGAAATCGGCATCACGCTCGACACCGGATCCGAAGTCATTTCGGGCAGCACGCGCCTGAAGGCCGGGACCGCGCAAAAAATCGCGCTCAACACCTTCTCGAGCGCGCTGATGGTGCGCCTGAATAAAGTCTACGGCAACCTGATGGTCGACCTCAAGGCGACCAACGCCAAACTGGTGCTGCGCGCGGTGCGCCTGACGATGCTCGCCACCGGCGCCGACGAGGAGGCGGCGCGCGACGCGCTGACCCAATGCGACTTCAGCGTCAAGGTCGCCATCGTCGCCCTGAACAAAAAAACCAGCATCGACGCGGCCAGGGCGCTGCTCGAGAGCGCGCAGGGCAGCGTGCGCAAGGCGCTTGCCGCATGACGGGCCCGGGCACCACCTTGGCCGTGGACGCGGCCGAACCGGTCAAGAGCCCGTGGCGCTGGGTGCCGTCGCTGTACTTCGCGCAGGCGATCCCCTACGTGGTCGTGATGACCCTGACGGTCGCCATGTACAAGGACAACGGCATCTCGAACGACGACATCGCGTTCTTCACGAGCTGGCTGTACCTGCCGTGGGTGATCAAACCGCTCTGGTCGCCCGTGGTCGAGATGTTCAGCACCAAGCGCGGCTGGGTGATCGGAACCCAGCTCGTGATCGGCGCGTCGCTCGCGGCGGTCGGCTTTGTTATGCACCTGCCCGCGTTTTTCTTCCTCACGCTCGCCGTCATGT
>NZ_PXWF02000291.1 GCF_003011895.2 Massilia glaciei | reverse complement strand
CAGTTTTCGGTCGGCCTCAACACCTAGACCGCCTCGAGACCGATGCACAGTTTACTGCTGGGCTGTCGCATGGCGTCGTAAGCGCCTATCGTCGGCGCATGCAACAGATCCGAGCCTCTCGAGATGAACGAGATTTTTATGCCGCGAAGGCTTTGCATTTCGAAAAATTAAAAGGAAATCGGGAAGGTCAGCATTCGATGCGCTTGAACCTTCAGTGGAGGCTTATCCTGGAAATCCGTGGCGAGCACCCCTGTAAAATAATCGGAATTATCGAAATTGTTGATTATCACTAGAATTATTTGGAGAGACCATGAACGCACGCGTACCTGCTGAAGTATTCCCGCCGGGAGATTTCCTGCGGGAAGAACTGGAAGCGCGGGAGTGGAGCCAACAGGAGTTGGCAGATATTTTGGACCGCCCCCCACGCCTCATCAGCGAGTTGATCGCTGGAAAACGTGCCGTCACGCCTGAAACTGCCCGGGGTTTGGGGGAGGCGTTCGGCATGTCGGCCGAATATTGGCTAAACCTGGAAAGCCAATATCAGCTCTCCAAAGTTAAGCCAAGTAACAATAGCGTCGCACGCAAATCGCGTCTTTACAGTAAATTTCCTGTGCGCGAGATGTTGCGACGTGGTTGGGTAATGCCAAGCGAAAACCTTGATGTACTCGAGCAGCGATTCTGCGAATTTTTCTATATTTCCAATATGGATGCCAGTCCTTCATTGCCTCACCACGCGAAGAAGACTGATGCTAATTTGGATGTAACGCCCTTACAGTTGGCTTGGATCTTCCGAGTACGGGCAATGGCCGAGCAGCAGAAAGTGACGGCGTACTCGCGCGAGAAACTGCTTTCTGCCGTCGAAAAACTTAAGACACTTATCGCTGCCCCGGAGGAGACACGACATGTTCCGCGAATATTGGCTGAGGCCGGTGTTCGACTAGTGTTTGTTGAGCCTATGGTTGGATCAAAAATCGACGGCGCATGCTTCTGGCTCGCAGACAACAAGCCGGTCATTGGATTGACGCTGCGCTTCGACCGTATAGATAATTTTTGGTTCGTTTTAAGACATGAGATTGAACATGTTCTACGAGAGGACGGAAAGACAGGCGCTCCTATCGTTGACACCGATGTCGGTGTCGGCGATCACTTACCCGAATGCGAGATCCGCGCCAATGAGGCTGGAGCCGAATTTTGCGTTCCGTCTAGCCAACTAGAGAACTTTGTGGCACGTGTACAGCCATACTTTACCGAACAAAAAGTGCTGCTGTTTGCTCAACGCATTAACGTTCATCCTGGGTTAGTTGTCGGACAGCTTCAACGTCGACTAAATCGACACGATTTTTTGCGCAAGCATCAGGTTAAGGTGCGGGCTTGTGTACTTCCGTCTGCAGACGCTGACGGATGGGGTTCATTTTCTGAATAAGCGATAGGATACTCGGCGTCAGCATATGCAAATCAGGTCAAGGCCTACTTGGAGCGGTACCAGACGGAGGTAGGAGGCGATGGCTTGCTCGACCCACATCTTGTGGCCGCATGAGCCGCCGTTTTTGGTGTCGCCGTTCTGTTGCCGTTGCGGGTGAGGGATCATCTGTGGAGCGAAGCGGAACAGGTGATTCCTCACCCGCGTCGCCGTCTCACAAAAGGAGACAAACGACTCCTTATATGATACATTTGAAGCATGCTCTCCGATTTCCTCCTTGGCCCGTTTCGTACCCGTGTACTGTCGGCACTACTCTTGCGCCCTGATTCAGCTTGGCACGTCAGAGAGCTTGCGCGCCAGCTTAATGCTTTGCCGGGTAGCACCAACCGCGAGTTGGTCAAGCTCGCTGACGCTGGCATCCTTCTACGGCAAAACGTCGGCAATCAGGTTCATTACCGGGCCAATCGCGACTGCCCGGTGTTCGCGGAGCTTGCTGGTTTGCTGCGCAAGACTTCAGGCATTGCCACAGTGCTGGCCGATGCACTTCGCCCCTTGACTGACAGGATTCAGTGCGCTTTGGTCTTCGGCTCAGTGGCACGGGGTGAAGAGAACGCCAATTCCGATGTTGACGTGCTGGTCTTGGGCGATATAGGTTTTGGCGAAGTCGTTGAAGCCCTGCATTCCGCACAAGAAGTGGTGGGCCGCGAGATCAACCCGGTGGTCTACCGGGTGAGCGACTTCCGTGCCAAGGTCGGCTCAAACAGCACGTGGGCCCGTGAAGTGGTCGAAAAACCAAAGCTCTTTTTGATCGGGAATTCAGATGACTTTGAAAAATTTATTGGCAATCCAGAGTCTCGTTGAGTTCGTTGCCCAGCGCGAGGACATCCAGCGCCTGCTGGCTGCCGCCGAGCGCAATCTGCAGGACGCCAGCGTCACCGCCATCAGCGAAGAGAATCGTTTCGATGTGGCTTATAAATGCGTCATGCAATGTGCGATGGTGGCGCTGTGGGCCAATGGCTATCGCACTTCCACCAGCAAGCCCGGCCACCACCAGACGGCCATCCAGACCTTAAGTTTGACCATTGGTCTCGACGCCAAGACCGTGATCATCCTCGACCAATTGCGTAAGCAGCGCAACATCAATGATTACGACGGCGACCCCATCGCGCCTAGTGTTGTCGAGGAATGCCAGAGGCAGGCGCAGGCGCTGTTGGAGCTGATCAAATCCTGGCTCCGCGACCACCGCCCGGATTTCTGTTAACTCCGCTAATCGAGTTCGAATTCGTAGAACCGCGTTGAATGATCTGGCGGAAATCGACCCGAACATTGTTGCTCAACGAACTTGCAATTGATGGTACTAGCGGATCGCACGTAACTGGCTGTCTGCCCGCACCCAGCTGCTCGCAAGGTCGCGCCGCGCAGTCTGCGCCTGCGCCACTTTGCCCTGGGCATTGAGCGCCTTTTCCAAACCATGCAACGCCCATCCGTTCTGTGGATGGCTGGCCAGGTCGGTCCGGAAGCTTTGCTCCGCCTCCGCAAACCGTTTTGCCTTTAGTTGCATTTCGCCCAAGCGGTGCAGCGGACCGTTGGCCAGCGTCGGCGGCTCGGTGCGGTCGGCGAAAGTCGCAGCCTCCACGGCCTGGGCCTGCAGCGTCAAGGCATCACCGGTTCGCTGCTCCGCAAATGCGAGCTCGGCGTTCAATTGCGCCTGCGCGCTGCTCACCATGCTACGGATCAATCTTGCCCCCCATTCCTTGCCGGTATGTTTTGCGAGGAGCATTTCGGCTTTCGGCTCGAGCCGCGCGAGCGCCGCCCTGGCGTCGCCGGGCTGGCCAATGCGCGCCATGGCGATGCCACGCGCCATTTCACCGAGCACGGTCGCCAGCCCCCTGTCGCCACTCGGCATAGGCTCCTTGATCAGGGCATCCCAGCGCTGCAGATGAAGCAAGGTCAGCATGGGCAGGCTGCGAGAATATTCAAAGGCCTCGTGGTCATGCTTGGCGCGACCGGCCGCGGCGCGGGCGGTGTCAAGCGCCAGCTCGCCGCGCCCCTCCATCAACGTCGAATACCACTGGAAATGCGAATTGTGGCGGCGCCAGTCCTTGGTATCGGTGAAGTCCTGCTTTTTCAGCTCAAGCATCATCGCTTCGTCGGCGGCCACGGCCAACTGGTTGACGCGTGTCGCGTCGGCATAGCGGCCCACCTGGGCATAGGTATGCGACGGCATATGCAGCAAATGCGGTGACATCGGCGCCAGCCTGGCCAAGCGGTCGGCTGACGCCAGCGCGCGCCCCGCGACCGGCACGGCGTCAACCGCATGAATCAGGTAGTGGTTCACGCCGACATGATCGGGATGCTTGACCAGACCCGCTTCGAGCAGGCTGGCCAGTTCGCCCATGCGTCCCGCCGGCTTGCCGGTAAGCCGGTCCCACCAGTCGCCCCTGGTGGCAACCATTTCGGCTTCCGCATACAGGGTGAGCACATCGGGATCTGCCGGAAAGCGGGCGGCAAGCAGCCGCATGTGGTCGGCGTAGGCAAAGTCGAGCGGGTCCGCCGGCTTGTCGGCGCCGGCGCCAGGGGTACGGCAAATGTCTGTGGACAGCGGCGCCAATGCGCGTCCGGCACTGTGGCCATAGCGCAGGGCCAGCGACTCGATCAGGGCAAGGTCGCGCGCCGAAGCGCCTTTGCTGTGCTTTATGGCGTAGCCGACATATTTGATCGGCTCGCCCAAATCGCCCCGGTCAAGGCTGTTTATATTCGGGCCCATCTGCCAGGCCACGCCCCATGCGCAAAGTGCGCAGTCGGGGTCTTGTGCAAGCGCCGCTTTAAAAGCGCGGATCGCCTCATCTTCATTGAAGCCGTAGGCCTGCGCCACACCTTGTGCGAACAGGCGGCGTGCCGCCGCATTGGCTTGCGAAGGCACCAAGGTGGTTTCCCCAAATCCCCCTAGCACCGGCGCGGTGGCCTTGCGGTCTATCGCAAAAGGCATGATGGTGCAGGCGCCGCCCACCAAAAGGGCGAATGCCACGATGCTAAGCTGCACGAAACGGGGACGGGAGTGCACGCGCATGAACGAACCAATGCAAAAGGTCGATGAATGATGTGCGGGTAAATGACTCGCCGCGATTTGGGCCGTGCCAAGGGCAATGTTTAAGCGCGGCTAGTCGCGCGCGCCAAACGATTGCTTCTCAACTAGATTTCAACCTGCGTACCAAGTTCGATCACGCGGTTCGGCGGCAGCTTGAAGTAGTCGGCCGCATCGCGCGCGTTCTTGGCCATCGAGGCATATAGATGCTCGCGCCACATCGCCATGCCCGAGCCTGGCGTGGCGATCACAGTTTGGCGGGCGATGAAGTACGAGGTCTCCATCGGCTCAAAGGTCAAGCCGTATTCGGCACATAGCAGCAAGTCCGCGGGCACGTCCCGGTTATCAATGAAGCCGTAAGACAAGCTGACCTGATAGCAGTCCTGCCCCAGCGATTCGACCTTCACGCGTTCATTTGCCGGCACGGTGGGGATATCGCTCGAGACCACCGTCAGGAACACGACGCGCTCATGAAGTACCTTGTTATGCAGCAGGTTGTGCAGCATTGCGTGTGGAACGCCATCGCCCACAGCCCGGAAGAATATCGCCGTGCCCGGCACCCGGTGGGGCGGCGAATCGAACAAGCTGCTGAGGAATTCCGGGAGCGGGATGAGGTGCGCCTTCAGGTTCTCAAAGACCAGCTCGCGCCCCTTGCGCCAGGTAAGCATGATGAACACCATGAGCAAACTGAGCGCCACCGTGAACCAGCCGCCGCTGACGATCTTAAGACTTGTGGACGCGAACAGCGTGATGTCGAATATGAGGAAGAAGCAGGTCGCGCCAATGGCGATCCATTTGGAATAGTGCCAACCGTACCTGACGACGAAGAAGGTCAACAGGGTTGTCGTGAGCATCGTCGCGGTCGCGGCAATACCGTATGCGGAGGCGAGGTTGGTCGATGAGCCGAAGATCACGACCGCGAATACGACAGCGCCGAACTGAAGCCAATTGACCAAGGGTATGTATATCTGCCCCTTTTCCTGGGTCGACGTGTGCATGATTTTCATGCGCGGCAAAAAGCCCAGCGAGATCGCTTGCTGAGCGACCGAAAAGGCGCCCGAAATCGTCGCCTGCGACGCAACGACTGCGGCAATGGTCGATAGCGCGACGAGTGGATAGATGCTCCACGCGCCGAGCTGGTTGAAAAATGGGTTCGACGCGGCCGCGGGATTCGACAATAACATCGCCCCCTGCCCCAGGTAGTTAAGCGCAAGCGCGGGAAAGACGACGGAAAACCATGCAAGGCGCACCGGTTTGCGGCCGAAATGGCCCATGTCGGCGTACAAGGCCTCGGCGCCGGTCAGCGCAAGCACGACCGCCCCCAGGGCGACGAACGCGAACCAGCCGTTCGAAAGCAAGAAATTGAAGGCGTATAGGGGGTTTAGCGCGGCGAGGATTTCGGTGTTTTCGACGATGTTCACCACGCCCATCGCCGCCAGCGTCGAGAACCAGACGAGCACGATCGGGCCGAACCACCTCCCGATGCCGCCGGTGCCGCGGTGCTGCACCCAATACAAACCGGAGAGCACCACCAGTGTCAGCGGTATCACATACGGTTTGAAGGCCGGCGTTGCCACCTCGATGCCCTCAATCGAGGACAGCACGGTGATCGCCGGCGTGATGACACCGTCGCCAAAGAACAGGCCCGCGCCCAGCATGCCCAGCAACATGACCGGATAATAGAAATGCGAGTTCTGCGACACCGACTTGAGCGCCAGGGCCGTCAGCGCCATGATCCCGCCTTCGCCACGGTTGTCGGCCTTCAGTACCAGCGTGACGTACTTGAGCGAGATGATCACAATCAGGCACCACAGAATGAGCGAGACGACACCGATCACGTTCGCCGGAGACACCGCGATGCCATGCGCAGGCGCGAAAACCTCTTTCATCGTGTACAGCGGGCTGGTGCCGATGTCGCCGTATACGACGCCGATAGCCCCCAGCGTCAGCGCTGCGACACCACTTTTCTTAGTTTCTTTCGTCATTTTTCTTCTTCTTGGAAATAGTCACGACATTGTATCCGCTAGCAGCTGTGGCGAAAACAATTGCAATTGCTGCGTGAGTCCCCCGGAGGATCAATTCAACTGGGAAATTGGCTTTAACGCATCAAGCGAGCCTGTCCGCCCACTGCCCGCGGCCAAGCCGATACAGGCAATGTTCACGCAAGACACTGCCCTCCGGCACCTTCGGATGCTCGAACGTGGCCGCGTCCTCGCGCATGCCCAGCCGCTCCATCACCGAGCGCGATCGACGATTGACCACCGCGGTCATGGAGACGATCTCCTCAAGCCCGAGTTGCTCGAACCCCACGCGCAGGGCCGCACTGGCGGCTTCAAGTGCGTAACCCTTGCCCCAATACCCATGCGCGAGCCGCCACCCCACCTCGACGCAGGGCGCAAACGGCAGCGCCGCAGAAAACACCTGCAGGCCGACCATGCCGACGAACGCCTTCGTGTCGCGCAACTCAACCGTCCACAATCCCCATCCGCGCTCGACGATATGCGCGCTCCACCGGGCGATGGCGGCGTCGCTCGCCTCCCGCTCGAGGACGGATGGAAAATATTCCATGACGCGGGGATCGGCATTGAGTTCGGCCAGCGGCGCGTGATCGGATGCTTGCCACTGGCGAAGGCGCAGACGTTCGGTTTTAAACTCAATCGGGGGGCTTACCCTTGACGGCTCGGCGCTGGACATTCTCTCATTCCTGAAAACTGCATTGCTTGCGCCACTTGCGCAGCGTGGCCACAAATACCGTGTCGGCGCGCTCGCTGATCAAAGCGAGCGGCGAATAGCCGAGGTTTGTCGCGCGCCATAGCGCAACGCTCAGCAGCACGACCGTCACCAGCATGTTTTGCCATCCGACCAAAGGCCACTGCCCCGGCCACGACACTTCATAGGCTGTCGAAAACGGGGCCAGATAATAGATGCCCCAGGTATCCTCCGACGTCGTGCCGCGCGAACCGATCAGATCACATAAAAAATGCAGGTGCACGCTCACGAATGCGCAGCAAGCGACGCGATACCGCCGCGTGCCGAGCGCGGCCGCAAGCGCCGCGATCAGGATGGCCGCCGGCAGGCCATGGCCGTACATGCGGTGGAACGCCTGGTAGTAGTCGGTCTCGGCAAGGCCAAAAGTGCGGGTGGCGAAATCGATCACAATCCCCAGCCCGTCGAGATCCGGTGTCAGCCCGGCCAGGACAACGATGGCCTTGTCGCGTCGGCCCAGTTGGAGGCGCTCGAGGCCGACCCATCCCACCAGCATGTGCGTGATCGGGCTCATTCGTTCTTTGGGGCTGGATGGCGCTGAAACAGTTCCATCGCAAGGCTGTGGGCGCGCTTGCGCTCATCTTTGGTAAGCGCGGCAACAAGGCGCGAGCTCGCCGTCGACGTCATTTCGATCATTGCAGCGTCTTTATTCAATGCCGCATGCTTTTGCGCGCTTAAGACCCATGCGGCGCCGGTGGTCCGGTCGGCGCGGATGCCTTCGCCATCGAACAGTGCCTCGCCTAAATGCAATTGCGCTTCGTCGTGTCCTTGGCTGGCCGCGTCGCGCCATAAGGCAACGGCCTTTGACCGGTCTTGTTCGATGCCCTTCCCCGTGAACAGCAGGAAGCCAAGATTGTTCTTCGCCGACACCACGCCCAGCGCGGCGGCTTTTTGCCACAGTTTCGCCGATTTGCTCAGGTCCTTTGCCACCCGCTTGCCGGTATAAAACTCAACCCCGAGGTTGTACAGCCCGGCCGGCTTGTCGAGCGCGGCGTCGATCGCGGTATCGGCGAGCGAATCCTTCGCGCAAGCGCCGAACGGAAGAACGAACAAGAAAACCAGCAGCAAGCGCTTGAGCACGGGGCGTACCTTCTGAACGGTTAGCGGACAATAACAAACGAGCAATCATTATGCCAAGGAAACTCTGCTTGCGCTGCCATGCTGGGACATTTAACCATCGGTTGGGGCGGCGTCGCATCCGGTTTCGTACGATCCCGGTGTAAAATTCCTGCCGGAAACAATCCAACTTCTGCGCGCCGACATGGGCCAGCCCACCCGGAGTCGACCACCATGAAACACCTGCCGCGCGCGCGCGCGCTCGCGCTCGTCCTTTGCTCCCTGCTCTGCCCGCCCGCCGCGACAGCGGAGCCGCGCAGCATCCGTGACACCGATTTGCTCCAGTTCAACTGGATCGGCGACCCGCAACTGTCGAACGACGCCGCCGAAACGGCCTACGTGCTCGTCAACACCGACGCCAAGCGCGAGGCTACCAAACGCGCATCTGGAGCGTGGCATCGGCCTCCGGGCAGGCGCGCCAACTTACCGCCGGGACGCAGGACAGCGCGCCGCGCTGGTCGCCGGACGGCAACCACCTGGCCTTCCTGCGCCAAGGCGAAAAGGACGGCAAGCCGACCCCGCCCCAGCTGTGGCTCATGGCCTTGGCCGGCGGCGCGCCGCGCCAACTTACCCATCTGGCCAAGGGCGCGGGCAACCCGGTCTGGTCGCCCGACGGCAAGAGCATCGCCTTCCTCAGCACCACGAACGAAGCGGACACCGCGCTGTCGGCGTGCCTGGCCAGGGAAGGGGCCGACCAGAAAACCTGTTCCCCCATACGCCAGAGCGACGTGCAGGTGATCACGCGCGCGGTCTACCGCGCCAACGGCGCGGGCTATATCGACTTCCGCCGTCCCGCGCATCTGTGGCGCGTCGACGTCGCCCCGGACGCCGCCGCCGCGCCGCGCCAACTGACCTTCGGCCAACATGAGGCGCGGGAAATCGCTTGGGCGCCCGACGGCAAACGGATCTACTTCGTGGCCGACCGCAGCATTCCCACCGCCCATTTCAAGCCGTCAGTGCACACGATTTACGCGGTGCCGGCAGCGGGCGGCGTGGCCGGCGAGGTCATGCGCTTCGCCGGGCGCATCAACGGGCTGGCCATCAGCCCTTCGGGCGACCGGCTCGCCTTCATCGCCAGCACCAACGCGCCGGTCCAGTCGCACAGCCGCAGCAATCTGTGGGTGGCCGCGCTGGGTGGCGCGCCGCGCAATGTGACGGCCGGGTACGACTGGGACATCGGTGCGGGCATCATCAGCGACCAGTCAGCCCCGCGCGCCGGCGGGCCCGGCGCGGCGCCGCTGTGGAGCGCCGACGGCCGGTCCGTCACCGTCGTGGTCGCCAAGCGGGGCCGCGCCAACCTCGAACGGTTCGACTTGCATGACGGCAGCATCAGCGCGCTCACGACGGGCGACCAGGCCGTGCTGCGCTACAGCTCGAACGGCAGGCAGACCGTCGCGCTCATCTCGACCCCGACCGAGCTCAACGAGCTGTACCTGCTGGGCGCCGACGCCGCCGCGCCGCGCCGCCTCACCGGCGTTAACCGGGAACTGTTCGCGGGACTCAATCTGAGCCGGCCGCGCGACATTTGCTACCGCAGCTTCGACGGGCGCAAGATCCATGCACTGGTGCAAACCCCGCCCGGCTTCGACCCTAAAAGACGCTACCCGCTGATCCTCAACATCCACGGCGGCCCGCACGCCGCCTACGGCCACACCTTCTTCCACGAGATGCAATGGATGGCGGCCAAAGGCTATGTCGTGCTCTATCCCAACCCGCGCGGCAGCACCACCTATGGCGAGCAATTCGCCAACGTGATCCACTACCGCTATCCCGGCGACGACTACCGCGACCTGATGGCCGGCGTCGACGAGCTGGTGCGGCTCGGCTGGGCCGATTCGGGCCGCATGGGCGTGACCGGCGGCAGCGGCGGCGGCTTGCTGACCAACTGGGTCATCGGCCGCACCCACCGCTTCAAGGCCGCCGTGTCGCAGCGCGACATCGCCAACTGGGCCGACTGGTGGTACAGCGCCGACAGCTCGTTCTACAACTGGTTCCGCAAGCCGCCGTTCGAGGATCCGGCCGATTTCCGCGCGCGTTCGCCGATCACCTACGTCAACAAGATCAAGACCCCGACCATGTTCATCCTCAGCGACGCCGACTCGCGCACCCCGCCCGAGAGCGGCGGCGACCAGATGTTCCGCGCGCTCAACTACCGCAAGATCGCGACCGCGATGGTGCGCTTTCCCGGCGAATCGCACGACCTGTCGCGCTCGGGCAAGCCCTGGCACCGGGTCGAGCGCCTGCAACACATCGTGAACTGGTTCGACCTTTACCTGCTGGGCAAGCAGACCAACGAATACGACCTGGTCCCGCCGGCGCTGCCGGATTTGCGGGCCGCGCCCGCCGACTGAGAGGCTGAGAGTCTTTCGATCAGCGCGCGCGCCGCCGGCGAGAGTTGCTGGTGCGGCGGATAAATCACCGAGAACGGCCGGCTGCGTCCGCCGAGCCGCTCCAGCAACGCCACCAGCTTCCCCTGCGCGATCTTGGCGTCGACGATGAAGTCGTAGGCCTGGCAAATGCCCATGCCGCTTTCGGCCAGCGACACGGTGCCGAGCACGTCGTCGGACACCACCACATTGCCCGAAGGTATCCACTCGAACTCCCTGCCCTGGTCGGCGAACAGCCAGGAGTTGACCTTGCCGCTGCCGGGCATCACGAACGGCAGGCAGGCGTGCGCGCCGAGCGCGTCGAGGTCGGCCGGGAGCCCCGCGCGGCGCAGATAGTCGGGCGAGGCCACCAGCCGCAGCAAGCGGTCTTCCAGCTTGCGTCCGACCAGCCCGCTGTCGCGCAGCGAACCGAGGCGGATCGCCAGGTCGTAGCCCTCGCCCACCAGATCGACATTGCGGTTGGCGATGCTCAAGTCGATGCGCACCTCCGGGTACCGGGCGGAGAATCCGGCCAGCAACTCTGGCAGGCGGTAGTGCCCGTAGGTGGTCGGCACGCTCAGGCGGACGCGGCCTGTGTCCACTCATGCGTCCTGGCCAGCTTTGCGCGCCGGGCACACCAAGCTCACTCACGGAGAATTCGCATGAACCGCTTAACCCACATCGCCGTCGCCGCCACCCTCGCCACCGCCAGCATTGGCGCCTCCGCCAAGAACGTGCTGGTGGTATTGTCGGACGTCGCCACGCTCGAACTCAGGGACGGCAAGACGGCGCCAACCGGCTTCTACCTCAATGAACTGATGCAACCGGTCAAGCTGCTGCTCGACGCCGGCCACACGCTGACCTTCGCCAAGCCGCAGGGCAAGGCCCCGACCATGGACAAGGGTTCGGCCAACAAGCAGTTCTTCAACAATGACGAGGCGGACCTGGGCGCGCATCTCGACCTGCTGGCCCGCCTCAAACTGACCGCAGTCGAGGGTTCGCCCGTGGTCAGCCTGGCGCGCGTCGAGCAGCTTGGCTACGCCCACTTCGACGCCGTGTACGTCCCGGGCGGCCACGCGCCGATGCAGGACTTGCTTCAAAGCCCGCAACTGGGCAAGCTGCTGACCAATTTCAACGCCAACGGCAAGCTCACCGCGCTGGTGTGCCACGGCCCGATCGCCCTGCTCGCGGCACTGCCCGACGCGGCCGCGTTCAGCCAGAAGCTCGCCAACACCGGCACAGCCAAGGCCGGCCATAAATGGATCTATGCGGGCTACCGCATGACCGTGTTCAGCAACACGGAAGAAGAACTGTCGAAGGGCCAAATGGGCGGCGGCGCGATGAAGTTCTATCCGCAGACCGCGCTTGAGCACGCCGGCGCGGCCTACGACAGCAACGCGCCGTGGCAAGCGCTGGTGGTCACCGACCGCGAATTGATCACGGGCCAAAACCCGGCCTCGGCGCTCGGCGTGGGCCAGGCGATGCTCGCGCGCCTGAAGTAATGGCGGCGCGCGCGGCGCCCCCCGCGCCCGGCGCGCCCACGGCGGGGCCGCATGGGCTTGCGTTAGTCCGCGCGCCACCGCACAATTGGCGTTTGCCACATACCGGACCGATCGAGCACATGCCCCCCAGCCCCGGCATCCTCGTGCTCTACGCCCACCCCACCCCGCACCAGTCGCAGGTGAATCACAGGCTGGCGCAGGCGGCGGCGCGGCTGCCGAACGTCACCGTGCACGACCTGTACGAAACCTATCCCGACTTCGCGATCGATGTCGCGCGCGAACAGGCGCTCGTCGAGCAGGCCGACGTGCTCGTCTTTTTGCACCCGATCTATTGGTACAGCATGCCCTCGCTGCTCAAGGAATGGGTCGACGCGGTGCTGCAGCCGGGCTGGGCCTATGGCAAGGACGGCACCGCCCTGCGGGGCAAGCATTATTGGCTCGTGGTGACCACCGGCAGCGCCGCCGAGGACTACCGGCCGGGCGCCGCGCACGACCGCCCGTTCGCCGACTTCCTGGCCCCGTTCGAACAGACGGCGGCCCTGTGCGGCATGCGCTGGGTAACGCCGCAAGTGCTGCACGCAGCCCGCGCGACGACCGCCGCCGCGGTCGAGGCCCACATCGCCGCCTTCGTCGCGCGGCTGGCCGATTTTTCACCAGACCAGGCATCAGCCCAAGCATCGGACGACCATGGAACATAGCCTGCTCTTCAACGCGATGATCTACCTGCTGGCCGCCGTGCTGGCGGTGCCGATCGCCAAAAAACTCGGCCTCGGCGCCGTGCTCGGCTACCTGATCGCGGGCGCGGCCATCGGGCCGTGGGGCCTCAAGCTGATCACCGAGGTCGAGGACATCCTGCATTTCTCCGAGTTCGGCGTGGTGCTGCTGCTGTTTTTGATCGGGCTCGAACTCGAGCCGCGCCGCCTGTGGGCGATGCGCCGTTCGATCTTCGGCTGGGGCACGGCCCAGGTGGCCGGGGTCAGCGCCGCCCTGTGGATCGCCGGCCTGCTGCTCGGGGTCGGCTGGAAGGTCGCGCTGATCGCCGCGCTCGGCCTGTCGCTGTCGTCGACCGCGATCGCGCTGGCCACGCTGGGCGAACGCAACCTGGTGGCGGCGCCGGCCGGCGCGGCGGCGTTCGCCATCCTGCTGTTCCAGGACATCGCCGCGATCCCCATGATCGCCATCGTGCCCCTGCTCGGCCCGGCCGCCGACGCACCCGGCGGCAACGGCTGGATCGCCGCGCTCAAGATCGCCTGCGTCATCGGCGCGCTCGTGTTCGGCGGGCGCCACCTGCTGCGCCCGGCGCTGCGCGTGATCGCGCGCACCGGCATGCGCGAGATCTTCACCGCCTTCGCGCTGCTGCTCGTGATCGCCATTTCGCTGCTGATTCAACTGGTCGGCCTGTCGATGGCGCTGGGCGCCTTCCTGGCCGGCGTGCTGCTGGCCGACTCCGAATACCGGCACGCGCTCGAGACCGACCTCGAGCCGTTCAAGGGCTTGCTGCTGGGCCTGTTTTTCATCGCGGTCGGCATGTCGGTCGACATCGGGGTCCTGCTGGCCCAGCCGGGGCTGGTGCTCGCGCTCGTGGTCGGCCTGCTGGCGATCAAGATCGCGGTGTTGTACGGTCTGAGCCGCGCGTTCGGCATCCCCCGCGGCGAGGGCTGGTTTTTCGCGTTCCTGCTGTCGCAGGCGGGCGAGTTCGCCTTCGTCGTGTTCGCCGCCGCCACCGGCAGCGGCGTGTTCACACCGGAGGTCTCGTCGCTGCTGGTGCTGGTGGTGGCGCTGTCGATGGTGGCGACGCCCCTGCTGCTGCTCATCAACGACCGCGTCATCGCGCCGCGCTATCTGGCGCAGAGCCACCCCGACGACCAGATCGACCCCAACGACGGGCATGTGATCATCGCCGGCTTCGGCCGCTTCGGCCAGATCGTCGGCCGCCTGCTGCACGCCAACAAGATCAACGTGACCCTGCTCGACCACGACCCCGACCAGGTCGAACTGGTGCGCAAGTTCGGCATCAAGGTGTTTTATGGCGACGCCACGCGCGCCGACCTGCTGCACGCGGCCGGGGCCGCCAACGCGCGCGCGATCGTGGTCGCGATCGACGATATCGAGGCCAGCCTTGAGCTGGTCGACCTGGTGCGGCGCGACTACCCGGCGCTGCCGATCCTGGCGCGCGCGCGCAACGTCACCCATTATTACGACCTGCTCGACCGGGGCGTGACGCTCATCGAGCGCGAGACGTTCGAGGCGGCGCTGATGCTCGGGCGCCACGCGCTGGTCACGCTGGGCTATGGTGCCTACCACGCGCGCAAGCTGGCCGACCAGTTCCGCAGGCACAACCTGGCCAGCCTGGCGGCGGTCTATCCGCATTACAAGGACCAGGAGCAACTGGTCTCGCTGACCAAGCAGGCGCGCGATGAACTCGACCAGATGTTCGCGCGCGACCAGGAGGCGCTGGGCGCGCCGCGCAAAGAGGGCTGGGACTGAGACGCTGAGACGCGATCGCATCCCCATAGTTTTACCAAGCCGATCGCGCGTCATCCTGGAAGCGGGGAACCTATGCTGCGTGTCCTGATACGCGCCGTGTAAAATTTTTACAGTGTAGTTCGCGGGCCTGAATGCGCCAGCAGCGCGTCAATTATTACTCAGCATGGGTCCCCGCATACGCGGGGAAGACGGTGGATTTTTCCGCCAGCCCCCATCGTTGCCCTTGATGCCCGATACCACATCAGACCGGCGGCGCGCCCGCGTGTCCGGCCCCCACCGCCAGCGGCACTCGCCCCGCCGCCAGCCCGCGGTACAGGGCCGCGTAGCGCTTGGCCATCTGCGCGGCGGTGAACAATTCGAGGTAGCGCGCGCGCGCGCGCCGTCCCATCGCCAGCGCCAGCGCGGGGTTTTCCCACAGCGTGCGCATGGCGCGGCCGAAGGCATGCGGGTCGCCCGGCGGCACCACCAGGCCGGTCAGGCCGTCGATGTTGATGTAGCTGGTGCCTGTGCCGATCTCGCTCGAGATCATCGGTTTGCCGTGCATCGCGCCCTCGAGCAGCGAGATGCCGAACGCCTCCGAGCGCAGGTGCGACGGGAACACCAGCCCGTAGCACAGCGTCAGCAGCGCCACCTTGTCGGCATCGCCGAGCGCGCCGACAAACAGCACCTGGTGCAGGCCGAGCCGCCGCGCGTGCTCCTTGAGCGCGCGCTCGACCGGCCCGGCGCCGACGATGACGACCGGGTGGCCGGTGCCGGCCACCGCGTCGAGCAGGATGTGCAGGCCCTTGTAGTAGCGCAGCACGCCGACGAACAAAAAGAAGCGCGGGCCGGCGCGCAGGCGCCAGCGCGCCAGCCGCGCGGCCTCGGGCGCCGGGTACAGCGTCTGGTCGAGCCCGTAGGTGATGACCTCGGTCTTGTCGCGGTGCCCGGCCAGCACGCTCGAGGTGGCCAGGTAGTTGGGCGAGGTCGCGACGATGCGGTCGACGCGGCGCAAAAAGCGCGTGCCGAGCGGCTGGTAAAGGCGCAGCAGGCGCTTCTGGCGCACGATGTCGGAGTGGTAGGTCAGCACGCTCGGCTTGCGCACGCGCGCGACGAAATGGGCCAGGTCCATGAACGGCCACGGGAAGTGGTAGTGCACCACGTCGCACGCGCGCGCCAGGCGCGCCAGCCGCTCGAAGGCGGCGAACGCGAAGCCGGTCGAGGCGATCTCGAAATCCTGGCGCAGGCGGTGCACCAGATGGCCTTCGAAGGTGAAGCTGGCCAGATCGCTGCCGCGCGTGAGCGTGAGCACCTCGTTGCGCACGCCGAGGCGGGCGGTGCCCACGCACAGCTGGCGGATCACCTGCTCGACGCCGCCGAGCGAGTCCGGATAGTAGGTTTTATAAAAGTGCAGGACGCGCATGGGGATCGGGGCGGTCAATGTGACAGGACGGCGCGGTAGACGGCGGCGGTGGCGCGCGCCGCCTCGCGCCAGCTCAGTTGCGCGGCGCGGCGCCGGCCGGCCGCGATGCAGCGCGCGCGCAGCGGCTCGTCGCGCACCAGCGCCAGCATGGCCGCGCCGATCTCGCAGATCGAGCCCGGGTCGACCTCGAGCGCGGCGCCCTGCGCCACCTCGGGCAGGGCGCTGCTGTTGGACACCACCACCGGCACCGCGCTGGCGAAGGCCTCGAGCACCGGAATGCCGAAGCCCTCGTACAGCGAAGCGAACACGAACACGCCCGCGCCCGCGTACACGTGGCGCAGCCGCGCGTTGTCGGTCAGGCTGCGCAGCCAAAGCACGTTGGCGCCGTTCTGGCGCGCCGCCAGTATCTGGCGCACCAGCGCCTCGCAGCGCCAGCCGAGCGCGCCGACGATCACCAGTTGGCGCTCGGCGCGCACCTTGGCCGGCAGCCCGAGGTAGGCCGCCAGCAGGCGTTCGATGTTCTTGCGCGGCTGCAGCGTGCCCACGAACAGGAAGTAGCCGGGCCGCAGGCCGTTGGCGCGCAGGGTCGCGGCCACCGCCTCAGGGTCGTTCGGTTCGAGCCAGGCCGCGTCGACCCCGCACGGCACCACGCTGATGCGGCGTTCGTCGACGCCGAAGCACTGCACCAGTTCGGCCACGGCGAAGCGGGAAATGGCGATCACGTGGTCGGCCTTGGCGGCCGCTTTTTTTTGCAGCCAGTTTTTGGGGCCGCGCAGGCGCGGATTGCACCACTGCGGATGGCGCTGCGGCAGCGCGTCGTGCAGCGTGGCCACCACCGGGCAATCCATGCGCACGATGCGGTAGTCGGTCGCGTGGAAGATATCGGCCGGCATGTGCACGCGGTTCATGCGCGGCGTGACCAGGTCGACCAGCGAGGCCGCCTCGAACGATTGCGCCATCGGCTGCCCCACCCCCGCGCGCGGGCCGGTGCGCGCGCAGGGCGGATACGAATACGCGCTGACCGCGCAGCCGGCCTGCGGCAGGTGGCGCAGCAGGGCGTCGGTGTAGACCCCGATGCCGTCGAGGCGCGCGCCTTGTGCGCCGGGCTCGAGGATCGTGGTGCCGAGGCCGACGCGCAAGGGGTTCATGCCTCGTACATCCAGCGCAGGGTGTCGGCCAGCGGCGTGCCGCGCTGGCGGCCGATCACGCTGGCGAGCTTGTCGTTGCAGCCGGCCAGCGTGAGCACGTCGCCGCTGCGCACCAGCGCCGGGTTGACCTCGACGGCGATGCGGTAGCCGGCGATGTCCTCCATGAGCGCGAGCACGGAGGAGACCGAATGGGCCCGGCCCGAGCAAACGTTGAAGGCCTGGCCGGCCGGGCTGGCGGCGAGCAGGCGGCGGTAGCTGGCGGCGACCGCGCGCACGTCGGAGAAGTCGCGCGCGACATCGACATTGCCGAGCGCGATGTCGGGCGCGCGGCGGCGGAAATGGGCCACGATCTTGGGCAGCAGGAACTGCTCGTCCTGGCCCACCCCCGTGTAGTTGAAGGGCCGCGCGATGACGATCGGCAGCCGCTCGTTCCAGAGGCGCGCCATGTTCTCCATGGCCAGCTTGCTGACCGCGTAGTCGTTGGCCGGCACCGGGGCGACGCTTTCGTCGATCGCGCCGGCGCAGGCGTTGCCGTAGATGTTGGCCGAGGACGCGAGCAGCACGGCGCCGGGGCGGCGGCGCG
Organism: Massilia glaciei; assembly: GCF_003011895.2. Taxonomy (GTDB): domain Bacteria; phylum Pseudomonadota; class Gammaproteobacteria; order Burkholderiales; family Burkholderiaceae_D; genus Telluria_A; species Telluria_A glaciei. The sequence goes on along the minus strand of NZ_PXWF02000291.1, from coordinate 8,781 downwards.
CGCCGGCCAGCGCCTCGAGCAGGTTGCGGGTGCCGACCACATTGACGCGGTAGACCTGCTCGGCGTCGGCATGGGGCACGAAGGAGATGCCGGCCAGGTGCGCGACCACGTCGGGCTGCACCTGCGCCACCATGCGCGCCACGGCGGAGCGCGCGCACAGGTCGACGTGGAACATGTCGGGGCCGAGCGGCTCGCCGGGCATCACCGTGCCGAACACGCGGTAGCCGGCCGCGCCCAGTTCGCGCGCCAAGTAGCGCCCCGTGAAGCCGCGCACGCCGGTGATCAGCGCGCGCCGGCCCGCGCCCTCGGCGCCTCCGGCGCACGCTTCGAATTGTTCGCTTGCCATGCGGTTCATGCGCCCCCCGTCAGAACGTGGCGCCGAGCGCGTTGCGGCGCAGGTCGGCCTCGACCATCATCTGGCACAGCTGCTCGAGCGTGGTGCTGGGCGCCCAGCCCAGTTCGCGCAGCGCCTTGGACGGGTCGCCGATCAGCAGTTCGACCTCGGCCGGGCGGTAGAATTTGGGGCTCACGCGCACCAGCGTCTTGCCGCTGCGCCGGCAGCGGCCGGTCTCGCCGACCCCGCCGCCGTGCCAGTCGATGCCGATGTCGACCCCGTGGAACGCCATGGTGACGAAGTCGCGCACGGTCTCGGTGCGGTTGGTGGCCAGCACGAAGGTGTCGGCCGCGCCGGCCTGCAGGATGCGCCACATGCCGTCGACGTATTCGCGCGCGTAGCCCCAGTCGCGCTTGGCGTCGAGGTTGCCCAGTTCGAGCGCGTCGAGCTTGCCGAGCACGATCTTGGCCACCGAGTCGGTGATTTTGCGGGTGACGAATTCGCGCCCGCGCAGCGGCGACTCGTGGTTGAACAAGATGCCGCTGGCGCCGAAGATGCCGTACGACTCGCGGTAGTTGACGGTCATCCAGTGCGCGTACAGCTTGGCCACCCCGTACGGGCTGCGCGGATAGAACGGGGTGTCCTCCGATTGCGGGATGGCCTGCACCTTGCCGAACATTTCGGAGGTCGAGGCCTGGTAGAAGCGCGCCCGCGGATTGACGATGCGGATCGCCTCGAGCAGGTTGACCGGCCCGAGCGCGGTGATGCCGGCGGTGGCGACCGGCTGGTCGAACGAGACCCCGACGAAGCTTTGCGCGGCCAGGTTGTAGACCTCGTCGGGGCGCGCAAGCTCCATCAGGCGGATGCTCGAGGACAGGTCGGTGAGGTCGTACTCGACCAGCGAGAGCTGCGGGTGCGCGGCCACGCCGAGTTCCTCGATGCGCCAGAAATTGACCGAGCTCGAGCGCCGGTAGGTGCCGGTGACCTCGTAGCCCTTTTCGAGCAGCAGTTGGGCCAGATAGGCGCCGTCCTGCCCCGTGATGCCGGTGATGAGTGCCTTCTTAGCGATTTGCATGGTTGCCAGTCCCATGGTTCGGTTGTGCCAGAACAGCGTGCAAATGGATAATTCCAACAAAAAAATAGACTTATAAGCAACTATTTGGACGTCCATTATGCACGCAGGACTCAGCCGTTCGGCCGCGCACCGGAGCAAACCGTGGGGAGTGGAAATGCATTTCGGGGGTATTCGCGCCGCCTTTGCGGCGCGTCAATCGTGCGGCACGGGCGAAAAAAAAGCCCCCGTTTCCGGAGGCTTCCCGGGGTCAACGATAACGTTGCCCGGCGGTGATTTCGGCCGTGTTTTCCGGCCGTGTTTCCGGCCGTGATTCAGCGTTCCGCCACGGCGTCGACCACGCACAGCGCGGTCATGTTGACGATCCGGCGCACCGTCGCCGACGGCGTCAGGATGTGCACCGGCTTGGCGCAGCCGAGCAGCACCGGGCCGATCGCGATGCCGTTGCCGGCCGCCGTCTTGAGCAGGTTGTAGGCGATGTTGGCGCTGTCGAGGTTGGGCAGCACCAGCAGGTTGGCGTCGCCCTGCAGGGTTGATTGCGGCATCGCCGCCTTGCGCAGCTTGGAGTCGAGCGCGACGTCGCCGTGCATCTCGCCGTCGACCTCGAGCCCGGGCGCCTTCTGCTGCACCAGCGCGAGCGCGGCGCGCATCTTTTTGGCCGAATCGCTGTTGGCCGAGCCGAAGTTCGAGTGCGACAGCAGCGCCGCGCGCGGGATCAGGCCGAAGCGGGTCATCTCCTCGGCCGCCAGGATGGTGATCTCGGCGAGCTGCTCGGCGCTCGGGTTCTCGTTGACGTGGGTGTCGACCAGCGCCAGCTGGCGCTCGGGCAGGATCAGGAAGTTCATGGCCGCGTACACGTGGGCGCCGGCGCGCCGTCCCAGCACCTGGTCAATGTAGTGCAGGTGCAGGTTGGTGGTGCCGAAGGTGCCGCAGATCATGCCGTCGGCGTCGCCCTTGTGGATCATCATCGCGCCGATCAGGCTGTGGCGGCGGCGCATCTCGAGCTTGGCGTACTCCTGGGTCACGCCCTTGCGCATCGTCATCTCGTAGTAGGTTTGCCAGTAGTCGCGGTAGCGGTCCTCGTGGTCGGGGTTGATCACGTCGAAATGCTCGCCCTGCTTGAGGCGCAGGCCGAACTTGACGATGCGCTGCTCGAGCACGCCGGGGCGGCCGACCAGGATCGGGCGCGCCAGTTTTTCGTCGACCACCACCTGCACCGCGCGCAGCACGCGCTCCTCCTCGCCCTCGGCGTAGACGATGCGCTTGAGTTCGGGGGGGGTGTTCTTGGCGATCTGGAACAGCGGCTTCATGAAGGTGCCGCTGCGGTACACGAACTGCTGCAGGCTCTGGGCGTAGGCGGCCAGGTCGGCGATCGGGCGCGTGGCCACGCCCGATTCAAACGCCGCCCTGGCCACCGCCGGCGCGATCTGCGTGAGCAGGCGCGGGTCGAACGGCATCGGGATCAGGTATTCGGGGCCGAACGAGAGGTTGCTGATGCCATAGGTGGTGACGACGACGTCGGACTGCTCGGCGTGCGCCAGGTCGGCGATCGCGTGCACCACCGCGATCTCCATCTCGCGCGTGATGGTGGTGGCGCCGCAGTCGAGCGCGCCGCGGAAGATGTACGGGAAGCACAGCACGTTGTTGACCTGGTTCGGGTAGTCCGAGCGGCCGGTGGCGATGATGGCGTCGCCGCGCACCGCCTTGACCTCCTCGGGCAGGATCTCGGGGGTCGGGTTGGCCAGCGCCAGGATCAGCGGGTTGGCGGCCATGCCGGCCACCATCTCGGGCTTGAGCACGCCGCCGGCCGACAGGCCCAGGAAGATGTCGGCGCCGGGCATGACCTCGGCCAGGGTGCGCAGCGGCGTGTCCTGGGCGAAGCGCTCCTTGTCCGGGTCCATGAGCTCGGCGCGGCCCTTGTAGACCACCCCGGCGAGGTCGGTGACGAAGATGTTCTCGATCGGAAAGCCGAGGTCGACGATCAGGTCGAGGCAGGCCAGCGCGGCCGCGCCGGCGCCCGAGACCACCAGTTTGCAGTTGGTGAACTCCTTGCCGACCACCTTGACGCCGTTGATGATGGCCGCGCCGACGATGATCGCGGTGCCATGCTGGTCATCGTGGAACACGGGGATCTTCATGCGGCTGCGCAACTGGCGCTCGATGTAGAAGCACTCGGGCGCCTTGATGTCCTCGAGGTTGATGCCGCCGAAGGTGGGCTCGAGCGAGGCGATGATGTCGACCAGCTTGTCCGGGTCGGACTCGTTGATCTCGATGTCGAACACGTCGATGCCGGCGAATTTCTTGAACAACACGCCCTTGCCCTCCATCACCGGCTTCGACGCCAGCGGGCCGATGTTGCCAAGGCCGAGCACGGCGGTGCCGTTGGTGATCACGGCGACCAGGTTGCCGCGCGCGGTGTACTTGTAGGCGTTGGCCGGGTCCTTGACGATCTCCTCGCAGGGGGCGGCGACGCCGGGCGAGTAGGCCAGGGCCAGGTCGCGCTGGTTGAGCAGTTGCTTGGTGGGGGTGACGCTGATCTTGCCGGGACGGGGAATCTCGTGGTATTCGAGCGCTGCCTGGCGCAGCTGGGCGCGCAATTCTTCTTTACGATCTGATGACGAATCCATCTGTTGAAGCCTTCCTGTGTCTGTCCCTGGACCGACGATTTTAGCAGACGGCATCTTTTCCCTAGCTACGTATTTCTACTAAGCTTATTGCGAATTATCAATATGAAACCATTCCGGCCGCTGCGGATCAGGAAAACTATCGCTGTGATGAGTACTATCAATTTTCCATATAAATTTATTTTAACTATCATTACTCCCATACCGATTGCACTTTGCAATCAAACCAACCGGAGAGCACCATGGCCAGCCAGATCAAATCCGTCACCATCGAAAACCTCGAAGCCGCGTTCGCTGGCGAGTCGATGGCCCACATCAAGTACCGCTACTTCGCCAAGCTGGCGCGCACGGCCGGGGCGGTCGAGGTGGCCGAGGCCTTCGAGGCCACCGCCGACCAGGAGGTGCAGCACGCGTTCGGGCACCTCGACCTGCTGTACCCGAAAGAGCGGATGACGCCGGCGCGCGCGCTCGAGATCGCCATCGAGGGCGAGACCTACGAGTACACCGAGATGTACCCGAAATTCCGCCACCTCGCGATCGAGGAGGGCAACAGCGCCGCCGTGGCCGAGTACGACGAGCAGATCGCCGAGTCGCAGGTCCATGCGGCGCGGTTCAAGCGCACCCTTGAGATCGCGGCCAAGCGCTTCGCCGCGCTCGCCAAGGTCGAGGAACGCCACGCCAACCACTACCAGGCCGCGCTCGACAAGTTCAACGCCGCCTGAAATGGACACCATCGACACCACCGACACCACCGACACCACCGCCACCACCGCCACCACGCCTGAAGGAACACCATGAAAACCTACCAATGCATCGTTTGCGGCTTCATCTACGACGAAAGCGCCGGCATGCCGCACGAGGGCATCGCCGCCGGCACCCCTTGGCACGCGATCCCGGACGACTGGGCCTGCCCCGACTGCGGCGTGGCCAAGTCCGACTTCGAGATGGTGGAGCTGTAGCCGTGGAGGCGAGCGCCCCCCTGGTCATCGTCGGCGCCGGAATGGCCGCCTACGGCGTGGCGCGCGAGTTCCGCAAACGCGACGCGCGCACCCCGATCCTGCTGGTCACCGCCGACGCCGGCGCTTCGTACGCCAAGCCGATGCTGTCGAACGCGATCGCGCTGGGCAAGGAGGCGCACCAGATCGTCGCGCAGGGGGCGGCGCAAATGGCCGCGCAACTGGGCGCCACAGTGCTCACGCACACCCGCGTGACCAGCATCGACAGCGCCGCGCACCGCATCGAAACGAGTGGGGCAAGCAGCACCGGGCGCCTCGCATACAGCCAGCTTGTGCTGGCCCTGGGCGCGCAGCCGATCCGGCTCGCGCTGGACGGCGACGCCGCCACCGGTGTGCTGTCGGTCAACCACATCGACGACTACGCGCGGCTGCGCGCTGCGCTCGCGCGCCATCGTGGCCCGGCCCGCGTGGCGATCCTCGGCGCGGGCCTGATCGGCTGCGAATTCGCCGACGACCTGGCCGGCGCCGGCCACCGCGTCACGCTGGTCGATCCGTCGCCGCGGCCGCTGGCGGCGCTGGCCGCGCCCAGCCTGTCGGAGGCGCTGGCGCAGGCCTGGCTGGCGCGCCCGATCACGCTCATGCTCGGCACCACGGCCAGCAGCGTTGAGCATGCCGGGGCCGGATTGCGGGTGGCGCTGGCGGACGGGCGCGGCATCGACGCCGACATCGTGCTGTCGGCGGTCGGCCTGCGCCCGGCGCTCGCGCTGGCCCAGGCGGCGCTGCTGGAGACGCGGCGCGGCATCGTGGTCGACGCCTACGGGCGCACCAGCGCGCCCGACATTTACGCGCTCGGCGACTGCGCCGAATACAGCACCGGCGACAGCACCGGCGCCGGCGGCGCGGTGCTGCCGTACGTGGCGCCGCTGCTGGCGGCGGCGCGCGCGATCGCGGCCACCCTGAGCGGGGCGCCGAGCCCGATCGCGCTCAAGCCCGACGCCATCATCGTCAAGACCCCGAGCTGCCGGCTGGCGCTCGCGCCACCGCCGCCCGGCATCCGCGGCGAGTGGCTCAGCGCGCCCGAGGGCGCCGGCATCGTGGCCCGCTTCGTCGACGAACTCGGGCTGCTGCGCGGGTTCGGCGTGTCGTCGCCGACCCCGGCGCAGCGCCAGTCGCTGCTGGCGGCGCTGGGGCGCCCGCACCCTGCCGCCCCCAACTAACGCGGCGGCACGATGACGCTGAAGGTGGCCGAGCTGCCCAGGTTCAGCCCCCCGCTGCGCTCTACGCCGCCGCCGGCGAAGGTCAGCCCCTCGCCCAGGCGCACCACATAGGTGCCGGGCGGGGAATCGTCCTCGACCGTCTTGATGCTCAGCTGGCGCGTGCCCGGACGCAGGCTCGACATGCGGAACTGGCCGCTGCCGCCCATCGAGGTGCGCCCCAGCACCAGACCGTCGAGCGCCACCTCGAAGACATCGTCGGGCACGTTGCCGTTGTCGGACACGGTCACGCCGCCGGCGCCCGAGAACGGGAAGAAGGCGTCGGCCAGTTCGGCCTCGACGATTTTTACCGGCACGTTGAAGACGGAGAAGTCGCCGTCGATCCCCTTGTAGAAGCTGCTCAAGAAAGCGAGCTTGCCGCCGGCGCCGACATTGGCGTAAAGGCCGGCCGACACCTTGGCCCGGATGCCCTCCTGCCCGCTTTGCGCATTGCGCTCGAACGTGCCGCTCATGTATCCCTTGGCGTCGAAGCCGAAATTGGGCCCGGCCACGCCGTAGAGGCGGAATTCGATTTTCATCGAGCTCGGGGTCGCATCGACCGACAGGGTCGATTCGGCCAGATCGAAGCTGCCCGTTTGCAGCGGCTGGTAACTGTTGGTGGTGCTGACATTGCGGGTGATATTGCGCTCAAGTGTCGCGCCGCCGGACACCGACGCCATGTAGGTGGTGCCGAACGCGCCGGCCGCCGAACCGGTCGCATTGGCCGCGATGACAAGGGTGGGCACCACCACGAGCGGGGTGTTGGGAATCAAAAAGCGGCCCAGCACGATTTCGGGGATGTCCGCGTTCATGCTGATGGCGCCGCCATAAACCGCCTTGGCGGTAAAACTGTGCCGGTAATTCGGATTGATCCCGAAATGGTATTTGAGCACCGAACGGCCGGCATTGACGGTCTCGAGGGAAATATCCCACTGTGGATTGACCTTGAAAGTGGCCTCGCCCGTGATTTCCACGCCGGAGCTGCCACTGGCGCCATAACGGTTGAACGAGAGCGCCAGTTCGGGGCCCGCGACTTCGACATTGGTGGCGCCGGCGCTTTTCTGGAGCGCCGGCGGGACGCGGAACTTGAGCCCGATTTCGGGCGTGCCGGTCGCGATGACCTGGCCGAAATCGGCGAGGCCGAACACCTTGTCGAGCTTCACGTCGAGGCGCGAAAACGCCTCGGCCAGGCCGGCCTGCACGGTCACCAGGCGGATCCCGTCCTGCAGCGGCGACATGCTGACCACCTTGCGGATGAAGCCGTCGCCCTCGGTGCTGATCAGCACGGTGCCGGGACCGATGCCGGCGGTGTCGCCGCGCAGGCAGACGGTGGTCGCGTCGAGCAGGATGATGCTCACCTTTGCGCCGTCGAGCACGATCGTTCCCGGCTGCAGCGTGAATGGCTTGGGCGCCTCGGGAGGCGGCGGTGGTGGTGGTGGTGGATGGTCGCCGCCGCTGCCACAAGCCGACAACATGCCGGCAAATAGCAAAAGACCCAATGTGCTGGTTTTCATGGCCCTGCCCCTTCGCTTGAAATTCAAATCCCAAATGAAATCAGCGCTTGTTGCAGACGCCGAATTGCCGGGCGGACCGCGTTCCAACGGGGAGCGCGCATCAGACTATTTTTGAATGTAAAAGTTCAGTCCGCCTTCACCATTACAGCGGCATTAAGAATGCGCGAGATTGATTCCGATTAGCGGCGGACGGGCGGCGATGCGCCATTGGCGGAGCGGTTTGACGGCGGATGAGCGGCTTGTTTACGCGGGGAATAAAAGGGGAAAACAAAGGGGGAAACAAAGGGGAAAATAAAGGGCCGGCATTTGAAACCGCGCGGCCCACGGTACAATCGGGCATGCTCTCAGAATTCGATCTCATCAAAAAATATTTCACCCGCGCACGCGCGGGCCGCGCCACGCTCGGCATGGGCGACGACTGCGCCCTGCTCACGCCCGCGGCGGGCATGCAGATGGCGGTGTCGACCGACATGCTGGTCGAGGGCCGGCATTTTTTCGCCGGCGCCGACGCGCGCATGCTCGGCCACAAATGCCTCGCGGTCAACTTGTCGGACCTGGCCGCGATGGGCGCGCGCCCGGTCTCGTTCACGCTCGCGCTGGCGCTGCCCGAGGCCAACCCCGACTGGCTGGCCGGGTTTTCAAGCGGCCTGTTCGCGCTGGCAGACGCGCATGATTGCGAACTGATCGGCGGCGACACCACCAAGGGGCCGTTGACCATTTGCATCACGGTGTTCGGCGAACTGGCGCCCGGACACGCGCTGCGGCGCGACGCCGCGCGCGTGGGCGACGACATCTGGATCTCGGGGACCATCGGCGACGCGCGGTTGGCGCTGGCCGGCTACCGCGGGGAATGCGCGCTCGACGCAAACAGCCAGCAAGAGGCCGGCATGCGCATGCACATGCCGAGCCCGCGCGTGGCGCTCGGGCGCGCGCTGGCCGGCGGCGGCGCGCGGGCGCGCGTCGCCAACGCGGCGCTCGACATCTCCGACGGCCTGACCGGCGACCTTGCGCACATTCTGGCCGCGTCG
>NZ_PXWF02000290.1 GCF_003011895.2 Massilia glaciei | reverse complement strand
CGGGCGCGGGCGCCGGCGCGGCCAGGGGCAAACCGGGCGCGGCGGCAACGCCGGCGGCGGCGCCGGCCAAGGCCGGCGAGCACACGGGATTGACCAGCTGGACGTTCGGTGAATTGCCGGAGCTGCTGGAGATCAACCGGGGTAAGCTGACCCTGATCGGTTTTCCGGCGCTGGTCGACAAGCTCACCCATTGCGACCTCGAAGTGTTCGACGATCCGACCGTGGCCGCGCGCACGCACCGGATCGGCCTGCGGCGCCTGTTCGCGCTGCAGTTCAAGGAGCAGCTTAAGTTCGTCGAGAAGAACATTCCGGGACTGCAGCAGATGGGCATGCAGTTCATGGCCTTCGGCTCGCAGGAGGAGTTGCGCGACCAGATCATCCAGAAGGCGATCGAGATCGCCTGCCTGCAAGATCCGCTGCCCGTCGACGCGTCCTCGTTCAACCAGCGCAAGGACGCCGGCAAGTCACGGCTGGGGCTGTTGGTCAACGAGATCGCGCGCCTGGTGTCGCAGGTGCTCACCGAGTTCCATGGCTTGCCCAAGAAGCTGCAGGGCCTGCAGGCGCAGGCGGCGGCCGACATGCAGGGGCAGTTGCAGGGGCTGGTGCACAAGCGCTTTTTGGCCGACAACGAGTACGCCCAGTTGGCGCACTTTCCGCGCTACCTCAAGGCGATCAATGTGCGCATCGAAAAGCTGCGCGCCGATCCGGCGCGCGATGCCAAGCTCATGGGCGAGTGGAGCGCGGCCGCGACGCCATTTTTGCGCCATGGGAAGGACCGCCTGTCGGGCAAGAACACCGATCCGAAACTGGTCGAATTCCGCTGGATGCTCGAAGAGTTGCGCGTCTCCTTGTATGCGCAGGAGTTGCGCACGCCGATGCCGGTGTCGGCCAAGCGCCTACAAAAAGTGTGGGAGTCGATGCAGCGCTAGCGCGGCGGCGCATGACCATGGCGCGGGCGGCGCGCACCACAGCGACGTTAAAGCGACGTTAA
>NZ_PXWF02000029.1 GCF_003011895.2 Massilia glaciei | reverse complement strand
CGAACTTCCCCGAGGCGAAGTTCGCTGCTATCGCTTAGGAAGGTCTAAACGATGCCGCGTTGCAAAGGAATCATAAAGAGATTTAAGCACCATCGCCACCGATTGACTTAGATACGGCTCTGCCGTATATTGGAAGGCACATGCTAACGGTCGTCGAAACACAGCGTTTCATGCGTATGGCCGAAACATTTTGGAATGAGCTTGACCTTTTGGAATTTGTTGACTTCATTGCAGCTAGCCCGGATGCCGGCGCCGTGGCTCCAGGTTCAGGCGGTCTGCGTAAGATTCGATGGGGGCATAAAGGTCGAGGCAAGCGCGGCGGGGTCAGGGTGATTTATTACAATCGGCTCAATAGCGGCGAAGTCTGGCTCCTGCTGGTCTATGACAAGACTGTCCAGGAAAACATCCCGTCCCACGTCCTGCGCAAGATCAAGGGGGAAATTGAAAATGGCTAAGAATAAACAGGCAAGCAAACCATCTTCGTCGCGCATCGACCTGGGCGAAGAACTGCTCGCGTCAGTCCGCGAGATGAAAGCAAATATACGGGGGCGCACCCACCAGCCGGAGGTGTCCGAGATTGCATCCGCGCGCCTCGCTTCCGGCCTGTCTCAGGCTGCATTTGCTTCATTGATGGGTGTGTCCGTACGGACATTGCAGGACTGGGAGCAAGGACGCCGCGAGCCCTCGGGTGCAGCAAGAACACTTATCAAAGTCGCAGAACGGCACCCGGAAGTGCTTCGCGAACTAGTCGGCTGATAACGTCCTGTTCGAGCCTCGGTCCTGAATTGCCGGAGTGCATACGCCTCCTGCACTGTTCTAGCCGACGAGCATTAAGGGAATACGCGCCAGCACCCCGTCGCCGAAATCGGCATCGAACGGCAGGTCCACTCTGTGCGCGTATCCGATAAAGCAATCACACCTCAGGCGGATGCAGTTTTTTTCCTTGAGCACGTCCGCGAGCGCGTCTTGGTACAAGTTGCCGATCCGTTCGGGCAAAAAATGGCAGCGCTGGAGTTCGCCATCTCCATCGACCGACAAGGTTTGCGAACCGGCGCGGCAGGCCTTGCCGCGGGACGACACCGGCGCGCGGCTGTACTTGAACCATGGATCGAGCTTGTCGAGCCAGGCCAAGTCTTCGGGTGAATAGTAAGCCGGACCGCGCCGGTCATACGCATTGAGCCAGAGGTAATGCCGTTCGGGAAGCTTGGCGCGCATGGCGCGAATGGCGTCGTAGTGCCCGCGCATCGCGACGATGCCCACCGAGAATTTGATTCCCATCCCGTCCAGCCGCGCGCAGCGTTCAAGAAAGCGCTGCTCCGTGGTCTGTCCCGGATGGTAGGTGCACCATAGCGCCACCTTCTCCTTGTTCGTCGATTCGAGCCACGCCAGCGGGCCCGACAAATTCGTCTGTATCGCCACCTGCCGCACGTGCGGCATGTCGGACAGCGCCCGGATCGCCTCGCGGTAGTGGCGCCTCACCAGGCCCTCGCCCCACGGCGTGAACAACACGCTGATCGGACGCGTCTGGCCGCCGACCCACGCGACAAAACGTGCGACCTCGGCCGCGTCGCGCACCAGTGTGGCGCGGCTGTCGCGCCGTTTGGCGAACGGGCAATAGTGGCAGTCGTAGTTGCAGCTCGACAGCGTTCCCCGGTACAGCAGCGACAACAAGGGCGTGGCCTGCTCCAGCGCGGCTGCCGGCACCCCATCTAGCATGCCTGGCCCCCATCGGCCATCAGCGTGCGCACCTCCTCCGACACCAGCCATGGCCCGATCGTGTCGGCATAGGAATAACCACGGTCGTTAAGGCGCAGCACGCCATCGCGCTCTTGCAGCAAATCGAGCGCGCCGAGTTCTAGCAGTTGGGGCAAGTCTTGCATGCAGTCCGTGCCAAAGCGCGCGATGTAGGCGGCGGTGTCGAGGCCGGGATCGGTCAGCAGCGACTGGATCACATAGCGGCGCCGCTGCTCGTGCGGCCCGAGCGCGATCCCATGTTCGGCCTGGGCGAAGCGCGCCTCGTCGAGCGACAGAAAATCGTTGATGATGTCGATCGTGCCGGCCCGTTCCACCGCGTAATCGCTCGAATAATGCAGGCGCCGCGTGTAGGCGCGCGCGCCGGCGCCCAGCCCGACCATGCCGTCGTCCTGGCAACAGTAGGACGGGCCGTTTTGCTCGGGCGCGTGTGGCGCGCGGAACATCCGCATCGACACCTGGACGTAACCGCGCGCCCGCAGATGGTCGCGCGCCGCCTGGTACAGCTGCAGCCGGCTGTCGCCGCCATGGTCGAGAACGATCGGGTCGAACGACACCGCGCCGTTGCGGGCCGCCACCTTGCCCAGCCCGGTATACTGGCGCACATACAAGGGGTACAGGTAAAGCTCTTCGGGCGCGAACGCGAGCGCGCTCTCGATCGAGGCCAGCAGGCTCTCCACGGTTTGCCCGGCGATGCCGTATATCAGGTCAAGGTTCAGCGTGGGAAAGCCGGCGGCGCGAATGTGCCCGATCGCCTCGTGCACCACATGGTTTTGTTGCGGCCGCGCGAGCGAGCGCATCTCGTTGGCGGCAAAACTCTGGATGCCCAGGCTGACGCGGTCGATGCCGGCGGCGCGGCACACCGCCAGCTTCTCGGGCGTGACGGTTTCGGGCGAGGCCTCGATGCCGGCCGGGGTGGCGTGCAGATCGATGTGGAGGATATCTTGCGCCGCATTGAGCAGGCGTTCAAGCTGGCCCGGCGAGAGGTAGGTCGGCGTGCCGCCGCCAATCGCAAAGCGCGCGAACTGGCGCTCGCCAAGCACGCCGTCGAGCACGCGCATCTGCCTGATCACCTGCTCCACATAGCGGTCGACCATATCGGGCTTGGGCTTGGCCATGGCAAACAAATTGCAGAACCCGCAGCGCATCGCGCAAAACGGGATGTGGATGTACGCAAACAAGGCCGAGCGGTCCTGCTCGGCCCACAACTGCGCCAGTCCCTCCGGCTGCGCCAGCGGCCGGTACGCCGCCTTGTGCGGGTAGGAATAGGAGTACGCCTGGTACGGCGTGTGGCGCATCCTTTGCGCGAGCGTGTCAGGTAGGTCGGATTGTTTCACGATGGCCTGGGTGATGTGGAGTCGAGGAAAAAATGGGCGTACGGGACGTTCCATACAGTTTCATGCGCCAGCCGATGGCCGCGGTAGCCGTCTTCGCCATAGGCGCATCCGTGGTCGGAGCAGACGATGGCAAAGGTCGGGGCGCGTGCGCCGCAGGCCGCCAGCAGCGGGGCCAGCGCGCCGTCGACGTAGCGCAAGGCGGCCGCGTGGCTGTCGATGTTGTCGGCGCGGCAGCCCGGCAGGTAGGCGCGGTTCGGCAGGTGGATCGCCGCGATATTTATGAATAAGAACACGCGCCGCGCGTCCGCCCGCAAGCGTGCCAGCGCCAGCGCGACCTGGCGTTCGGTCGAATGCCGGTGGTCCACACCCATGTGCGGCGTCCAATGGCTTTCCTCGAACATGCCCGGCAACACGCATCCGAGCGAGGTCTTTTTGTTGAAGAAGCCAACCCCGCCGATGCAAATGGTCCGATAGCCGCGCTGCGCCAGCCCGGCCGGCACGCTTTCTTGCTCGAACATGCAGGTGTGCGCCGAGGTGCTCGTGCTGCGCTCGAATTGCGTCGCGAACAGGCGCGGGTGCGGGCCCTGGCTGTCCGGCGTGGGCAGGAAGCCCGCGAAAAATGCGTGGTGCGCGGCATAGGTGAAGCTGGCCGGACTGTGCCGGCGCTCCCAGCCCCCGGCCGGCAGATGGGGTCCCAGCACGGGCAACTCCCCCGCCTCGAACAAACGCTGGGCGACGTCGTAGCGCAAGGTGTCGAGCGTGATGAAGACGATGTCGTGGCTGCCGACAACGCGGTTCATGTCCGGTATCGGATTTTGTTCAGGCTGCATCGCGGTTGAACTGTCGCAGTTGAGCGGCGTAGGTGTCGTGGCCGCGCCAAAGCAGGCCGGGCAGCAAGTCGCCGAATGCGTTGGCTTCGAGTACTTTCGCCTTGTCGTTGTGCAGCACGAGGTCGAGTCCGATGACGTGGCTGGAGGGAAAGGCCGCGGCGGCGCGGCGCGCCACGGCGTCGAGCGCATCGCGCCCTACTTCACCGATCAGCGTGTCGACGTCGGCGCGCTGGTTGTCCAAGTGCAGATTGGTCATCATGCGCGCGCCGACGCGCGCCACGCGGTGCGCAGGCTGGCCCGCCAGCGTCACCACGCGCACATCGTAGTGCCCGCCGCCAGTCCTTGGTTTGGGCAGCCAGGCTTCGACATAGGCGTGCTGGCTCGCAAGCAAATCGATCAGTTCCGCGATCTCGTCGTGGGCGGTATAAGTGCGCAAGCGCTTGACGTTGTACAGGCGCGTGGGGCCGGCGCCGCGCACCAGATGGGCCGAGCTGGTCGCCTGCTCCGCGCCGCGCCGGTTGCGCCGGTACGCGATCACGCCCGAGGCGCTGGAGCCGTAACGCGCCTTCACAAAGACACGGTCGAGCCCGAGCTCGTCGAGCAGGTCGCGCAAGTGCGCGTAGCCTTCGATTTGTCCGAACAAAGGTGGAATCGGCACGTCGTGGGAGCGCAAATGTTGTTGGCACGCGAGCTTGTCTGTCATTATCACGATCTCATGCGGCGCGTTGACGACCCGCACGTGGGGAAACTCGTCCAGTTGCGCAGCGAGGGCCCGCATTGCGGCCGAGAATCCCGCGAACCAGGCGTCCGACACCGCGAGCTCGCCAAACGCGGGCACGTCCGGCAGCGCCCGCCCGAGCAGCGCGCAGCCTTGCGTGGCCATGCGGTGCTGGATTGCCGGATCGTCGCCCGGCGCTTCGACCTTGAATCCGCACGGCCGCGCCAGCAAGGCCGCAAGCGCGGCAGGACGGTCCAGCCATGCCTGCCATTCCAGCACGGTGGCCGGCGGCAGCCCCAAATGCTGGCGCGCGCTTTGCATATGCCGCACCCGCTTGCCGCCGCCGGCGCCGAGCATCACTAGCGGCAACCGGTCGCGGCGCGCCTCGCCCACCATGCGCGCGGCGCTATCTATTCGCCGACCGCGACGTAACGGTCTTCGTCATCGTCGTCTTCGCCGTCCTGTTCATCATCGATCAGGACCTCGATCGGCAAGGCTTTGAGCTTCTGTTGCCACGCGGCCGAAATATAGTGGTGCGACAGGTTCAGGCATTTTAGTTTCAACACATGCGCGCTGGCGCAAAGCGCCTCGGCACCGACGTCGCTAATGGTCCCCATGGACAGGTCGAGCGTGTCGAGGTGGGCGATCGCCTCCTCGCCCGCGAGCCATTGCGCCAACCCGTCGGCGATTTCCGAATTGCGCAGGCCGAGATAGTTCAGGCCGGGATTATTCAGCTTTGCAAACAGGCGACGGTAGAGCGCGACATCGCCCGCAAAGCCGTACTGGTCGGTGCCCAGCCACAGCTCGAGGCGGGTCAGATTCGACATCGACGACGCGGCCAGCGCTTCGGCCACTTCGGCCGGCAAGCCGCCGCATTCAATCGTGAACGAACGCATCGCCGGGTGCGTGAACGGCTCGATGACGAGGTCGGTCGAGCCGCGGATGCGCAACTCCTCCAATTGCGGGAAGGCGTTCAGCAATGGCGTGTAATTACCTTGGATAATCCATGATATCTCGCACTCTTCATACGTCATGTCGCCGATAAAGAGCGCGCGCAACTGCGGCAATTGCGCCGCGTGCTTGACCAGGCAGGCGATGATCTCGTCGGCGCCGGTGTCGTAGGGCTCGCCCCACGAGCCGATGATGAGCGAATCGAGCTGCGATTTATCGGCGCGCGCGAGGAATTGCTCGATCAGCTCGGGCATTTCCGCCTCTTCGTCGTCATCGATCGCGAGCCGGTAGACGAGGTTGCCGGACAGGTCGACCGCCTCATCGGCCTCATACGTGATGACTTTTTTATTGAAAAAAATCTCAGTGCTATCGGATATTGTCACTGTGAAGCCTTATAAAAGGTCAAGCCGTTGGCGCCCGCGCAGCGGCATCCTTCAAATAATACCATGTGGTTTTTTAGTCATGCCAGTGAAAAATCTTGCTGCATATTCTTGTGACTTGCTTGCGATAAGGGAAATGCGGCAAACTAGATGCATCGACACCGACCGGGGCTGTCCGGCCGCGCGAAGCGCTTTAAACAAAGGTAAACCACGATGACAGACAATAAGCTAAGCGCCCCGATGTACGTGCGACTCGGGCTCTGGATGGTCAAGTCGCGCAAGGCGGCCCTGGGCTACATGTGGTTCTGCATTGCATGCGCGGCCGCCTTCGTCATCGCGGGAATAGTCATCGCGATATTGGTCCCGGTCCCATTCCCAATCCTGCTTTTGGTCTTCCTGAGCGCTCCCGCGATGTTGTTTGCCGCATATTGGTACTGGGCGGCGATCAAATGGACCGACCAATTTGGCACGTGGTCGCGCACGCCCTGATGGCGATTAGGCGGATTCCGGGCGCAGAGGTTCGCAACAGGCGCGTTTATGGTCTTGCCACAATCGCCGTCATCGCATTCGGACTCGCTTCGCGCGAGTACCCGGGACTTTTTCCGCCGGCGCTCGAAAAATACCCCGGCGACGCTTTGTGGGCACTGATGCTCTTCGCCGCTTACTGCACCTTGCTACCGAAATCAGCGGCCTGGAGGGTGGCGGCGCTCGCCCTGTGCACATCCTTTGCCGTCGAATTGAGCCAGCTTTATCAGGCGCCATTCATCATCGCGGTCCGGGCCACGACACTTGGCCATCTGGTTCTCGGCTCCACGTTCAACCGGCTCGATCTGGTCGCGTACACCATCGGCGTGGCGGCGGGCGCGGCCATCGACAGCACTTGGCTTACCATCGCCGGCAAGGCGCGCAGCACTGCAATAGATCGATGATGCATGCCTGAGTGACCGCTCACATCTGCCGGAAGCGGCTCTGGAAAACCTGCGACACGGGCAAGGCTTCATCCCCGCCGCGCATGCGCACCGCCAGGCGCCATCGACCCGCCGCACGGCGTTGATCGCGGCCCGGATAAGGGCCGAGAACGGCGCCGTCACCACCCGCGTAGTATTTGGCGTCGGCGCAAAAATAATGCACGTCGTCGATGTTGATGAATCGCGGCTGTCGGCCGGCGCCTGCCAGTAACGGGTCTGCTGCACGGTCGCGGGCGCGAGCGCCGCGACGACCGCGCAGCCGAGCAGCCACCAGCGCCAGCGCGGAAATATTGGCACCGGTTTCGGGGGTTCTTGCGCTTTCAGCTATCATGCCTTCGCATCCGCTCCTGCGCGCCGCACCGTTTTGCGCCTCAGGCGCTTGGAAAACCTGCCATGACACCACACAAGCCCGCCCTGGCCCTGCTCTTGCTGACCGTCGGCAGCCAGGCCTGCGCCGCGGCGCTCGCGCTCTGCCCGGAGCGGCCGGCCGACGCCGACGTGCGCGTGCTCGAGAGCGCGCAGACGCCCGACGGCCGCTGGCGCACGCTGCGCGTTTCCGACCGGCCAATGGAAAATTGCGTGGCGGTCGAACTGGCGCTGGCGCCGGCCCGCATCGTGGCCGCGCGCATCATTTCGCGCGAACAGGCGCGCATCCTGGCCGCCGGCTTCGCGTTGCAGGCGCCGGCGGCCAGGATGGGGCTCACCAGCGCCGAGCTGGTGCCGGTCGACGCGCCGCCCGACGCCGCGCCGCCCGTCACGGTCGGGGTGGAGCTCGCCGAGACCTTGTCGGCGACCACCTTCGGCCGCGAGGAACGCGCAACGTTCGACACGGCGCGACGGCCCCCGACGCTGCGTTGCGGCAAGGGCAGGCATCCGGCGGGCGTGGTCCTGCGCGTGGCGGGCCGTGGATTGCCGCCGGGGATAGCGCTGGCGGCCGCGTTGCGCTACCGTGCCACCGGCACATTTTTACTGGGGGCTACGGACCGGCCGCGCGCCGACGCCAACCCGCTGCCGCTGGCGGCCCTCGCGCCGGACCACGGCAGTGTGCGCCCCGCCCTGCCGCAGGCCGGGTTTGAGCAGGAGAGCTTGCAATCGTTCACACTGGCCTGCCCCGGACAGGCTGCCGAGCTGGTCGTCGACAGCCTGCGCATCACGCCGCAACAGCCGGACGGGCCGGCGCCGCCGCGCGCCTTGTGGTCGTGGCAGGCGTCGGCGTGGCTCACGCAAAGCGCCGCCCTGCTCGACAAACTGAAAAATTCCGGCGCCGACACCGTGTTCATCACCGTGCCCGTCGTGCAAGGCAAGGCGGCGGTCGTGCAGCCGCGCCGGCTCGCGCGCTTTGTGGCCGGGGCCGGCGCGCGCGGAATCCGGGTCTGGGCCGTGGCCGGCGATCCGGGCGCGGTGCTCGAGGGCGAGCGCGGCAAATTCGTGGCGATGGCGCGCGCCTACCAACGCTACAACGCGGCGGCGCCCGAGGCGGCGCGGCTGGCGGGCGTGCAGTTCGACATCGAGCCCTATCTCAACCACGGTTACGCGATCGACCCCGCGGCCTGGCACGAAGCCTATCTGGCGACGATGGCGTTGTTGCGCCAGGCCACCACGATGAGGATCGATGCCGCCGTGCCGTTCTGGTGGAACACGGCGGCGACCGCGGACGGGCCGCTGCTGGCGCGCCTGGCGGCCTCGGTCGACAGCCTGACCGTCATGAACTACCGGACCGATCCGGCGCAAATCAAGCGCAGCGCCCAGCCCTTCCTCGAGTGGAGCCTGCGCCACAAGCGCGGCGTGCGCATCGCGCTCGAAGCCGGCCCGATCGATGACGAGACGCTGCGCCACTACCGCCCCGCCGCGCGCGGCACGCTCGCCATCGTCGCGCTCGGCGACCAGGCGGTGCTGGTCGAATTCGACGGCGCGCGCGCGCTGCCCGGGGCCAGCAGCTTCGGTTTTTCGCACCAGACGATGTCCGATGGCGGCAGGGTCGGTTTCGCGGAGAAGCGCGCGGCGCTGCTCCGATTGCTGCCCGAACTCGAGTCGCTGTGGCGCGCATGGCCGGGCTTTTCCGGCGTCGCCCTGCACGAATTTTAATAGCTGAATTTAATAGACCTTACTGGAGTCGATATGAGTTACGACCTGATGGTGTTCGCCCCCGAAGCCTGCCCCGCGAAAAAACGCGGACCCTTCCTCGACTGGTACGAGGCCCAGACCGAATGGGCCGAGGGCCATTCCTACGACGACCCGGCCGTCGGCACGCCGGCGCTGCGCGCATTCTACAAGGCGCTGGCGGTGGACTTTCCGCCGCTGAAGGACGACGGGGACGACAGGGACGGAGGCACCGACTACACCATCGGCAAGTCGCTCATCTACATCACCTTCGACTGGGACAAGGTCGACGAGGCGCACGCGGCGGTGTTCCGCCTCGCGGGCCAACACGGACTCGGTTTTTTCGACGCCAGTTCGGACCTCGCCGAGACCTGGCTGCCCGACGGCAAGGGCGGCTTGTACATCGCCCATTCCGACTGAGAGGCTGAGCCGGCTTACACGGCGCGCATGATGTAGACGCAGCGGCGCGCCCCGCCCAGCAAGTGCTCGCTGCGCTCGACGCTGCATCCCTGGCCCATCACACGCTTGAAAATGTCGAGCTCGGAGCGGCAGAAACTCTGGCATTCGCGCGCCGCGGCGCAAATCGGGCAATGGTTTTCGATAAATAAAACACTGCCGTCGTCGCGCGCCTGCACCTCGGCCATATAGCCCTCGGCGTCGCGCGCGCGCGCCAGCGCGGCGGCGCGCGCGGGCAGGCTTGACACGTCCCCGACCTGCATCCGGTAATTCGCCTCGATCGCCTTCTCGCGCGCGCCGATCAGGCGCTCGAGCCCCTCGGCGCCGAACACCGCGCGGGTTTGCTCGATCAGTTGCAAGGTCAGGTCGGCATGGCGGTCGGGAAAGCGCGCATGCCCGGCACCGGTCAGCCGCCAGCGGCGCGTCGGGCGGCCCACCTTGTCGGCGCTGTCCTCGAAGGCGACCTGGCCTTTCTCGAGCGCCGCGTCGAGCTGGCGCCGCGCGCCCATCGAGGTCAGCTCGAGCAGCGCGGCCAGTTGCTGCGCGGTTTTCGGACCATGTGTCTTGAGCAAAAACAGGATCTGGTCTGCGGTGTTCATTTGCTCGCCTCCATTGACAGGGCCGGTCTTGCCATCTGCTCGCGCCAACCGCGCAGCCGCCACGCGGCCCACGCCGACAGGCACGCGCCCAGTGCCAGAATCAGGCTGGTGCTGATCTGGGTGAGCACGGCGCCGGCCAGGCCCATGATGATGTTGGCAAGGCAGAAGGTGGTCGCCAGCAAGCCCATGACGGCGCCCTGCCCGTGCGCGCCGAACCGTTCCACGCACCAGCCTTGCATGACTGCATTGTAGTACGCGTTCGGCACGCCGAAGAGCATGATCGCGGCCAGTCCGACCCACACGTTTCCCAGCGCCACCAGCGCGATCGCGAGCGCCGCCAGCGACGCGAACCAGACCACGCGCCGCAGCGGCTCGAACCTGCTCGGGCCGCCCGCGAACACGGCCGTCAGGGTCATCATGAAGCACAGCCCGGCGTTGACCCAGGCGATCCCGCGCGGTCCATAACCGGGCACCTCGACCAGCCACAAGGGAAAGAATTCATAGAACGAGGTCACGCCGCAGGTGTAGGCCAGTTGCACCACGAACAGCCTGCGCGGTTCGGCGTGGCGCAGCAGGTTCAGCGCGTGGCGCTCGCGCGCCACCCGCCACCACGGGGTGGTCTCGCCCGACGCCGCCTCGCGCGGGAGCACCACGGCCACCAACAGCGCGCACAGCAGCAAGGCGCCGACCGCGATCCAGAACGGCACGCCCACGCCCCGGTCCAGGGTGAAGCCCGACAGCAGCGGGCCGGCGAACCAGCCGAGGTAGACCGCGCCGTTGAGCCAGGACAGCGCGCGCAGCCGCAACGGGCCGTCGAGGCGGTCGGCGATCATCGCGCGCGCGACCGCGTTGTTGCCGGCCAACAGGCCGGTGGCGAAGCGCGCGACGATGAACAGCGGGTACCAGCCGGCCAGTAGCGCCATGGCCGACAGCGCGTGCCCGGCGGCCGCGCCGCAGGTGGTCACCAGCAGCAGGGGGCGGCGCCCGTAGCGGTCCGAGAGCGGGCCCATCAGGGCCGAGCCGATCAGCAGTCCCAGCGGGTTGACCGCCAGCGCGAAACCGAGCAGAAGCTTGGGCGGCAGGCCCAGAAAATGGTTGAATTCGTTGCTCGCGGTCCCGGCGAACAGCGGGGCGAGGATCGGGAATGGCAGCGAGGCGCCGATCGTCGAGAGCAGGGCGAGCAGGCAGGCTGCGGCGATCAGGAGGCGGTTGTGCATGGCGCGGGAAGCTCGACGGGATGCCCACGACTATACCCAGCACCCGGCGATAAATATACGAATATGTTTACTTATTGCCGCGGTTAAACGCCCATGAATGACCCATGGACCGGCGCCGCGCGCCGCCGCATGGTTCAGATATGCGCGATCGGGCACTGCTCGACGTAGTTGCGCGCGGCGTCGAGCCGTTGCACGCAGACCCGGTAGCGGATGCCGAAGTCGAAGTCGATGTTGTGCACCTTGCCGTACTCGAGCAAGAGCGACTGCGTCAACGCCTTGCTCGAGCGCAGCGCCGAGACGTCGGACGGCAGCGTCATGGCGGTGTTGGCGCCCTCGCGCCGCATCTCCTGGTGGCGGTCGACATCGACCACCACGCGCACGTCGAGCGCCACGCCGCCGGGCACGAAGCGCAGCTTCTGGATGTTGCGGTGCGCGCTGAGCACGCCCCAGCGGCAGATGGCGCCGGTGGCGTCGCACTGCTTGACCTGGCCCAGCGGAAAGTGCTCGGTGTGCTTGCCCAGGTCGCCCAGCGGCCACGCCGTGCGCGCGCCGTCGGGCTTGCCACTGACCGGATTGGTCCACTCCAGGCTGTTCACCAGCGACACCGTCTGCTTGTTGCGCGCAGGGTCATCCTTGCTTTGCATGAGGGTGCATCCGGCAAGCTGCAGTAAGATGGCGGCGGCAAAAAACGGGAGGGTGCGACGCATAGGATTCCTGTCCGGCTGTGAGGGTTCGTCAATTAGGCGAGGGTAACAGATGTTACACGACAGGGCGCGCGCGAATGGGGGGATTTTTTGGCGACGCCGGCCGTCGGCCGGCGCGCGGGAGGCGGCCGCGGGCGCGGCCGGCTGTGTCTAGCAGCCTCCGACTGGCCGCTAGTCGAGGCGCCAGGCGTAGTCGACCTTGGCCCAGGTCTGGGCCGCGGCCCCGTCCTTGGTGCCGGGTTTGAACTTGCAAGCGCTGATCGACTTGATCGCGGCCCTGTCGAGATTCTTGAAACCGCTGGTTTTCTCGAGCTTCGACTCGACCACCTTGCCGTCGGCCGCCACCAGGAACGACATCGAGACGACGCCCTGCTCCTCGTTCATGAGCGAGGCCTTCGGATATTCGGCCTTGCAGGTCTTGGGGTCGAACGACGCCGGCACCTCGGCCGCCATGGCCGCGCCGCCGGCCGCGAACAGCGCGACGACCGGAAGCAAATTTAACACACGCATCGTAGACATACCATTCTCCCAAGTGCTAAGACAAGCCGCCCCTTACAGGCTCCAGACGTATTGCACCCTGGTCCAGGTCTGGGCATGATTGCCATTCTTCGTGCCAGGCTTGAACTTGCAAGCACTGATCGCTTTCACCGCGGCCTTGTCCAGATTCTTGTGGCCGCTCGTTTTTTCAATCTTCGACTCGAGCACCGAGCCGTCGGCCGAGATCAGGAACGCCATCGCGACCGCGCCCTGCTCCTCGTTCATCAGGGACGTCTTCGGATACTCCGCCTTGCAATTCTTGGCGTCGTAGGTGGCCGCCACTTCGTTCGCCAGGGCGGTTCCGCCAAGACACATCGACAACACCGCGGCAATATTCAGACTATGCTTTTTCATTTCCAGATTCCAATTAACTTACACAAACTTTCAACTCGGCCCGAAGGCTTAAAATTCTTCCCATTCCTCGCTGCCGGCAGCGCTTGACGCCGATATCTTGCGTGGCCGCGTCGAGGCGGACTCCTCCTGCGCCTCGGACGCGGGGGCCTGCTTTTTGAGCGCGGCGCGGGCGGCCCGGACCGCCAGCGGACGCGCCCCCGGGGCCGCGCGCGCTGCACCGGCGGCGGGCGCGGCGGGCGCCGCACGCCCAATTCGCGCTTCGAATGCCTCGTCGCCGTAGGCCTGCTCGCCCTCGGTCAGCCTGAAGATGCTGACCACGTGCGCCAGTTCGCCGGCCTGGTCCTGCAGGCTCTGCGCGGCGGCGGCGGCCTCCTCGACCAGCGCCGCGTTTTGCTGGGTCATCGCGTCCATCTCGATGATCGAGGCGTTGACCTGGGCGATGCCGGCGCTTTGCTCCTGGCTCGCGCTGGCGATCTCGCCCATGATGTCGGTGACCCGCTTGACGCTGGCGACGACCTCGTCCATCGTCACGCCGGCCTGGCCGACCAGCTTGCTGCCGCGTTCAACCTTCTCGACCGAATCGCCGATCAGGGTCTTGATCTCCTTGGCCGCGGCGGCGCTGCGCTGGGCCAGGGTGCGCACCTCGGCGGCGACGACCGCGAAGCCGCGGCCCTGCTCGCCGGCGCGCGCCGCCTCGACCGCCGCGTTGAGCGCGAGGATGTTGGTCTGGAACGCGATGCCGTCGATCACGCCGATGATGTCGACGATCTTGTTGGCCGAGGCGTTGATCGAGCCCATCGTGTCGACCACCTGCGAGACCACCGAGCCGCCCTTGCGCGCCACGTCCGAGGCGGTCGCGGCGAGCAGGTTCGCTTCGCGCGCGTTGTCGGCGTTCTGCTTGACGGTCGAGGTCAGCTGCTCCATCGCCGAGGCGGTCTTTTCGAGCGAGCTGGCCTGCATTTCGGTGCGCGAGGACAGGTCGAGGTTGCCGGCCGCGATTTGGCGCGAGGCGGTGCCGATGGTCTCGGTGCCGACCCGCACCTGGCCGACGATGCCGACCAGGCTGTCGCGCATCTCCTTCATTTCGACCAGCAGGCTTTCCTCGTGCGAGTCGCTGGTGTCGATCGCCACGGCCAGGTCGCCGTCGGCGATGCTGGCCGCGATCTGCGCCGTGTAATCGGGTTCGCCGCCGAGCTGCTTGAGCAGGCCGCGCGTGATCACGAAGGCGGCCGCCATGCCGAACGCGACGGCGATCACGCCGAGCAGGATCATGGCGTTGCGGGCCGAGGTGAAGGCCTCCTTGGCGTCGGCCTGCACCTGGTTGTTGAGGCGCTCCTCAAGCAGCGCCAGTTGGTCGAGCGAGTCCATCCATTTTTTCTGGACCGGGCGGATTTCCTTGATCAGGACCCGGGTCGCGTCCTCGGCCTGGTTGGCCATCCACAGCTCGGACGCCTTGGCGATCGGCGGCATGGCGGCGGCCTCGTGTTCCACGATGGCCGCCAGCAGCGCCTTCTCCTGGGCGGTGCCCACTTGAGCGAACTTGTCCGACAGCAACTTGCGCGACCCGGCGTACTGGCGGGCCATGTCCTCGATGCGCTTCATTTCCGGCTCCATGTCTGCCGCGTCCGTCATCAGGGTCAGGATCTTGAGCGAAATGACGCGGTCGGCCACGTTGTGGCGCATTTCGGTCACGAGCGCGGTGACGACGTTGTTGACGCCCACCACCCGGTCGAGCCGGCTCTGGATCTGCGACATGTTCGCGATGCCGACGACGGTCACCGCGACGAGCGCGAGCAGGACTACGATGAAACCGGCGCGCAGTCGGTTTCCGACTTTCATTTTGTTCAAGAAATTCATTTCGTAATCATTTTCAATAAGCCTATTGATCGAATTCGCGCGGACACGTGCCTGCCTCTCAAACCGACAAGCCAGGTGGTTTTCCGTGTATTTCTGCCAGAATAAATCAAAAAATTGCGCACGCTTGCAATTTGTTGAACTGGTTCAAGGTTGTTTCGCTAGAACAACGGACGGGAACCTTGTCCATCCGTCCAGAGCACAAAATCGACACCCTATTATAGCGCAGAGTTTTGCCATAGAGCAAGCATTTTAGTTGCCACAATGTAATATTATTGCCAGAAAGTAAAATTTTGTTCTGCTTTTAAGCGGGCTTTTGCATTCCCGCGGCGGCCTCGAGGAGCAGGCGCGCGTCGCCGGCGGCGAGCCGTTTCGGGTCCGACATGGCCTGCCTGAAACTGCGCGCGCCGGGCAGGCCCGCCATCAGACCGAGCATGTGGCGCGTGACGGAATTGAGCTTCAGTCCGCGCGCGCCGTAGAGGGCGAGTTGCTGCTCGATATAGGGAACCATCGCCGAGAGCACCTCGTCGCGCGTCCTGGCCGGGCTGGCATCGCCATAGAAGCGCGCGTCGTACTCGGCCATCGAAAACGGGTTGTGGTAGGCCTCGCGGCCCATCATCACGCCGTCGACGTGCGCCAGGTGCGAGGCGATCTCGTCGTTGGTTTTGATGCCGCCGTTGATGATGATCTCGAGCGCCGGAAACTCGCGCTTGAGCTGGTAGGCGACCTCGTAGCGCAGCGGCGGGATCTCGCGGTTTTCCTTCGGAGACAAGCCCTTGAGCACCGCATTGCGCGCGTGCACGATGAAGGTCTTGCAACCGGCGTCGGCGATGGTGCCGACAAAGTCGCGCACAAAACCGTATTCCTCGTTGCGGTCGATGCCGATCCGGTGCTTGACCGTGACGTCGATCGATACCGCGTCGCGCATCGCCTTGACGCAATCGGCCACCAGTTGCGGCTCGGCCATGAGGCAGGCGCCGAACGCGCCCTTCTGCACCCGCTCGGACGGGCAGCCGCAGTTGAGGTTGATCTCGTCGTAGCCGTATTGCTCGCCGAGCTTGGCGCTTTTTGCGAGGTCGGCCGGGTCGCTGCCGCCCAACTGCAGCGCGACCGGGTGCTCCTCGTCACTGAAGCGCAGGTGGCGCTCGACGTCGCCGTACACGAGCGCGCCGGTGGTGACCATCTCGGTGTAGAGCCAGGTGTGGCGCGTGATCTGGCGGTGGAACACGCGGCAGTGGCGGTCGGTCCAGTCCATCATCGGGGCGACCGACAGGCGGCGGGAGGGAAGTGTGCGGGCGGTCATGATAAAAATTCCAGGCGATGCGAACAATTCGAGGCGACACAAACGAAAAACCCGCTGGCCACGTCAAGACGCGGCAACAGCGGGCTCGGACGGGGTGCGCTGCACCCCGCGGCAAAACGAATTACGCCGCTTCGCGCGAATTCCGTTTGCGATCGTTTTCCTTGAGCCAGCGCTTGCGCAGGCGGATGCTCTTCGGGGTGATCTCGACGAGTTCGTCGTCGGCGATGAATTCGACGGCGTACTCGAGCGACATCTGGACCGGCGGCACCAGGCGCACGGCTTCGTCGGTACCCGACGAGCGCACGTTGGTCAACTGCTTGCCCTTGATCGGGTTCACGACCAGATCGTTGTCGCGCGAGTGGATACCGATGATCATGCCTTCGTAGACTGGATCGTTGTGGACCACGAACATGCGGCCGCGGTCCTGCAGTTTCCAGATGGCGTAGGCAACGGCCTGGCCGTCGTCCTGCGAGATCAGCACGCCGTTGCGGCGGCCCTGCATTTCGCCACGGGTGTTGTCGACCGGCGCGTACTCGTCGAACACGTGGCTCATCAGGCCGGTGCCGCGGGTCAGGGTCATGAATTCGCCCTGGAAGCCGATCAGGCCACGCGCTGGAATGCGGTACTCGAGGCGCACACGGCCTTTGGCGTCCGATTCCATGTTTTGCAGGTCGCCGCGGCGGCGGCCGAGTTCTTCCATGACGCCGCCCTGGTTGGCTTCTTCAACGTCGACCGACAGTTGCTCGAACGGCTCGTGGCGCACGCCATCGACCATTTTGAAGACCACGCGTGGACGCGACACGGCCAGCTCGAAGCCTTCGCGGCGCATGTTTTCGATCAGAATCGTCAGGTGCAATTCGCCGCGGCCCGAGACTTCGAAAATCGTGTCGTCGTCGGTCGGGGCGACGCGCAGCGCGACGTTGGCTTTGAGTTCGCGGTCGAGACGGTCGCGCAGCTGGCGGCTGGTGACGAACTTGCCTTCGCGGCCGGCCAGTGGCGAGTTGTTGACCATGAAGTTCATGGTCAGCGTCGGCTCGTCGACGGTCAGCATTTCGAGTGCGTCGGGGGTGTCGAGCGCGCACAGGGTCGAGCCGATGCCGATTTCGTCGATACCGTTGATCAGCACGATGTCGCCGGCGACTGCTTCGTCGACCAGGACGCGCTCGAGGCCTTTAAAGTTCAGCACCTGGTTGATGCGGCCCTTGATCGGGGTCGAGCCTGGGCCGTTCATGACGAGCACGTCCTGGCCGGACTTGATGCGACCGCGCGAGATGCGGCCGATGCCGATCTTGCCGACGTACGAGGAGTAGTCGAGGGAGGTGATTTGCATCTGCAGCGGGCCGTCCGGATTGTCGTCACGGACTGGAACGTGTTGCAAGATTGCTTCGAAGAGCGGAGTCATGTCGCCTTCGCGCACTTCGGAGTCGAGGCTGGCGTAGCCGTTCAGGGCCGAAGCGAACACGACCGGGAAGTCGAGTTGCTCGTCGGTGGCGCCGAGTTTGTCGAACAGTTCGAAGGTGGCGTTGATGGCCCAGTCCGGACGCGCGCCCGGACGGTCGATCTTGTTGATGACGACGATAGGCTTGAGACCGAGCGCCAGCGCCTTGCGCGTGACGAAGCGGGTCTGTGGCATCGGGCCTTCTTGTGCATCGACCAGCAACAGGACCGAGTCGACCATCGACAGCACGCGCTCGACCTCGCCGCCGAAGTCGGCGTGGCCTGGGGTGTCGACGATGTTGATGTGGGTGTTGTTGTACTCAACTGCGCAGTTCTTCGACAGAATCGTGATGCCGCGTTCTTTTTCAAGATCGTTCGAATCCATCACGCGGGTCTCGACCTGCTGGTTGTCACGGAAGGTACCGGATTGGCGCAGCAGTTTGTCCACGAGCGTTGTTTTGCCGTGGTCAACGTGGGCGATGATAGCGATGTTGCGAATTGCGCGTTTTGTGTTTGACATGATCGTGAACGGAGAATATATCTATGTGTACGAAGGTGTACGGTGCTGCTCATTTCTGGAACCGACTAGTATAGCACTCTTATGGCCGTTAGTCTGCATCGGTCGCGCAATAAGCAGGGCGATTGCATGAAGGATTAG
>NZ_PXWF02000289.1 GCF_003011895.2 Massilia glaciei | reverse complement strand
CGCACCACAGCGACGTTAAAGCGACGTTAAAGCGGCGTTAGAGCGGCGTTAGAGCGGCGTTAGAGCGGCGTTAGAGCGGCGTTAGAACGGCGTTAGAGCGGCGTTAGCGCGACGTTAGCGACGTTAAAGCAAGTTCCAGCAACACTCACCCGATGTTGGCGTTAGTTGTCGCGCGGACGTCGCGTTAGTGTCGTTTGAACGTCGCGTGAACGTCGGGGCCCGGGCTGTGTCCTTCGGTGCGGCGGGGCCGACCGGGCGGCGCTCTTCCCGGCGCTTGTTGGGATGCGCGTGCGCGCACCTGCCGTCAAAGCAGGGGCGGCGCCATCGTCGCGAAACTGCGGCGAGGGCCGACCCTGATGACGCCCGGCCTGTACGAGACGATCTGTACGAAATAACCTGCACGAAACAACCTGCACGAAATAATACTTCGTGGTGATGGCTGCGCCGTGGTGGCTCGGGTCGCGACGGCGCCGTCATGATTGATCCGGTTTGGTGGACCGGGGCCTTAGATGTTCGAGCTGTAACTGCCGCCCGCACCAGCGCCCATGCCGGCGCGCCCGCCCATGTGCGTGCCGCTCATGGTTGGGTCGGTGCCATAAAACTGGTGAATCTGGTTTGACCAGCCGATGTCGCTCATGTCGGGCCAGGCGTCCTTGTCGAAGCCCGGCGCGTTTTTCAGGCGGTCTTTTTCGACATTGAGCCCGAAACGCTTGTTGACGGTGTCGAGGCGCAATGCCTGCCAGGGCACGGCGAACAGTTTTTCGCCCATGCCGAGAAAGCCGCCGAACGAGAGCACCGCGTAGGCAACCTGGCCCGAGCGCATGTCGAGCATGATCTCTTTGATGTCGCCCAGATCGTCGTCATCGGCATTGACGACGCTGTCGCCGATAAGCGTGTCGGCACCCATCAGCGCGGGGCCTGGGCCTTGGCTGTCGCTGTTTTTGTACATTCCATAGGTGTCGCGGTCTACGTAGCTCATTTTATCTCCTGTGATATGTCAAGTTTCCTCCCCATAACAGGGCGGTACGCTGCGGTGGGTTGATCGACCCACTTGACCAGCGTAGTTTTTCGGGCCCGCGTGCCTTTGATACGCCTCAATCGTGCACTCCCAAACGAACTGTTGTGTTATCGCGTCAATGAGCGCCAGCGTACAGATGGAGTGCTGCCAGAAAGATATTCTGCTTAAAAGCTTGGAGAACAACATGTCCGTATCAGATCGCTGCAACAACGCCGGCCCAATGGCCAAAACCATCCCTACCAGCCCGTTCGCCGCGTTCGTGCTGTCGTGTCTGCAAGTGTCGATGTCACGGCTCCGGTGGTAAAGAGGGCCAATCCCTGGCTGCGCGGCTTGCTGCGCGCGGGGACCAAACAGCGGCGCGCGCTCACCTCGGCGGTGATCGGCATGCTCGCCACGCCCAAGCCGAAACCGAAGCCCAAGCCCAAGCCCAAGCCCAAGCCCAAGCCCAAGCCCAAGCCCAAGCCCAAGCCGGCGGTCGCGGCCAAGCGCGCCCCGGCCCGCCTTGCCGTCGCCGGCGCGTCCGCTCCAGCCTCCAAACGCGGCGCGGCCAGGCCGTTGCCGCCGGCGCCGGGCAAGTGGCTCGCGTCGCAATACGCGCCGGCGGGCGAACTGCCCGCGCGGCGCATGCAATACTGGCTCTATCTTCCGCATGCCATCGACACGGTCCTGGGCGGCGTGCCGCTGCTGGTCATGCTGCACGGCTGCGAGCAGAGCGCAACCGAATTCGCGCGCGGAACGCGCATGAACGCGCAGGCCGAACGCGCCGGCTACGCCGTCCTCTATCCCCAACAATCGCTGGCCGTCCATCCAAAACGCTGCTGGAAGTGGTACGACCGCGCCACCCAACAAGGCGGCGGCGACACGCGCCTGATCGCCGGCCTGGTCGAGCAAATGGCGCGCGGCTACCCAATCGACCGGACCCGCATCTACATTTGCGGGCTGTCGGCCGGGGCCGGCATGGCCAATATCGTCGCGCTGAACCATCCGGACCTGTTCGCGGCGCAAGGCTTGCATTCGGGGCCGGTGTTCGGCGGCGGCCACAGCACCTTGCGCGCGGTGGGCGTGATGCAGCACGGCGACAGCATGCAGACCGGCAGCGCGATCGACATGCTGCTGGCACGGCGGCCGCGCTTCCCGCCGATGCCGACGCTCCTGATCCAGGGCGAGGCCGACCGGGTGGTGCGGCTGGTCAACCAGGACCAACTGGCGCGCCAGGCGATGCAGGTCAACGGGCTCGGGCCCGACGACGCGGTCAAGCTGACGGTCAAGGCGGGCACCAGCCGCACCCATCCCTACCGGCTGCGCGACGTGCTGCGCGGTCGCAAGGTCATGTTGCGCGTGGCGCAAATCGGCGATCTGGGGCATGCCTGGAGTGGCGGCGACCCGAGCCTGCCCTTCCATGGCGGAAGCGGGCCGGACGCCAGCAAGATGATGCTCGACTTCTTCTCGCGCCACCGGCGCGGCCCCGCCTCCAATTAATCGCCAACGCGGAGCACATTGCTCCAAGCGATACGCGCGATCGACATGGGCGAGCGCGACATGCGATAAAGACAGCTACATCATTGCCGCTATGCACGTTTTGGCGCGCGCACCTTTGAGTTTGATCAAGGTAGAAGTCAAGTGGGCGCACACAAAAAAGATAGGGCTTGTAAAAAGCGGGTGCAAATAGTACTGTGCATTCATACAGTACTTTTGAGCTTCGCCCACCATGGTTCCTCCCCATTCCCTTGCCGACCCCGGCGCTTTGCATCCCTCGCTTTGGCGCGCCTCGCAGCTCGCCCACGCGACCACGCGCTGCGTCGACACTGGCCATCCCGTGCTGTCGGGCCAGTTGCCCGGCGGCGGCTGGCCCACCGGCACCCTGATCGACCTGCTGCTGCAGCAGCCCGGCATCGGCGAGCTGCGCCTGTTGCGGCCGGCCCTGCTCGGCGTGGCCAGGCGCCGCATCGTGCTGCTGCAGCCGCCGCACCCGCCGCAGGCGCTGGCCTTGGCCGCGCTCGGGCTGGCGCCGTCGCAACTGCTCTGGGTGCGCGGCACCCGCAGCGCCGACGCGCTGTGGGCGGCCGAGCAGGTATTGCGCAGCGGCAGCTGCGGCGCGCTGCTGTTGTGGCAGAGCCATGCGCGCGGCGAGACCCTGCGCCGCCTGCACTTGGCGGCCCAGGCCGGCGAGACCCTGTTTTTCATGCTGCGCCCGCTCGCGGCCGCGCAAGACGCCTCGCCCGCGCCGCTGCGCCTGAGCCTGCGGCCGGCCGCCGGCGGCATCGAGATCGGCTTTGTAAAACGCCGGGGACCGCAGCGCGACGCGCCGCTGTTCCTGCCCCTGACTCCTTCTTTATTGCAACGCCATGCGCCTTTGGATCGGCCTTTACCTGCCCCAGCTCCCGCTCGAGGTGTTTTGCCCGAACTGGTCCGCTGACAAGGCGAGCGTGGTGCTCGAGCAGGAGCGGGTGCTCACTTGCTCGCCGGCGGCGCGCGCGGCCGGGGTGCGGCCGGGCATGCGCCGCGGCGGCGTGCTCATGCTCATGCCCGAGGCCCAGCTGTTCGAGCGCACCGAGGCGCGCGAGGCCGACGCCCTGCACGCGGTGGCCATGGCCCTGCTGCAGTACACCCCGCTCGTGGCCCGGGCCGAGGAGTCGACGCTGCTCATCGACATCGGCGCCAGCCTGCGCCTGTTCGGCGGCATCCGCGCGCTGTGCCGGCGCGTGCTGGCCAATATGCGCGCGCTCGGGTTTTCGGCCTCGCTCAGTTGCGCGCCGACCGCGCGCGGGGCCTGGCTGCTGGCGCGCCACGGGGGCGCGCGCGTGCTCGGCATGGAGTCGCTCGGGCGCCGCCTCGACCGCCTGCCCAGCGCGCTGCCGCCGCCGGCGCGGCCGTTCTCAAGCTGGTTCGAGGGCATCGGCTGCTTTTCGCTGGGCGACATGCGGCGCCTGCCGCGCCCGGGCCTGCAGCGGCGCTGCGGCCGGGCGCTGCTCGACCTGCTCGACGCCGCCTACGGCATGACGCCCGAAATGTTCGACTGGATCGAGGCGCCGACCACGTTCCGGGCCCACCTCGAGCTGTTCGACCGGGTCGAGCACGCCGAGGCCCTGCTGTTCGGTGCGCACCGCCTGCTGCTCCAAATGACCGGCTGGCTGTGCGCGCGCCAGCTGGCGGTCGAGCGCATCGTGCTGCAGCTCGAACACGAGCGGGGCAGGGTGGCGTGCCCGCCCACGGTGATCGAAATCGTGCTCGCCGAGGCGACCTGGCGCGACGAACACCTGGTGCGCTTGCTCAAGGAACGGCTCGGCAAGGTGGCGCTCGGGGCGCCGGTGATCGGCCTGTGCCTCGAGGCGCCGCAGGTGCAGCCGATGGCGCCGCCGAGCGAATCGCTGTTTCCAGAGCCGGGCGGCAGCGAGGACGACCAATTGCGCCTGTTCGAGTTGCTGGTGGCGCGGCTCGGCGCAGACAACGTGCTGCAGGCCGCGCCCCAGGCCGACTACCGCCCCGAACTGGCCAATATATGGGTCCCGGTGCAACAGAAGATCCGGGCGGCGGCGATGCTCGCGCAAATGCCGCCCGACGTGCTCAGCCTGCCGCGCCCGAGCTGGCTGCTGGCCAAGCCGGTCGCGCTACTGATGCGCAACCACCGCCCGTTCTACGGCTCGCCGCTCAAGATCGTCTCGGCTCCCGAACGGATAGAGGCGGGCTGGTGGAGCGAGCCGCAAACGCGCGACTACTTCATCGCCGAAGGGCAGGACCATGCGCATTACTGGGTGTACCGCGAGCGCATCGTGGGCGCGGCCGAGGATGCGCAGCCGCGCTGGTTTTTGCATGGCTTGTTCGGCTGAGAGGCTGAGAGTCTTTCGGTCATGCCCGCTCATCACGCCAGAAAGCGCCAGTTCGTCGTTGCAAATGCTCGCCATAGCCCGCTATGGCTGTGCTTTGCGCCTCGATCTGCCGCTTTCTGGCGGGCTGCTCGGGCACGCCCGAAAAACTCTCAGCCTCTGAGCCCGGCCAGGGCCCGACCCCCCAGGGCCTGCCCTCCGGGCTGGTCCAGCCCCGGCGCGAACAGGCGGCCGGCGAGCGGGCGCAGCCCGTAGAGGTCGAAGAATTCGCCGCCGACCGTCTTCATTTCCATCGCCAGCTGGGGCGGATTGGCTGCCCGGACCGGTGGACGATGGTGATCCAGTCGCGCCCGACCGCCTCCGAGCGGCCGTCACGCCGGCCACGCCGGATAGGCGCGCCAGTCCGGCGCGCAAGGCGCGAGCGGCGTCGGACTGCGACTTGGGCAGGTCGAGCAGCCGGCGCCGCCGGTGGTCCGGATCTCCCCGGCCAGGTCGATTTTTCTGCGGCTGACGAGTTTGAGCATGGGACTACCCGGTTGCGAAATCGGTGGCGCGGCGCGCTGGAGGCGCTGGCGGCTATCGTGACAGTTGGAGGCGTTCGGATTTCCCGAACGCCGCGTAGGCCGAGACGATGACCTTTTCGCCCGGCGCGAGGCCGGACAGGACCTCGACCTGCTTGTTGCTGCGCCTGCCCAGCCGCACCGCGCGCCGCTGCGCCAGCGCGCCGTCGGCGGCCAGCACGAACACCCAGGCGCCGCCGCTGTCGCCGAGGAAGGCGCCGTTCGGCAGCAGCGTCGCGCGCGCCGGCTCGCCCAGCGTGAGCTGGGCGTCGAGGCTCTGGCCCGGGCTGAGCGCGGCCGGTTGCGCGCCGCTGAACGCCATCTCGACGGTGAAGCGGCCATCCTTGATCTGCGGGTAGATCGTGCTGACGGCGACCGGGTAGACGCCGTCGTCCTGGCGCGCGCTGTCCTGGCGCCCCACCGCCACCCGGTTCAGGTAGAACTCGTCGACCTGGGCGGCCAGCTTTAAGCGGCGCGGATCGTCGACCCGGCCGATGTGCTGGTCGGTCTTGACGGTCTGGCCGACCTGCAGCCGGAAGCCGGTCAGCATGCCGGCCACGGGCGCGCGCACGGCGAGCGCGTCGACCGTCGCGCCGACCAGCAGCAGCCCCGATTGCAACCCCTTGATCGCCTTTTCCATCTGCGCCAGGGCGTCGCCCCGGACCCCGGCCTCGGTGTCGCTGCTGCGCTGTTCCTGGGCCAGCGCGTGGCGCTGCTGCGCGAGCCGGTCGCCGGACTCCTCGAGCGCGACCTGGGAGATGAATCCCTGCGCCGCCAGCGCCACATTGCGCGCATGCTGCTTCTGGCCCTTCGCGAGCGCGAACCGCAGGTCCGACAGGCGGCGCTGGTGGTCGGTGCGGCCGGCCTCCTGCGACAGGCGCAGGTTCGACAGGTTCGAGCTCTGCTGCGCGTGTTCGGCCTGGCGCGCCAGCAGTTCGAGGTTGCGCTGCGGGTTCGACAGGCGGAACAGCAGCTCGCCCTTGGCCACCATGGCGCCGTCGCGCGCGAACACCTCCTCGACCCGCCCCGACTCGACCGAGTCGAGGATCACGGAGTCGAGCGGTTCGGCCGTCGCGCGCACCACGATGTCGTCCCGGAACACGCCCTTGGCGACGGTGGCGATGCGCACATCCTGGAGCGGCACCTGCAGGCCGCGCGGGACCGCCTGCCACAGCGCCGCGGCGGCGCCGGCCGCGAGGGCGCAGCCGGCGGCGAGCAGTGCGATGCGTTTGCCGCGTCTGCGCGGCACCACGCGGTCCATCGCGGCGCCGCTGGGGGATCCGCTGGCGGCGAGGTGGGGAGGGGGGCGGTCCATGGGCGATGTCTTCGATGGTGATGAACGATCGCTTCGGTTATGCAATAGCCATGCCAAGCGCTGGAGCGCCCCCCGCTTGCCGCTTGCCGGGCCAAGGTGTGCGGATCCGCACACCGGATGGTGTGCGTAAGTGGACAGTAAGTGGACAGTAAGTGGGCAGTCGCTTGCGGGTCCGCTGCGCGCGCAAGCGCAGCGGCGAGCCTTG
Source organism: Massilia glaciei (assembly GCF_003011895.2). GTDB lineage: Bacteria > Pseudomonadota > Gammaproteobacteria > Burkholderiales > Burkholderiaceae_D > Telluria_A > Telluria_A glaciei. Next base: position 19,263 of record NZ_PXWF02000289.1, on the reverse strand, counting down.
TCACGGTTGCACAGGTTCTTCCCCGGACACCGGCGCCTCCGCCTCCGCCGGCGCCTCCGCCTCCGGCGCGCGCGCGCGTTTGCTGAGCGTGGTGCCGTAGATCACGCTGAAGTTGCGCGGGGTCGAGGCGGGGAACGGCTTCGATTCGCGGATCGCCTTTGCGACCGCGGCGGCGTAGGCACGGTCTTTCGAGGTCCGCTTCGTGTCCACCGCGCTCACCACGCCCTTCGCATCGAGCGTGACGTCAAGCTCGACCCGGTAGAGCCCGGCCGGCGAGTCCGGCGGAAAGTCGTAGTCGATCCGCGCGCCGATCTCGTCGAGTTGCGCCCGCGTCAGCGGCTTGCCCTTCGGCGGCGCCGGCGCGCCGAGCGTGAAACCGAAGCGCACTCTGAAGACCTTGACGCTCGTCGCCGGAAAAGGCTTCGACTGTTTGATCGCCGCCTCGACGGCGTCGTCGTAGGCCGGCTCGATCGACCTGCCGAGCTTGTTCATGCCCAGCACCGACCCGTCGGCGTCGAGGAAGACCTGGAATTCGACCTCGCGTTTGCCGGGCGGCGCCCCGGGCGGCGACTTGAACTTGATCCGCGACGCGATCTCGTCGACCTGCGCCTCGGTTATGGGCACGTCCGGCGCCTGCGCCGCGGGGGGCGCGCGCGGAGGGCGCCGCGGCGAGTCGTCGAGCAGCACCGTGCCGATGGCCAGCAGCGCCAGTAAAGCGATCAGCCCCAGCGCCGCCAAATACAGCAGGCGGCCGACGCCCGTGCCACCATTTTTTGCTCCGGGCCAGTCGGCCATCTGGACGGCGCCGCCGCGCGCGCCGGCATGGCCCGCGCCCGGCGGCGGCGAGGTGCGCCGCTCCAGCTGACGCCACCGCGCCAACTGTTCGAGGTCGGCGATCACCGCCATCAGGTTGGGAAAGCGCGCCGCCATTCTTTCAGCCGCGTCGATCTCGCGCCTGAGCTGTTCGCCGCGCGAGGGGGTATCGCCGCGCAGGTAGGCGGCCAGTTTTTGCTGGAAGCGCCGGTCGGCCTCGATCTGGGCGTCGAACATGCTTTGCTCCTCGATCGCCCGGTTGAGCACCATTCCGGCAAAGCCGAACCGCTGCAGGCTGCGCCGGTCGCGCGCCCAGTCGAACACCGCGCCGGCCGCGGCGAACAGGAATTCGTGGCCGCGTTGCCAGCCATTGGCCAGCAATTGCGCGACGCGCTCCTCGAACAGCGTGCGCGCGCTGATGTTGAGCAATTCGTCGTCGGCCAGGCACCGCCGCAACGCCGCCTGCAATGACCCGTCCTCCATCAGCCTGGCGTCGAGCAGGGCGGCGTACGCGTGCGTGAATTTGGCGAACACCGCATCGGCCAGTGTTTGCGGCGCGACCGCTCCGGCGTCCCAGGCCCCGGCCGGCGGCGCCGCGACGGGCGCCTCCCGGTCCGCGCGCTCCGGCGCCGATCCATGGGCCTGGCGGGCGGGCCAGCCCAGCGCCGTTTCGTAGGCTTCGCGCAAGTGCTGGAAATTGGCCGCGTCGAGCGCCTGGTCGACCAGTTTGAGCTCGCGCGCGTAGGCGCGCCGGATCAACTTGGCGTCGGCGTCCGCGCCGAGCCCGAGCCGGGTCAGGAAGTGGGGCGTGTGGTCCATCGGCCTATCCGCGCTTAGCGACTAAGCGTCGGGTTCGATGTCGGGATTGATGAAGCTCTGGTGCTCGAAATAATCGAGCACCTCCTCGAACGCCCTCGCGGCGGGCACGAACAGGCGCTTGTCCTGCGCCTCGAGCGTGCGCTCGAAGCGCATGATCTCGACGCCGAGCTGTTCGCGCGCCTTGCCGCGCAATTGCTGGTAAAGCCGTTCGCCGCGCGCGAGCAGGGTGCGGAACTCGATCCGGTCGCGCGGGTGGATCTTCAATTCGGACAGCGCCGCGAAGCGCTGCGCGATCTCCTGCTCCGACAGCATGCCGGGGTTGCCCTCGATCAGCAGCGCCACCGACTCCCCGGTCTTGAGGATGGTCGCCTCGACCTGCAGCAGGCCGTTGACGTCGTAGGTGAAGCGCACATCGACGCCGTTGTCCTCGCGCTTGCCGGCCGGGATCTTCACCTGCAGCTGGCCCAGCTTGATGTTGTCGGCGGCCATGCGCGCCTCGCCCTGGAACACATTGATCTCGAGCGCGCGCTGGTTGTCCTGCAGCGGGTAGTAGCGCTTGACGCGGCTGACCGGCACCACGCAGTTGCGCTCGATGATGGGATCGAAATGGCCGTACGAGAACGCGTCCGCGTCGAATTGCATGGTGGTGTCGATGCCCAGCGAATACGGCGCCACGTCCGTCATGACGACCTCGTCGAGCGCGGCGTCCCGGCTCTTGAGGCCGGCCTGCACCGCCGCGCCGAGCGCGACGACCTCGTCGGGGTTGATGTCGCAGGCGGGGAAGCGCCCGAACATGCGCGCGACGAGGCGGCGCACGATCGGCATGCGGGTGGCGCCGCCGGCCAGCACGATGTTGTCGAGCTCGGCGCTGGGCAGGTTGGCGTCGCGCAGCGCGCGCTCGACCGGCGTGCGCAGGCGCGCCAGCAGCGGCGCGCACATCTTCTCGAACGCGGCCTCGTCGAGCTCCATCGAGAACTCGGCGTCGCCGTCGCCGATCCGGATCGTGGCCTTGTTCGATTCGCTCAGCGCGCGCTTGGCCAGCTCGGCCTGCGCGCCCAGGCGCTGCATGAACTGGGGGTCGCCCTTGTGGCGCGCCGCCAGCTTGTTGTGCTCGAAAAAACGCTCGACCACGCAGTCGAGGAAGTCCTCGCCGCCGAGGAAGTTGTCGCCGGCCGAGGCGCGCACCTCCATCACGCCCTCGAACAGGTCGAGCACCGAGACGTCGAAGGTGCCGCCGCCGAGGTCGAAGACGAGGAATTTGGTTTCGCTGCCGCGCTGGTGGATGCCGTAGGCGAGGGCGGCCGCGGTCGGTTCGTTGAGCAGGCGCTCGACCCTCAGGCCGGCCAGCTGCCCGGCCGCGCGCGTGGCCTTGCGCTGGGCGTCCGAGAAATACGCGGGCACGGTGATGATCGCCTCGCCCACCGGCCGGCCCAACACCGCCTCGGCGTCCTCCTTGAGCGAGCGCAGGATCAGCGCCGACAGCTCCTCGGCCCGGAACGCGCGCTTGCCCAGGTGGATCAGCTTGTCGCTGCCCATGTGGCGCTTGAAGGCGGCCGCGCTCACCAGCGGATGGGTCTGCAGGCGCTCGCGCGCGGCGCGCCCGACCAGGATCGTGCCGTCCTCGTCGACGCTGACGCAGGACGGGGTGAGCACCTCCCCGAGGCTGTTGGGGATGAGGCGCGCGGCGCCGTCCTCCCACACCGAGATCAGGCTGTTGGTGGTACCCAGGTCGATTCCTACGATCATGCTTTGCCCCCTTGATGGCGCCATTCTTCGAAGCACCATGATAGCGCAGAAGCCGGCATAGTTGGTACTTTTGCAATCGATCGTGCTTTTGCGCATCACCGCCGCCCGCGCCGAAAATATTGTGTCACGGGATGGTTTTTCCGCTTCACATTCGGCTATAGTTGGCAGGCAATAAAGGTTAATCAATCATAAAAACGTTCTTACCACTCAAGAAGCCATTTTATGCAATTGCCCGTCCTTGGCGCCACCCCGCCGCGCATCCAGAACCGCCCGTTGAACATGCTCGCCACCGACGCCGCCGCCGTGCGCGCGATCGCGCAGGCGGCCGTGAGCGTCGAGCTGTTCACGATCCCGCTGTACATGAACTCGATGTATTCGATCTACGGCACGCACCAGATCAATTCGAAGAAGATCACCTACTACACGGGGCGCCAGTGGCCCGGCTTGAGCACCACGGCCAAGCCGGAGAACGCGAACCAGAAGGCCTTCAACATCATCTTCAGCGTGTTCATCCAGGAGATGCTGCACCTGCAGATGGCCGCCAACCTGGCCACCGCGATCGGCGTGGCGCCCAGCTTCACCGGCACCGAACTGCAAAGCGCCGAGCACGGCTGGACCTGCTACGGGCCGACCCTGACGGTCATCCCCCACATCGCCGACCTGACCGACACCGAGAGCTACCAGGACGTGCGGGTCAACCTCGAGGACCTCAACGACAACCAGTGCCGGCTGTTCCTGGCCATCGAGCAGCCCGAGCAGCAGGCGCGCGAGCAGCTGCGCCGCGCCGCCGGCAGCACCGGGCGCTATTTCCCCTCCGTGCCGCTGGCCGGCTGGACGCCGCAAAAGACGGCGGCCGACCTGCCCCTGTTCGGCACCATCGGCTACATGTACGAGTGCTACGCCCAGTACATCGGCATGGAGTACACCGACGGCCAGACCCTGTGGCAAAAGCTGTACGACAACAACTCGGTGCAACAGGACATGTTCAACGTGGCCGACCCGAAGGTCGGCCATCCGAAGGCGGAGTACCCGCATTTCGCGACCTCCCTGTCTGCGGCCGAGCGCGACGGCGGCCAGAGCGGCTCGTTCAACAAGGCGATCGACATGATGTGCGCGATCACCGACCAGGGCGAGGGCAGCGCCGCCGGCATCAAGCGCTACAAGCGCAGCGCCATGCTCCAGGCGGTGCTGCCGGACTACCGCGAGGACCGCGCCGCCCTCGAGCTCGACTATCCCACGTTCACCAACGACGGCCAGGCGGCCCCCTCGCGCGACGCCGCCGCGCGCGCCGACAGCGCCGCCGACGACCACTTCGAGCGCTTCGGCCAGGTGCGCGACCTGCTGCCGCAGATATCGACCTGGAAGCAGTGGCACGCGGCCGGCAACAGCTGGACCAAGGAGATGCTGGTCAACCCGCTGTACGACCCGGCCAAGGCGCCCAAGAACATCCCCGCGCCCGAGGAGGTGGCGGGCGCGCTCAACCGGCTCAAGGCCGCCGGGCCGGACAGCCACGCCACCATGAGCAAGGTCTCGAACGGCGCCATCTACGGCATCACCTCGATCCTCGACGGCTACTGGCTCGACCAGTCCATGGCGTTCCCGTATCCGTCGATGGTTGGCTCGGGCGACCGCATGTCGATCTGCTGGGCCGTTTTCGGGCGGGCGCCCGACCTCGCGGTCGGCGTCGCGCAGCCCGACAAGGAGCGCCTGTACCACGCCTGCCAGGGCATGAACCTCGACACCGACCACCCCGAGCCGGATCCGGCCGCGTGCGCCGCGATCGCGGTCTACCACAGCTGCCGCGGCTCGAACGGCTGCCGCGCGCAGGGCGGCTGCGGCTTCGCCCAGATCGACATCCCGGGCAAGCCGGTGGCGCCGGCCACGCCCGACCTGGGCGCGCAGAACCTGTGCGGCGGCGGCCCGACCCCGCCGCCGGGCGGCTTCTACAGCGCGCCGAGCGACAACCGCTGCGCCACCTTCGGCGGTTGCGCGGTGCCGATCTCGGCCTCCCAGCTGTTCCCGAACCCGGCCCCGGAGCAGATGCTGGTGTATGACTTCGGCCCCGGCCCCGAGCACCGCTTCGCGCCGCTCAAGCAGACCATGACGTTCGCGCTCGGCGAGAACGTCTACAGCAAGGCGTGGGAGGCGTTCAGCGCGGTGCAGAACGCGCGCGGCACGCCGGCCGGCGCCGAGCCCAGGCCGACCGACCTGCGCCTGGCGCTGCCGCCGTCGACCTGATGGACGCGCGTTCGGAGCGCGCGCAGCCGCGCCTCGGCCTGCCGAACCTGGGCCTGGGCGTCGGCTTGCGCAACCAGCATTTCGAGCACATCCTCGCGCACGGGGCGCAGGTCGACTGGTTCGAGATCATCAGCGAGAACTTCATCGACAACCACGGCTACGCGCGCCATGTGCTCGAGCGCATCGGCGCGCGCACGCCGCTGGTGATGCACGGCGTGTCGCTGTCGATCGGCAGCACCGACCCGCTCGACATGGCCTACCTGGCCAAGCTGCGCCGGCTCGCGCGCGAGATCGGGCCGGCGTGGGTGTCGGACCACCTGTGCTGGACCGGCGCGGCCTCGCTCAACACGCACGACCTGCTGCCGCTGCCGCTGTGCGAGGCCACGCTGGCCCACGTGGCGCGGCGGGTGCGCGCGGTGCAGGACTACCTCGGGCGCCCGCTGGTGCTCGAGAACCCCAGCACCTACGTCGAGTTCACGCAGTCGAGCATGCCCGAGTGCGAATTCCTGGGGCGCCTGGCCGAGGACACCGGCTGCGGTCTGCTGCTCGACGTCAACAATGTGTACGTGTCCGCCTTCAACCACGGCTTCGACGCCGAGGCCTACATCCGCGCCCTGCCGGCGGCGCGCATCGTGCAGCTGCACGTGGCCGGGCCCACCGATTGCGGCGGCTACCTGATCGACACCCACGACAGCCCGGTGCCGACCGGGGTGTGGCGCCTGTACGCGCTGGCGCAAAGGCTCACGGGCGGCGTGTCGACCCTGCTCGAATGGGACGCCAACATCCCGGCCTACCCCGAGCTGCTGGCCGAACTGGGCAAGGCGCGCGCGGCCATGCGCGGCGATCTGCCGCGGGCGGCGCTGGCGGCGTCCGGCGGCATGGCGCTGTCGACGCCGGTCGACTTCCACCTGGGGCAGGCCGATGCAGCCAACCCTGCCTGAGCTCCAGCGTTGGTTCCTGACCGTGATGACGGCGCCGGGCGGCGCCGCGCACGGGCTGCGGCTGGCGCAAGAGCGCTACGGCCTGGCCGAGGGCGACGTGGTGCGCGCCGCGCCGGGCGCGGCCTCGCGCCTGCACATCTACGCCGACGGCTACATCCTGCGGCTGCTCGAATGCCTGCACGCCGACTACCCTGTTCTGCGCAGGGTGATGGGCGAGGCGCTGTTCGATTTTTTCGGCAAGGCCTACATCTGGCGCCACCCGTCGGGCTCGCCCACGCTGTACGACCTGGGGGCGGGCTTCGCCGACTTCCTGCTGCAAAGCCAGCCGCAGGGGCGGGAGGGGCAGGGCGAGTTCAGGTTCGCGCTCGAGCTGGCGCGGCTCGAGCGCGCGCGCACCGAGGCGATGCGGGCGCCGGGACTCGAGAACAAACCGGGGCGGGCGGCCGACCCGCTGGCGCTGCTGTTGACGAGCGGACAGCGGCTGCGGCTGGCGCCTTGCACGCGCCTGCTCGCGCTCGGGTTCCCCCTGCCCGCGTACTGGGAGCGCGTGGCGCGGCTGGGCGCCGGCGAGCCGGTGGCTGGCGCGCCGGCGCCGGCGGCGTGCCATGTCGCGGTTGGACGGCAGCGCTACCGGATCGGCATGCACACCCTGCAGCCATGGCAGTATCACTATCTTCTGGCGGCGCAGCCGGGTGCGCCGGCCCGCGATTGCGCGGCGGCGGCGGCCGAAAAAACGGGCCGGCCGGTGGGCGCCATCCTCGCCGACGCGATGCTGTGGCAGCCGGTGGTGGCGGCGGCCGGCCTTCTCGAAACGGCCTAGATCGGATTCCGGCGGAACAAGGCGCCGAACCGGGGCCAGACCCAGGGTCAGACCCAGGGTCAGACCATAAGTGGGGTCAGACCCCGGTTGCGGACCAAAAGTGGGGTCAGACCCCGGTTGCGAAATTGTTGAGACCATAAGTGGGGTCAGACCCCGGTTGCGGACCAAAAGTGGGGTCAGACCCCGGTTGCGAAATTGTTGTGGTCGGGCATCGCGCAGCCCGTGTGCGGCACTTTTCGAAGGCGGGTTCCTCAATCGGGTTCAGGCCCGGGTTCAGACCCCGGGTCTGAACCCGATAGCGGAATGTTTTTCGGCGGCCAGGGGTTTAGGCTGGTTTAGGCGCGCGCTTTGCGATGGGCAATCAGGGCGATGGCGCCGGTGACCAGGAAGAACAGCGCCAGGCCGTGGAAGGCGACCGGCATCCAGTCTTCGACCAGCACGTAGACCAGCGCGTCGAGCGCGTACAGCGTGATGCCGACCAGGAAGGCCCACAGCTTGCCGCGCACGCCCTGCAGGCCGAAGACGACGAACAAGCCGATCACCGCGGCGCTGATCGCCAGGCCGATCACCTTTTGTTCCGCGAACAAGCCGTCGATGAAGGCCGTGATGCCCAGTCCCATCACGAAACCGCCGTGGTTGCCCGACAGCGTCATGACCGTGTTGACCAGCGAGAGGCCGGCGATCCACCAGAACCAGCGCGCCGCCGATTGCACACCCGCTGGAATCGCGGCGCTGTGGTTGGCCGGGTTGGCGGTTTCGGTCGTCGGGGAGGCGTTGGATTCGGTCATTTTTATCTTTATTATCTTTATGGGGGCCCTTGCCGGGCCGTCGCGGGTCCCGGCATTCTATCCGAATCGCACCGAAGCGCCGCTGTTTGTTGAGGCCGCCCGGCGCCGCCGCGCAAACCGCAAGGCGAAAAAAAACGCGCCCGCCGGTGAGGGGCGCGTTTTCCGCGTGGCGCGGCCCGGCGCGGCGGCGCGGGCCGGCGTCATTCGTCGTCGAATTCTTCGGCCAGGTTCTTCCAGCCCTTGCGTTTGGCGAACTCGCTGAACTCCTCGGGCGCTTCGAGCACGATGAGCTTGCGGTCCTGCAAGCCCGGATCGCTGTGCGAGAAATTGGGCCCGACGTAGCCAAGCGCGCGCAGGCGGTCGATGATGTTGCCGACCAGTACCTTGTCTTTGTACAGCGCGCCGTCGACCGGCGCGGCGAAGTCGACGTACACGTCGATGATCCCGTAACCCTCGTCGAAAATGCGGATCGCTTTCACGTCGTGGGCACGGCCGGTGCCGTCGCTGGCCTTGAACGGGCCGCTTAGCTGGATGTCGGTATCAGTAGTCATGGCAGCAGCATACACCATCGGCGCCCGGCGCAGCGCAAGCGGCGCGGCCGGCACCCGCTTCGCGCCACGCCGCGGGCAACAGGCGACAATCGCGCGGCCCGCCCATCGCTCATTTCAAAGCCTGCATGATGGACCCGAGCCGGTCCGGGGTGCCGGCGATGCGCTCGAGGCGCGGGTAGCGCAGCCCGCCCTCGTAGTCGAGGCTGACGCTGCGGAAGGTTTGCCCCTTCTTGACGAGCAGCACGATCGGCGCCTTGTCGAGCCTGGCCCTCCTGACGGCCGCCTTGAGCACCTCCGGCTTGAAGGCGCGGTTGTTGACCGCCACCAGCGTGGTGTTGGCCGAGACGCCCGCGCGGAACGCCAGGCCGTCCCAGTGCACCGCCGAGATAGCGCCGTCGTGCTTGACCACCATGCCGAGCGAGTAGCTCAGGTCGGTCACCTTGTGGCGCTCCTCGCGCGCCTTGGTGAAGTCGGTCGGGGTCTCGCCGTAGACCAGCGTCCAGCCGGCGCGCGCCAGGCCGTCGAGCGGGGCGCCGGCGTTGCCGTCGAGGCGGGAGCGCAGGAAAGTGGCCCAGTCGAGCGGCTGCACCTTGCCGAGCGCGGCGACGACGTCGTCGAAGCCGTAGTGGGCCGGCCCGAGGCTGCCGTCGTCGATGCCGTAGAAGGCGCGCGCGAAGTCGTCGAGCGAGCGCTTGCCGCCGGACAGCTCGCGGATCTTGGTGTCGACATCGAGCCAGATCAGGGCGCCCTCGGCGTAGTAGTCCTCGCCGCGCTGCCAGCTGCCCCAGCCGAGCGGGCGGCGCATCGTCACGATCGGGTCGTTGACCGTGTCCTGCATCGCGCGCCAGTCGCGGCCCCGCAGGTTCTCGTAGCGCGCGGCGGTGGCGGCCAGGTCGTCGCGCGTGTAGGCGGCCGACACCAGGCCCGAGCGCGCGGCCAGCATGATGCCCCAGTACTGGGTCTGGCCCTCGTACACCCAGAGCAGCTCGTTTTGCAGCGGCACGTTGAAGTTGGGGACGTCCTGGCCGGCCGGGCGCCGGAACTTGCCGTTCCACGAATGCGTGAATTCGTGCGGCAGCAGGTCGCGGTCCGATTCGTTCTTGGCCCAGTCGGTGAAGTAGCCGCTGCCGACCCCGTTCTCGCTCGATTGGTGGTGCTCTCGCCCGATGCCGCCGAATTCGTCCGACAGCGCGAACAGGAAGTCGTAGCGCCGGTAGTGGCGCGAGCCGAACAGTTTCTGGGCCTGTTTGACCATCGCCACGTGCGGCGCGATCTGCTCGGGCCGGGCCTGCAGGCTCTCCGGGTTGTCGGCCATGATGTTGAGCATCACCGGCGCCTTGGCGCCCGGGTCGAGGTCGATGCGCCTGAAGTGGCGCCCGGCGAACACGGGCGAGTCGACCAGCGTCTCGAGGTCGAGCGGCTTGAAGCGCACCTCGTCGCCGACCCGCCCGAGCGGCTCGAGCGCGCTGCCGTACTGCCAGCCCGGCGGCAGCGTCAGGTTCGGCTGCACCGTGATGCGCCGGCTCGCATGCCCGGCCGGGTAGAGCGCCATCGCGTGCCACTGCACGCCGAGCATCTCGGCGGTCATGGTGATGCGGCCTTGGGCCGCCTCGACCGGCGACAGGAACTGGTATTCGGCCTCGACCGTGGTCACGCCGGCCGGCACCTCGAGGTGGAAGGCGTGCACCTGTACCGGGTCGCGCGTCCACGCGATCGGCTTGCCGTTGCCGGAAAAGCGCAGGCCGGCCATCTGGTTGAGCGGCCCGACCGGGCCGTGGCTGCCCGGCACCCATTGCGGATACAGCAGCGTGAGCCTGCCCGGCGTGGCCGGGATCGAGGCGCGCACGCGGAAGATCTGCTGGGCCAGGTTGGTGGCGTCGACCCTGAGCACGATCGTGCCCGGATAGGCCACGTCGAGCGGCGCGGGCACCGCGGCCGCGGCCGGGGCGGCGAGCGCCAGCGCGAGCGCGAGGGCGCAGCCGGAACGGATGGCGAACAGGGGGATCGGGCGCGGCGGTGTGTGTGCGGTCATGGGCGGGGGCGTGGCGGATGGGGCGGATGGGGCGGATGGGGCGGATTGGCGTGGGGAAAAGTTTGAGCCGCAGTCTAGCACGCGTTCCCGGGCGCAATGTGTCGGAACGTTTCAACAAATAAAGTTCGACTCATGGGGTCGCGCGGCGGCGTTTTCAAGATCTTGAAAACGCCCGGGGCCGCCTTTAGATTGGATGCATCGGATGCTCGAAACGAGGTCCGACAACCTATCGCTTAACCCTTAAAAGGATATTTATCATGCGTGCATTCGACCTGACCCCGCTGTACCGTTCCGCCATCGGCTTCGACCGCCTGGCCCACCTGCTCGAATCGCAGCGCGCCGACGCGCCGCCGAGCTACCCGCCCTACAACATCGAACTGGTAAGCGAGGACAACTACCGCATCGTGATGGCGCTGGCCGGCTTCGACCGCGCCGAGATCGACATCGTGGCCGAGCGCGACACCCTGCACGTGGCCGGGCGCAAGCGCAAGGACGAGGCGCAGCGCACCTTTTTGCACCGCGGCATCGCGGCGCGCGACTTCGAGCAGCGTTTCCAGCTCGCCAACCATGTCAAGGTCACCAGCGCCTCGTTCGACAACGGCATGTTGACCATCGAACTGGTGCGCGAAGTGCCGGAGGCGCACAAGCCGCGCAAGATCGCCATCGACGGCGCCGCCCCGCAGGGGCAGGCCGAGGTGTTCGAGCAGCGCGAGGCGGCGTGAGCGGCGCGCCGGTGAAACCGGAAACGCGGGCCGGCGCCGGAAAAATTTCAAGCTAGAGTTAAAATTAAGGAAACATTTAGAGAAAGACTCAAAGAAAACCCAGCATCGAGAGGGGCGCCCGCAGCCGGGGGCGCCCCTTTCCACGCCCGTGCGGCCGGCGCCCGGCGTTTTCTCCCGGTGTTTTCTTTAAGTAAGCCCTAAGTTTGCTGCTGCAAACTAAAACACGGCAAACAAGCATCAACGCCACCCAACCTCACCTAATTCCAGGAGTTTGCACATGCACACCGACACTGTCATCACCGTCAAGCGCCTCACCCTCGCCCTGGCCGCCGCGGGCGCCATAGGTGGCGCCGTCGGCGCGATCGCAGTCAACCACAACAACGCCACGGCGCAGGCCGCGCCGGCCGTGCCGGCCGCCCCCGCCCCGGCCCCGGCCACCGTGGTGACCTCGCCGGCCACCGGCGCCGTCACGGCGGTCGGGCTGCCGGACTTCACCCAACTGGTCAAGCGCAACGGCCCGGCCGTCGTCAACATCCGCGTCATGGGCAGCACCAAGACGGCGCTGGGCGGCGCGCGCGGCATGCCGCCGGGCTTCGACGAGGAGCAGTTGTTCGAGTTCTTCCGCCGCTACAACGGGCCGCAGATGCAGATGCCGCGCGCCCAGCGCGAGCGGCCCGTGATGGGCGCCGGCTCCGGCTTCATCGTCAGCCCCGACGGCATCATTTTGACCAACGCGCACGTGGTGCGCGACGCCAGCGAGGTCACCGTCAAGCTGCAGGACCGCCGCGAGTACCGCGCCAAGGTGCTCGGCTCCGACCCCAAGACCGACGTCGCGGTGCTCAAGATCGAGGCGCGCAACCTGCCGGTGGTCGCCATCGGCCGCTCGTCCGACCTCCAGGTCGGCGAATGGGTGCTCGCGATCGGCTCGCCGTTCGGCCTCGAAAGCAGCGTCACGGCCGGCGTCGTCAGCGCCAAGGGCCGCTCGCTGCCCGACGACAGCAACGTGCCCTTCATCCAGACCGACGTCGCGGTCAACCCCGGCAACTCGGGCGGCCCGCTGTTCAACACGCGCGGCGAGGTGGTCGGCATCAACTCGCAGATCTACAGCCAGACCGGCGGCTACCAGGGCCTGTCGTTCGCGATCCCGATCGACCTCGCCAACCGCATCAGACAGCAGATTGTCGCCACCGGAAAGGCCCAGCACGCCAAGCTCGGGGTCTCGGTGCAGGAGGTCAACCAGGCCTTCGCCGATTCGTTCCAGCTCGAGTCGCCCGAGGGCGCGCTGGTCTCCAACGTCGAGCGCGGCGGCGGCGCCGAGCGCGCCGGCATCAAGCCGGGCGACGTGATCCGCAAGGTCAACGGCCAGCGCATCGTGTCCTCGGGCGACCTGCCCGCGCAGCTGAGCCTGTCCAAGCCCGGCGACAAGGTTTCGCTCGATATCTGGCGCGACGGCAAGGCCGTCAGGCTCGACGCCACGCTCGTCAACGCCGACGACAAGGTGGCAGCGCAGGCCACCGAGCGCGCCGGCCCCGATTCCGGCGCCAAGCTCGGCCTAGCGCTGCGCCCGCTCGAGCCGATCGAGCGGCGCCAGAGCGGCATCGAGGGCGGGCTCGTGATCGAGGACGCCAGCGGCGCCGCCGCCAGCGCCGGGGTGCAGCCGGGCGACGTGCTGTTGTCGGTCAACGGGCGCATGGTCAGCACGGTAGCCCAGGTGCGCGAGCTGGTTGGCAAGGCCGGCAAGTCGGTCGCCTTGCTGATTCAGCGCGGTGGTGCGAAGATATTCATTCCGGTGCGGATCGGCTGATCGCCGGCGGCGCGGCCCGGGCGATGTGATCCGGGCGGGGTGGCCCGGGACGGGGCGGCCCGGCACCAAGTGACAGGGGGAAGTGGATGCGGCTTTTGCTGGTGGAGGACGATACGATGATCGGCGAAGTGGTGCTCGACCTGTTGCGGGCCGAGCACTACGCCGTCGACTGGGTCAAGGACGGCGAGATGGCCGACACGGCGCTGCTGCAGTCGCAGAGCTACGACCTGGTGCTGCTCGACCTGGGGCTGCCGCGCAAGGACGGGCTCGAGGTGCTGCGCTCGATGCGCGCGCGCAAGGACCGCACCCCGGTGCTGGTGGCCACCGCGCGCGACGCGGTCGGCCAGCGCATCGCCGGGCTCGACGCCGGCGCCGACGACTACGTGCTCAAGCCCTACGACCTCGACGAGCTGCTCGCGCGCATCCGCGCGCTGCTGCGGCGCGCCGTCGGGCGCGCCGAGCCGGTGTTCGAATACAAGAACATCACGATCAACCCGGCCACCCGCGAGGTCCACGTGGACGGCAACCCGGCGGTGCTGTCGGCGCGCGAATGGGCCGTGCTCGAGGCGCTGATCGGGCGCCCCGGCGCCGTGCTCTCGCGCGTCCAGCTCGAGGAAAAACTGTACAGCTGGCGCGACGAGGTCAGCTCCAACGCGGTCGAGGTCTACATCCACGGCCTGCGCAAAAAGCTTGGCAGCGAGCTGATCCAGAACGTGCGCGGGGTCGGCTACATGGTGCCCAAGCCGTGAGGGGGGGGCAGGCGATGAACCCGCTCAAGACCATGTCGCACTCGCTGCGCGGGCGCCTGTTGTGGTTCCTGCTGGCGGCCATCACCATCGTCGCCGTGGCCCAGGCCGCGATCGCCTACCGCACCGCGCTGGCCGACACCGACAAGATCTTCGACTACCACATGCAGCAGATGGCGCTGTCGCTGCGCTCGAACGCGCCGCTGGCCAACCTGGAGGCGTACGGCGGCGCCGGCGACGTCGTCGAGACCAGCGACATGCTGGTGCAGGTCTGGACCCCGGACGGGGCCCAGGTGTTCCGCACCATCTCGCGCACGCGCCTGCCGCAGCGCGCGGTGCTCGGTTTTTCCAACGTCCGCGCCGACGGCACCACCTACCGCATCTTCTCGGTCCAGACCCGCAACCAGGTGGTGCAGGTGGCGCAGGACATGGCGGTGCGCACCAACATGGCCGGCACGCTGGCGCTGCGCACGGTCGGCCCGATCGCGGTGCTCATGCCGATCCTGATGCTGGTGGTGTGGTGGGTGGTGAGCCGCTCGCTCGAGCCGGTCGCGCGGGTGCGCGCGCAGGTGGCGGCGCGCCAGGCCGACGACCTCTCGCCGGTGTCCGAGGCGGGCCTGCCCGACGAGGTGCGACCGCTGGTGCAGGAGCTCAATTTGCTGTTCGGGCGGGTCAAGACCGCGTTCGAGGCGCAGCAGCATTTCGTGGCCGACGCCGCGCACGAGCTGCGCACGCCGCTGGCCGCGCTCAAGCTGCAGGCGGCCAGCCTCGAGCGGGCCGACAACGCCGGGGCGCGCGCGCTGGCGGTGGGGCGCCTGAGCGCCGGCATCGAGCGCGCCACCCGGCTGGTCGAGCAATTGCTGGTGCTGGCGCGGCAGGAGGCCAGCGCCGCCGGCGGCGCGCAGGAGCAGCCGGTCGAACTGGCCGAGCTGGCGCGGCGCGCAGTGGCCGACATGGCCGGCGCGGCGCTTTCGCGCGGGATCGACCTGGGGGTGCCGCACGCCGACCCGGGCCGCGTCAAAGGCCAGGGCGACGCGCTGCAGATTTTGCTGCGCAACCTGGTCGACAACGCGCTCAAGTACACGCCGGCCGGCGGCACGGTCGACCTGGCGGTGCGCGCGGGGGACGACGGCGTCACGTTGAGCGTGGAGGACAGCGGCCCCGGGATCCCGGCCGAGGAGCGCGAGCGCGTGTTCGACCGCTTCTATCGGCTCGCCGGCAGCGAGGCCAACGGCAGCGGGCTGGGGCTGGCGATCATCAAGGCGATCGCCGAGCGCCACGGCGCGCAGCTGGCGCTGGGGCGCTCGGAGCGCCTGGGCGGCTTGCGCGTGACGCTGCGTTTTCCGCGGGCGTGAGTGGGGCATGGATTTCCCTATGCCCGCAAAATCGGGTCGGCCAGTCGGGTCGTCCGAAACCACCCAAGGTCATCCCCGCGGACGCGCAAACGCATGCGTTTGCCCCATGCTGAGCTTGCCCGTGCGCGCAGTTCGACTATCTTGAGCAGCCTGCCATTGGCGCAGGGGTGACAACAACGGCCGGGCGGGGCGCCCGGCCGCTTCCAGGCATTAAAACTTATGCCACAGGCGCGCGAAGTACGATGCGCCGTTCAGGCCGAACTGCACCGACTCGTACTTGAAGCCGTTGTCGGTCTCGTTGGCATCCTGGGTGGTCGGCTTGACATTGAAGATGTTGGCGCCGCCCACCGTCAGCTTGGTCTTCGCGCTCAGGTTGTAGGTGAAGCTCAGGTCGGCCGAGGTCTTGGCCTTGTATCGCTGCAGCGGCGCCGGGCTGCCGCTCCAGGTGCCCAGCGTCTGCGGCCCGAAGTGGATGATCTTGAAATCGGTGCCGATCTTGCCGAGCAGGTACTCGAAGCCGAGCGTGGCCTTGCGGCGCGGGCCGCCCTGCTCGAGGTAGAGGCGCTCGCGCTCGGACAGCAACACGCCTTCCTTGCCCGCCAGCGCGGACGGGGCGTGGATCGCCGTCACATCGGTCTTGCTCAAGTTCATCGCCAGGAAGGTGTTGAGCTTGCCAGAACCGAGGTTGGCGCGGTGCGCCAGCGTCAGGTCCAGGCCCTCGGTGCGGGTGTCGACCGAATTGACGAAGAACTGGGCCGCGCCCACGCCGAGCGGCAGCAGCAAGGTGTTGATGCCGGGCAGGTTCGACTGGTCGAAACGGCCCGAGAACACGATCCGGTCGTCGATGTCGATGCGGTACAGGTCGGCCGTGACCGAGGTCGCCGCGCTCGGCGCCCAGGTCGCGCCGAACGTGAAGCTGGTCGACTCCTCGTCCTTGAGGGCGGGAATGCCGATCGCCGTGGCGACCGCGCCGCCGTTGGGCGCGAACACCGAGTCGACCGGGACGCCGCTGACGAACTCGGTGAAGGTCGAGGAGAACTTGGCCTGCTGCAGCGACGGCGCGCGGAAGCCGGTGCTGCTTGATCCGCGCAGCATGAAGGCGTCGCTCAGCTTGTACGAGGCCGCAAGCTTGCCCGTCAGGCTGTTGCCGAAGTCGCTGTACTTTTCAAAGCGCGCTGCGGTCAGCACCTTGAAACGGTCGTTGACGTCGGTCTCGAGGTCGATGTAGGCGGCCACGTTGTGGCGGCTGCTGTCGGTTTCGTCGGCGGGGCGGAAGCCGGGGAAGCCCTGGCTGCCCGGGTCGCCGCCGCCGAAGCCGTCGGCATCGATCCACGAGCCCTTTTCGCCGGCGAAGATCTTGTAGGTCTCGCGCCGGTACTCGGCGCCGAAGGCCACGTTCAGGCCGGCCATGACGTTCGGGAAGAAGCGGCTGAAGTCGGCGTTGCTCGTCATTTGCGAGGCGTCGAAGCCGCCCGCGTCGAATTGCGAGGCGCTTCGGCCGGGGCCGCCGTTTTGCAGGTCCAGATCGGCGATCGACGCGTTGAGCGTGTTGCTGATGTTGTAGTGCATCTTGTTGAAGCCGTAGGTCTGCGAGAAGTCGCCGCTCCACTCGCCCATCCTGGTGCGGAAGCCGACGATGCCGTAGTGGTCGGTGAGGTCGGCGTTGATGTACGGGACGAAGCCGTTCGGATACATGGCCAGCGCGTTGCGTTCCGGGATGTCGCCGGGGCCGCGGGCGAACGCGGCCGATGAGGCGTCGCGGGTCTGGGCGCCGAGCGTGAAGTACAGCTTGCCCGGGCCGGCCGGCAGTTCGCCGTTGAGCATGAAGGTCTGGTTCTGGACCTTGCTGTCGCCGATGGTGCGCAGGTCGCCCGCGTCGGCGCGGTTGGAGCGGCCGCGGTCGAGGTATTCGCCGGTGATGCCGACCACGCCGCCGCCGAGTTTGACGCCGCAGTAGGCCGAGGCCAGGTAGTTCTTGCCGTCGCCCTCAGAATACTGGCCGGCGCCGAGCACGGCCTCGCAGCCGAGCGTCTTCTTGAGTTCGACGTTGATCACGCCGGCGATCGCGTCCGAGCCGTACTGGGCGGCGGCGCCGTCGCGCAGCACCTGGATGTTCTTGACCGCCAGCAGCGGGAAGGTGTTCATGTCGGTGCCGGTGTTGCCGCGGTTGCGCGCGCCGAAGATGTTGACCAGCGAGGTGCTGTGGCGGCGCTTGCCGTTGACCAATACCAGCGTCTGGTCCGAGCCGAGGCCGCGCAGCGCGGCCGAATCGACCAGGTCGGCGCCGTCGGCGCCGGTCTGGCGCGTCGAGTTGAACGACGGCGAGATGTAGGTCAGGGCCTGGGCCATGTCGAACTGGCCGCCCTGCTCGGCGACCTTGGTCATCGGGATGAAGTCGACCGGCACCGCGGTCTCGGTGGCCGAGGCGTTCGAGACGCGGCGCGAGCCGACCACGGTGACGCTGGTAATATCGTCCGCCTTGGCCGCCGGCGCGGTCTGCGCCAGCGCGGCCGGGCTGAACGCGGCCAGTGCCGCGCCGCCGTACAGGCTCAGTAATACGGACTTACGTAAGGGGGTCAGTGAGAACACGCGGCGGCTCCGGAAATAGGAAAAAAATCATTTTAATCACTTATACGGAGAGCAACCATATTCTTTTGTCGCGTTTAAACAACAGAAATACTGGCCCCGGCAATGGCTAGTGCAGGAACCACAGCCAAAGCGGGATGGTCGCCATGCACAAAATACTCGACAACAAAATGGCAGAACCGACCATGCCGGCGTCCTTGCCGTCGGCCTTGACCACCAGCGCCGCATTGATCCCGACCGGGCAGGCCGAGAGCAGCACCAGCACCTTCACGGCCTCGGGCGCGAGTCCGAACCCATGGCGCGCCAGCAGCCACACGAGCAGCGGCAGCAGCAATAGCTTGGTCGCCGCCACGAGCACGGTTTCGCCGCCGCGCTGCGGGGCCAGCGTGGCCAGCGAGGCGCCCAGCGCGAGCAGGGCGCAGGGCAGGGCGGCGCCGGCCAGCATCGCCAGCAACTGGCGCACGGGCGCGGGCAGGTCGACCCCGCCCAGGTTGAGCGCGAAGCCGATGAACAGGCTCGCCACGATCGGGTTCTTGAGGGCCGCCAGCAGCGAGGCGCCGAGCTTGCCGCCGCGCCCCCGGTGCGCGCCGGCGTCGCCGCGCGCGCACAGGTAGTACAGCGAAAAGCCGACCAGGCTGTGGAAGGCGATGATCGGGAACGCGTAGCGCAGGCTGTCGTTGCCGACCGTTTGCACCAGCACGGGAATGCCGACGAAGGCGTTGTTCGAGTAGGTGGCGGCGAGCGCGCGCGGGGCGGCCCCGGCGCCGCGCCGCCAGCCGTGGGCGTACAGCAGGAACACTGCGACCAGGGGCAGGTAGAAGGCGCACAGCAGTTGCCACGAGATCGAGGCGGAGATGCCGTTGGTGTAGGCGCCGTTGAGCAGCAGCGCCGGCACCAGCAGCTTGACGGTCAGCTCGCTCACGCCGTTCGGCCAGCCGCGCGCGAGCCAGCTCGAGCGCGCCAACGCCCAGCCCAGGCCGGCTATCAGGAACAGTGGCAGCAGCAGCGCGAGCAGCAAGGAAAAGCCTCGTTCGTTCTTTTGGGAAAGACGCATTGTATCGGTTGGAGCGGGGTGTTGCATCGGTGGAGTGGCGTGTTGGATTGGTTGGGGCGGCGTGTTGTGGGCATGCCGGACGAACCAAAGCGACGTCGTCCTCGCGCAGGCGGCGAGGCATGCCTCGCCGCCTGCGCGAGGACGATGTTGGTTTTTTGTTTCTTGATTGTTGGCGGCACGATTTCTGCGGCACCCTTCGACCCGCTCAACCGTTGTGCTTGGGTTATACTGTGTTTTTGTAAGGGGTA
>NZ_PXWF02000288.1 GCF_003011895.2 Massilia glaciei | reverse complement strand
GCCCGCGAAAAAAGCCTCGCAAGCAGGGCGGCGGCCGCGCGAAGCGCGTGTTTTGTCAAGTGTTTTCCGCGCTGATCTAAAAATTTCTTATGCGCTTAAGTCCGGTGGATTGGTTCCCACTTTCGTGGGAATGACGGGGGGGGGGTATCGTGGGAACGACGCGGGGGTATCGCGGGAACGATGCGGGGGTATCACGGCAACGACGCGGGGGTATCGTGGGAAGTCATGTCCGCCAATGGCGGACATGACGGGGCGATTGTGGAAATGACGTAGTTTTTAATTCGGTGGCTGACGGCTGCTATGTTATCGACTAATAAATCGCGTTGCCACCGCTCGCGCCCTGTGAAGCCTGCGCCTGCGCCGCGGTCGGCTTCATAATCACCGTCAAGACCGGCGGATAATCGAATCCCGCCCCCGTCTTGCGGTCGACCAGATACCCCAGCCCCCCGCTGACGACCACATTGCCCAGCAAACTGCCCGCGTCGAATCTCGACGCCACCGCCTCTGCGCCCTCGGCCACGCCATGCCGTTTGCAATGCACGGTCAGCTTGCCTTCGCTCTTTTGAATCCTCACGCGCCCGGGCGCATTCACGAACCAGCGCCCCGCCTCGTTGCTCAGCACGCAGCCGGCGCCGGCGATTTCACGGTGGTCGAGTATGGTGTGCACCTCGACCAGTTGCTCGGTCTTGCCCGCCATCGAGGCGCAGCCGCCCAGCGCCGCGAGCGCGCATGCCGCGAGCGCGGCGGCGGTCCATCTGTTCAAGCCTGCCATTATGTTCGTCCCCTGTTCACCCTACCCTGTTTACGGCAGCGGCGCGCCGAACCTGAGGCATCGAATGAGCACGGGAGAAATTTAGATCATTTGAGCGGAATCACCTGGTTGGCAGGCACCGCCACCGCCGTCACGCTGTTTTGCGGACTGCCTTCGATCAACTTGTCGGAATAGACCAGATACACGAGCGCGTTGCGCTTGACGTCGACCATGCGCACCACGCGCACGCGCTTGAAAAAGATCGAGGCGCGCTCGGAGAACACTTCCTCCTGCTGCGGCACCTTGGTCGGAAACGACAGCGCGCCGACCTGGCGGCAGGCCACCGAGGCGTCTGCCTTGTCTTCGGCCAGTCCGAACGCGCCCTTGATGCCGCCCGTCTTGGCGCGCGACAGGTAGCAGCTCACGCCGTTGACCTTGGGGTCGTCGAACACCTCGACCACCACCTTGTGGTCGGGGCCGATAAACTTGAACACGGTGTCCACCGAACCGATCGTTTCGGCTGCGGCATAGGAAACGCCGCCGGCCAAAAAAAGGCCAAGCAATACTTTGCTTAATGTCATGGGGAAATCCTGGGGAAAATGCGGCGCCTGCGGTGCGCGGCCACTCACCCGGCCGGAATTGGCTCTACCGGGGTGAAGCGCTGCACCATGACGCCATCGACTTCGATCATCTGGAAAAATACCTCTCGCGGACGGGTCCAGAACGACCCGTCGGGAGCAGTATAGACGATCATCGTGGACAGGTCCGATTCGAGCGTGGCCACACAGACCAGCTCGTACAGACCGCCCTTGTAATGACGGAACTGCATCAGCTCTCGGCCAATGCCTTGTTCTTCTTCTTGAGGCTTTGGATCACCTTGAGCACGCCCTCGATGCCGGAGGCATCGTCGAGGTCGCTGAAGGCATCTAGCACTTCGTTGAGGACGCGGTTGCGCACCGTCGCCTCGTCGGCGTCGATCTGCGGCACCGCGGCCGCGGCGAGGATCGCCGCTTCGCGTGCGGCCGCTTCTTTCGCAGCCGCTTTTTGCGCCTGGTACTTCGAGCTTGCCGCCGCCGATTTGCCATGCGCGAGCGCGGCCTGCCAGATCACCCAGCGGCGTTGCGTCTCGAACACGAGGTATTCGTCGGGCTTGTCTTCACGGCGCCGCACGATATGACCGTCTCGTTGCGCCCACGCTTCAAATGCACTACGCATTTTGGTTCCTTTGCAAATGCTTCTTTTTAGCACTTTAAACTATTGAAAATGCAACATTTCAATTATATCATCCAAAAATCGGATTTGGTGACATTTGGATAGAATTGACTTGCCGCTCCTCAACTTGCACTATATTGGCCACAGCGTTGGCGTGACCACTGCAAGTACTCTGACAAAAGCACACCGCATGTTATGGCAATGCACTTTTTCGTTCCCTTAGGGTAACAATAGGCCATTTTCGACCATTTGTCTTCCCCTGTTTTGAGCTTGATACGATTTTTCTGTCAATACCATACAGTCTCGCACCACTTTGCTGCAAGAATATCATTGTTCCTTGTCTTTAATGTAGCTTTAGAGCAACAGTGTGCGCCGGCCATTCACTCGCGCTCGCCGATCAGGAAGCCATTTGCCTTGGCGACGGGATAGCCCGCCGCCTTCCAGCCACGGATGCCGTCGCGCATCCAATACACGCGCTTTTTGCCAGAATGTAACAAGCGCAGGGCGCTGTTATACGACAAAAAGCATTTGTCGCTGTGGCAATAAACCAGCACAGCCTTGTCCTTGTCCGAAATGCGGGAGAAGGTTGCGACCTGCTTCTGGTACTCGTCGTCGAAGCTGCCGGACATGGCCGCGGCAAGGTATTTGTGCGCGCCGGGAAGTCCGAACTCGTCGCGCATGGCGTGCATGACGAACATATCGCTGCCGAGGGCGCGCATCAGGCATGCAGCCTGCCTCGGCGAAACCGTCGCCGCGCCTTTGATCTCCTTCGGTGTCAAAGCGCCCATTTTGGTCGCCAGTCCGCCTGCGTAATCCGAGAACTCGCGCAGCGCATCGCCGGGCCCGGCGACGAGGCAGGCCGCCTCGCGCTGGGCGACGCCGGGCGTGCGATCGCCCAGTTCGAGCGCATGCCGCGCGCCCATCTCGCGCAGGCGCACATAATTGTCGCGCGCGGTGCGGAACATATAATCTTCCGACCGCCGCACCCTTGGCGACACCCATTCCGTTTCATCGTGCTTCGAATTCCAGTCATAGAACGCGACCAGCTCGTCGAGCAGCGTGCGCCCGTTGCTGACGTCGATCATATTGATGTCGGCGCCGAGCTTGAGCATGACGGGCAGTAGCTCGAACGCGTGGCGGTCGACCGGTTGCCACAGCAAGGTGCCTCGGCTGTGGAGGCCGTAGCAGTAGATGCCTTTTTTATCCTTGCCCTGCAGCGCGGGGTCGCGCCAGAAGGCCGCCATTTTCTGGCGCTTGAGCGCGTCGTCGTCGCGCTCGACATCGACCCCGGCGGATTTGTGGAGCAAGTGCGTCAGCACCTCGCGCCGGTCCATGCCCTTGATCTCGTGCGCGCCGCGCCCGGCGGTGCACAGCCACATCCTGGCCTTGTCCGCCTCGGTGTACTTGGCTGCCTTGGCGGCCGCCGGCATCAGCACGCATCCGAACAGGGCCAGCGCTGCTATAAGGAGTGAATTTTTCATTTGCATTCTCCATCCCGGCATGTGCTCCCCAACACCGAGCATTGCTTCGCCCGGTCGCGCACCTGCATGTCTTCGAGCAGGGCCGCGGCCTTGGCCAGATCGGCCCGCAAGTCGGGGAAGGTGGTGTTGACCGAGACGCTGGGCGCGGCCGTGTCGCTGGCGGCGACGATGTTCTGGAGCATGACGCTCAGCTTGAGCGGCTCGCTGCCGGCCAGCGCCTTGGCGATCGGCCCGATATAGATCCGGGTTTGCAAGCCGGGCATCTGGTAGAACTTGATCCGCTGCCCGGCCACGCCGCCGAAGCTTGCCACGGCGATATCGAAGCGGGGGCCGACCGCGTCCTGCGGGTCCTTCAGGGGTGGCAGCACCAGCACCGCCTCCCAGCCCTCGCGCTTGCCGGCGTAGCCTTCCATCCGGTCGTGCATTTCAAAGTAGGCCGTGCGCGGGTAGTCGTCGCCGTACATGTGCACATTGCGCAGCGCGACGTCTGCCATCGCGACGGGGACCCGCACCAGCGCCTTGAATTTTCCGTCGTCGCTGAAGCCATCCATGAAGCCGCCGGCGGTCCTGGTCCGGGTGCGCCAGATGCAGCTGGGAAGTTCCATGCTCTGGGAAAACTCGACCCCGTTCGACTTCGCGAAGTCGCGCGCGAACTGTTCGTCGCCGGGGGCGAACGTGGGCTTGGTGTGTTTGGCGCCGGTGACGAAGGTCGGCAAGTCTTCGGCGGCGCGCGCCGCGCCGGCGTGGGCGATGCAAGCCGCGAGCAGGCACAGGGCCACCCGTGCGGGTTGGAGTATTTTCATAGCGTTCCCGTAGTGGACGGACCGGACAAGGACAAGGACAAGGACAAGGACAAGGACAAGGACAAGGACAAGGACAAGGACAAGGACAAGGACAAGGAAAAGGAAAAGGAAAAGGAAAAGGAAAAGGAAAAAACATTTTGCCATGGAGAACCTTAGAAGATCAACTGTTAAATGCCGGGCGGAATATTCGGCAAGCAACGGAACGGTGGACGGTATATGCTCCTGCCTCCGGCACAGAAATTTTTATAACAGAAAGACCAATCGATGCAAATAGCCACCTGGAACGTCAATTCCCTCAAAGTCCGCCTGCCCCACCTGCTGCAGTGGCTGACCGACAACCCGGTCGACGTGCTCTGCCTGCAGGAGACGAAAATGACCGACGACAAGTTTCCGGTAGCCGAGATCAACGCGGCCGGCTACCAGGTCGCGTTCACCGGGCAAAAGACCTACAACGGGGTGGCGATTCTGTCGAAGCTGCCGCTCGAGGACGTGGTGCGCAACAACCCCCGCTTCGCCGACGAGCAGCAGCGCATCATCGCCGCCACCATCGGCGGCATCCGCATCGTGTGCGCCTATGTGCCCAACGGGCAGAGCGTGGACTCGGATAAATACGCGTACAAGCTGGCCTGGCTGGCGTCGCTGCGCGAGTGGCTGGCGGAAGAACTGCAGACCCACACCGAACTGGCGATCCTGGGCGACTACAACATCGCGCCCGACGACCGCGACGTGCACGACCCGGTGGCGTGGGCCGGCCAGGTGCTGTGCTCCGACAGGGAGCGCGCCGCCCTCACCGCTTTGGTCGACCTGGGCCTGACCGATTCCTACCGCCTGTTCGAGCAGGCCGAAAAGTCGTTCAGCTGGTGGGACTACCGCCAGCTCGGCTTCCGCCTCAACAAGGGCCTGCGCATCGACCATATTTTGCTCACGGCCTCGCTGGTGGCGCGCTGCACCGCCTGCGCGATCGACCGCGCGCCGCGCAAGTGGGAGCAACCGTCCGACCACGCGCCGGTCGTCGCCACGCTCAGCTAAAGCGGCTCAGCTAAAGCGGCCCGGCTAAAGAGGCCCAGCTAAAGCCTCTCAGGCCGGCGCCAGCAGCCGCGCGGCCCCGCCGGCCGGCAGCGGCTGGGCGAACAGGTAGCCCTGCGCGAACTGGCAGCCGCTGCGCTCGAGCAGCGCGAACTGGCCCTCGGTCTCGACCCCTTCGGCCACCACCGACAGCTGCAGGCTGCTTGAGAGCGCGATGATCGCGGCAACGATGGCGCGGTCCTCGGCGCTGCTCTCCAGATCGCGGATGAAGGCGCGGTCGATCTTGATCTTCCTGACCGGGAAGCGCTTGAGGTAGGCCAGACTCGAGTAGCCGGTGCCGAAATCGTCGATCGAGAGCCGGATCCCCATGCTGTTGATCTGGCCGAGGATCTCGAGCGTCTGCTCGCCGTGCTGCATCAGCGCCGTCTCGGTGATCTCGAACTCGATCAGCGACGGATCGACCCCGGTCTCGTCGATGACCGCCCGGATCGAATCGACCAGCCCGCGGTGCATGAACTGGCGCGGCGACAGGTTCAGCGCCAGCGGCGCGGCCGCCAGGCCCTGGCCCTGCCACTTGACGATCTGCTCGCAGGCGCTGCGCAGCACCCATTCGCCG
Source organism: Massilia glaciei (assembly GCF_003011895.2). Classification (GTDB taxonomy): domain Bacteria; phylum Pseudomonadota; class Gammaproteobacteria; order Burkholderiales; family Burkholderiaceae_D; genus Telluria_A; species Telluria_A glaciei. The sequence goes on along the minus strand of NZ_PXWF02000288.1, from coordinate 21,434 downwards.
ACCGGCACGATCATGCCGTTGTCCTCGAGGATCGGGATGAACTGGTCGGGCAGCATCAGCTCGCCGCCGGGGCGCCACCAGCGCAGCAGCACCTCCATCGCGTGCAGGCGGCGCGTGCCGATGTCCATGATCGGCTGGAAGAACAGTTCGAATTCGCCGCTCGCGAGCGCGCCGCGCAGGCTGCTCTCGAGCTCGAAATGGCGGGCCGCGGCTTGGTTCATGCGCTCGGCGAAGAACTGGTAGTTGTTCCTGCCGCTGGCCTTGGCGTGGTACATGGCGGCGTCGGCGTGGCGCATCAAGGTCTCGACGTCGGGGCCGTCGTCGGGGAACAGGCTGATCCCGATCGACGGCGTGATGTGCAACTGGCGCCCCTCGAACGGGAACGAGGCGGCCAGCGCCTCGATGATCTTCTCGGCCACCTGCGCGCTTTCGTCGGGGCTGCGGATCGACGGCACCAGCACCACGAATTCGTCGCCGCCCAGGCGCGCCACGGTGTCGCTCACGCGCACCGCGCGGCACAGGCGGCTGGCGACCTCCTTGAGCAGGTGGTCGCCCGTCAGGTGGCCGAGCGAGTCGTTGATCGTCTTGAAGCGGTCGAGGTCGATGAACATGACGGCCAGCCTGCGGTCCGAGCGCTGCATCGACACGATCGCGCGCTCGAGCCGGTCGGCCAGCAGCGCGCGGTTGGGCAGCCCGGTCAGGCTGTCGTGGTAGGCCATGTGGTGCACGCGCGCCTCGGCCTGGCGCCGCTCGACGATCTCGGCCTGCAGCAGCGCGTTGGCGCCGGCCAGTTCGGCCGTGCGCTCGAGCACCCTGACCTCGAGCTCGTCGCGCGCGCGGCGCACCGTCTCGGTGGCCTCGCGCCGCGCCGTGACGTCGTCGACCAGCCACACCGACCTGCCGGTGACCTGCGCCAGGTCGAACGGGCGGCCCGACAGGCGGGCCCAGAAGCGGCTGCCGTCCTTGCGCACCAGCTGGTACTCGTTCATGCTCACGCGCCCGCAATGGAAGTCGCGCGAGGTCTCGTGGCGCGCCAGGTCCCAGCTTTCCTTGTCCGGGTACAGCGACTGCACCGGCAGGCCGTTGATCTCGTCGTGGCGGTAGCCGAACAGCTCCTCCATCTTGCGGTTGCAGCGCAGGTTCAGGCCCCGCTCGACGACCGCGATGCCGAGCACCGCGCTGTCGAGGATGGCCTGGTTCTCGAGCAGCGCGTTGCGCAGCGATTCCTCGGCCAGCTTGTTCTCGGTGCGGTCCTCGATCATCCAGATCGTGCCCTCGGTCGGGTCGGCCGGGTTGACCACGTAGCCGATCAGCTGGGTCCAGATGCGCGAGCCGTCCTTGCGCGCCATCTCGACCTCGGTCTGGAACGGCTTGGCCACCGACAGCAGCGGGTAGGCCAATGCGACGGTGCCTTCGTAGCTCTCGTCGCTCGGGTACAGCGCGCGCCCGTGCATCCCGAGCGCCTCGTCGCCCTGGTAGCCGAACATCTCGGCGAAGCCGCGGTTGTAGCGCGTGATCAGGCGGTTTTTGGTGAACAGGATGCTGATCGAGGCGTTCGCCATGATCGCGTGCACCTCGGCCAGGGTCTGGCGCGAGGCGGTCACGTCCTCGAGGATCCAGATGGTGCCTTCGTCGCTGTGTTCGGTGTCGACCGCCTTGGCGCGCACCCGGCACCAGAACAGGTTGCCGTCGCGCCGCCTGAACTGGCATTCAGGGCGCTCGAACGGCTCGCCGCCGCCCAGCAAGGGGCCCGCCTCGAGCCCGAACTGGTGGTACGCCCCGGGCGAGGGGAACACCTCGAGCGCGGGCCGTCCGGTCATCTCCCCGCGCGCGTAGCCGAACATCTCGGCCATGCGCGGATTGCACGACATCATCACGCCGCCCCTGGTGAACAGGATGCCGACCGAGGCGTTGTCGAGGATCGCCTTTTGCTCGAGCAGCAGCTGGCGCGTGGCCTCCTCGGCCGCCTTGTGCGCGCTGCGGTCGTCGAGCAGCCAGATCGTGTCGTGGCGCACGCGTTCGGCGTTGATCGCGTACACGAAGCCGTGCGCCCAGAAGCGGCCGCCGTCGGCGCGCGCCATCCGCGCGTCGGTCGGATACGGCAGGCCGGCCTCGAGCAGCGGCCGCGCGCCCTCGAGCATGGCGTTGTAGGCGTCGTCGTCGCCGTATAGTTCGCGCGCGCTGCGCCCCACCCCCGATTCGCCCGCGAAGCCGAAGAAGCGCCCGAACTGCAGGTTGTGGCGCAACACGCGGTTCTCGCGCAAAAAGGCGATCGCCACCGGCGCGTTGTCCATGATCGCCTGCATCTCGAGCACGGCGCGCTGCAGCTTGGCGTTGTCGCGGTGATGGTCGTCGACGTCCTCGATGACCCAGATCGTGCCGTGGCCGCTGTCGTGGCGGTCGACCGCGCGCCCGTGCACGCGGCACCAGATCAGGGTGCCATCCTTGCGCCGCAGCTGCAGCTCGGACGAATACGACTTGCCTTCGCTTAGCAGCGGCCCGGCCGCGAGCGACATCGCCACGTAGCTGTCGACCGACGGGAAGATCAGCACGCTGTCCTGGCCGGCCAGTTCGAGGTCGGCGTAGCCGAACATCTCGGCGCCGCGGATATTGCACTCGCAAATGACCTGGTCGTTGGTGAGCATGATGCCGACGGCGGCGTTTTCGAGGATCGCGCGCTGCTCGAGCAGCATCTTGTGCAGCACCACGCCGTCGCGCTCGAAGCGGCGGATGTCGGTGAACACGAAGGTGGCGCCGCCGCCCGCATCGGCCGGCAGCGGCTTGGCGCGCACCTGCACCGCGATCTGGTGTTCGCCGGCGTCGAGCACGCCGTCCCAGTGCAGTTCGGCGCCGGAGGCGACCAGCATCGCCTCGGCCACCGGGGCCAGGCCGCGCTTGACGAAGCAGCCGGTCAGCGCCTCGCCCACGATGTCGCGCCCGAGCAGGCCGGCGAGCGCGCCGTTGGCGGCCCGCACCACGCCGGCGGCGTCGCAGGCGCAGGCCGGCGAGCCGATCAGCTCGAGCGCGGCCGCGACGAAGTCGTGTTTGCTTGTATCCAGGTCCATGTCGCCACTAAATGAAAATGCGCCTCCTCTGTCCGGGCGGCTGCATGGGCACGATCATAAACCACAAATGAAGCCGGATCGGCACTATCGGTAACGACAAATCAAAAAAACGGCCGTGAAAAAGCCCGGCTGGCGCAAGCTGGCGTGCGGGGCCGGGCCGCCCGGCATGCCGTTGCGGCGCGCCGGCTCAAGCTGTTTTTGTTGTCAGAACGCGTCGCCGGGCACGCGCACCCAACCCTCCATCAGCACGCGCGCGCTGCGGCTCATGATGGCCTTGGCCACGCGCCACTGGCCGTCGACCTCGCACGCCTCGGCGCCGACCCGCAGCGTGCCCGACGGGTGGCCGAAGCGCACCGCGTCGCGCCCGCCGCCGCCGCCGGCGAGGTTGACCAGCGTGCCCGGTATCGCCGCGGCGGTGCCGATCGCGACGGCCGCCGTGCCCATCATCGCGTGGTGCAGCTTGCCCATCGACAGGGCGCGCACCAGCAGGTCGATGTCGGCCGCCTCGATCCGCTTGCCGCTCGAGGAGGTGTAGCCGGCCGGCGGCGCGACGAAGGCGACCTTCGGCGTGTGCTGGCGTTTGGCCGCCTCGCCGATGTGCGCGATCAGGCCCATGCGCACGGCGCCGTGGGCGCGGATGGTCTCGAACATGGCCAGCGCGCCGGCGTCGCCGTTGATCGCGTCCTGCAGCTCGGTGCCGGTGTAGCCGACGGCGTCGGCGTTGATGAAGATGGTAGGGATGCCGGCGTTGATCATGGTGGCCTTGAGGATGCCGATGCCGGGCACCTCGAGCTCGTCGACCAGGTTCCCGGTCGGGAACATGGCGCCGCCGGCGCCCTCCTCCTCGGCCGCCGGGTCCATGAATTCGAGCCGCACCTCGGCGGCGGCGAAGGTGACGCCGTCGAGTTCGAAGGCGCCGGTCTCCTGCACCTGGCCGCGTGTGACGGGGACGTGGGCGATGATGGTCTTGCCGATGTTCGACTGCCAGATGCGCACGGTGCACACGCCGTCGGCCGGCACGCGCGCGGGGTCGACCAGGCCGGCGCCGATCGCGAACGAGCCGACCGCCGCCGACAGGTTGCCGCAGTTGCCGCTCCAGTCGACGAAGGCCTTGTCGATCGCGACCTGGCCGAACAGGTAGTCGACGTCGTGGTCGGGCTTGCTGCTGGGCGAGACGATCACGGTCTTGCTGGTGCTCGAGGTGGCGCCGCCCATGCCGTCGATCTGCTTGCCGTAGGGGTCGGGGCTGCCGATCACGCGCAGCAGCAGCGCGTCGCGCGCCGGGCCGGGCAGCTGCGCGCTCGCCGGCAGGTCTTGCAGGCGGAAGAACACGCCCTTGCTGGTGCCGCCGCGCATATAGGTGGCGGGGATTTTGATTTGTGGTGCGTGGGTCATGTGGCGTATCCCGAATAGACCCGTCTTACCCGCGGAAAATAATGGCCGTCGTCCCCGCGGAGGCGGGGATCCATACTGAGCGTCGTGTTACGCGGCGCGTGTCAGTTTGCTCAGCATGGGTCCCCGCTTTCGCGGGGATGACGGGGGGGGCGGGGATGACGTGGTGGTGGTGGTGGCTGTTGTGGTTGTGGTGGTGGTGGTGGTGGTGGTGGCTGTTGTGATGCCGGCTTACGCCGCTTTCACGGTCGATTCCAGGAAGTCCTGCGCGAAGCGCTGCAGCACGCCGCCGGCCTCGTAGATCGACACCTCCTCGGCGGTGTCGAGGCGGCACGTCACCGGCACCTCGAGCCGCTCGCCGTCCTTGCGCGTGACGACCAGCGTGAGCGTCGAACGCGGCGTGCGTTCGCCGACCACGTCGAACAACTCGCTGCCGTCGATGCCCAGCGTCAGGCGGTTCACGCCCGGCTTGAACTCGAGCGGCAGCACGCCCATGCCGACCAGGTTGGTGCGGTGGATGCGCTCGAAGCCCTCGGCCACGATCGCCTCGACGCCCGCCAACCGCACGCCCTTGGCCGCCCAGTCGCGCGACGAGCCCTGGCCGTAGTCGGCGCCGGCGATCACGATCAGCGGCTGCTTGCGCTCCATGTAGGTCTCGATGGCCTCCCACATGCGGCTGATTTGCCCCTCGGGCTCGATCCGGGTCAGCGAGCCGGCCTTCACTTTGCCGTCGACCACGACCATCTCGTTCTTGAGCGTCGGGTTGGCGAAGGTGGCGCGCTGCGCCGTCAGGTGGTCGCCCCGGTGCGTGGCGTAGGAGTTGAAGTCAACCTCCGGCAGGCCCATTTTGGCGAGGTATTCGCCGGCCGCGCTGTCGAGCATGATCGCGTTCGACGGCGACAGATGGTCGGTCGTGATGTTGTCGCCCAACACCGCCAACGGCCGCATGCCCTTGAGCGGCCGCGCGCCCGCGAGCGCGCCCTCCCAATACGGCGGACGGCGGATGTATGTCGTTTGCGGACGCCAGTCGTACAAGGGGCTGACCTTCTCGCCGTCGTCGACCTGGGCGGCGAACATCGGAATGTAGACCTTGCGGAACTGCTCGGGCTTGACGCTCGAGGCGACGATGGCGTCGATCTCCTCGTCGCCCGGCCAGATGTCGGCGAGCTTGACGGGATGGCCCTCTAGATCGATGCCGAGCACGTCCTTTTCGATGTCGAAGCGGATCGTGCCGGCTATCGCGTAGGCCACCACCAGCGGCGGCGAGGCCAGGAAGGCCTGCTTGGCGTACGGGTGGATGCGGCCGTCGAAGTTGCGGTTGCCCGACAGGACGGCGGTCGCGTACAGGTCGCGCTCGACGACCTCTTGCTGGATCACCGGGTCGAGCGCGCCCGACATGCCGTTGCACGAGGTGCAGGCGAAGCCGACCACGCCGAAACCGAGCTGCTCGAGTTCGCCCATGAGATTGGCCTCCCGCAGGTACAGCTCGACCGTCTTGGAGCCCGGCGCCAGCGAGCTCTTGACCCACGGCTTGCGCAGCAGGCCGCGGCGGTTGGCGTTGCGCGCGATCAGGCCGGCGGCGATCATGTTGCGCGGGTTGTTGGTGTTGGTGCAGCTCGTGATGGCGGCGATGATGACGGCGCCGTCGGGCATCTTGCCCGGCTCGTTCTCGACCACGCCGCTGATGCCGCGCGCGGCCAGCTCCGAAGTCGGCACCCGGCTGTGCGGATTCGACGGGCCGGCGATGTTGCGCACCACCGACGACAGATCGAAGCTGATCACGCGCTCGTACTCGGCGTGCTTGAGGCTCTCGGCCCACAGGCCGGTGTGGCGCGCATACAGCTCGACCAGCTTGACCAGTTCGTCGTCGCGGCCGGTCAGCCTGAGGTACTTGATGGTCTGCTCGTCGATGTAGAACATGGCCGCGGTCGAGCCGAACTCCGGCGCCATGTTCGAGATGGTCGCGCGGTCGCCCAGCGTCAGGTGCGAGGCGCCCTCGCCGTAGAACTCGAGGTAGGACGAGACCACCTTCTGCTTGCGCAAAAACTCGGTCAGCGCCAGCACGGTGTCGGTGGCGGTGATGCCCGGCTGCGGTTTGCCGGTGAGCTCGACGCCGATGATGTCGGGCAGGCGCATCCACGAGGCGCGGCCCAGCATCACGCTTTCGGCCTCGAGGCCGCCCACGCCGATGGCGATCACGCCGAGCGCGTCGACCATCGGGGTGTGCGAGTCGGTGCCGACCAGGGTGTCGGGATAGGCCACGCCGTCCTGCACCTGCACCACCGGCGACATGCGCTCGAGGTTGATCTGGTGCAGGATGCCGTTGCCGGGCGGGATCACGTCGACGTTCTTGAACGCCTTCTTGGTCCAGTTGATGAAGTCGAAGCGGTCCTCGTTGCGGCGGTCCTCGATCAAGCGGTTCTTGTCGAAGGCGTCGGGGTCGAAGCCGCCGCATTCGACCGCCAGCGAATGGTCGACCACGAGCTGGGTCGGCACCACCGGGTTGACCAGCGCCGGGTCGCCGCCCTGCAGGGCGATGGCGTCGCGCAGGCCGGCCAGGTCGACCAGCGCGGTCTGGCCCAGAATGTCGTGGCACACCACGCGCGCCGGGAACCACGGGAAGTCGAGGTCGCGCTTGCGTTCGATGAGCTGCGAGAGCGAGGCGTCGAGCGTGGCCGGGTCGCAGCGGCGCACCAGGTTTTCGGCCAGCACGCGCGAGGTGTAGGGCAGCTTGTCGTAGGCGCCCGGCGAGATGGCGTCGACGGCGGCGCGCGCGTCGAAGTAATCGAGCCTGGTGCCGGGCAGCGCTTTGCGGTTGAGGATGTTCATAAGTTTCCCTTACTTGCGTTCGGCGATCGGCACGAAGGCCAGGTCTTCGGGGCCGACGTAGTTCGCGCTCGGGCGGATGATCTTATTGTCGATGCGCTGCTCGATGACGTGCGCGGCCCAGCCGGAGGTGCGCGAGATCACGAACAGCGGCGTGAACATCGCGGTCGGCACGCCCATCATGTGGTACGACACGGCCGAGAACCAGTCGAGGTTCGGGAACATCTTCTTGATGTCCCACATGACGGTCTCGAGCCGCTCGGCGATGTCGAACATCTTGGTCGAACCGGCCTCCTGCGAGAGCGTGCGCGCCACCTCCTTGATGACCACGTTGCGCGGGTCCGACACGGTGTAGACCGGATGGCCGAAGCCGATCACGACCTCCTTGTTGGCGACCCGGTTGCGGATGTCGGCCTCGGCCTCGTCGGGGTTCTCGTAGCGTTTCTGGATCTCGAGCGCGACCTCGTTGGCGCCGCCGTGCTTGGGCCCGCGCAGCGCGCCGATCGCGCCGGTGATCGCCGAGTGGATGTCGGAACCGGTGCCGCCGATGACGCGCGCGGTGAAGGTCGAGGCGTTGAACTCGTGTTCGGCGTACAAGATGAGCGAGGTGTGCATCGCGCGCTCCCACTGCTTTGACGGCTTGGCGCCGTGCAGCAGGTGCAAAAAGTGGCCGCCGATCGACTCGTCGTCGGTTTCGACGTCGATGCGTTTGCCGTTGTGGCTGAAGTGGTACCAGTACAGCAGCATCGAGCCGAACGAGGCCATCAGGCGGTCGGCGATGTCGCGCGCGCCGGGCGCGTTGTGGTCGTCCTTTTCGGGCAGCACGCAGCCGAGCGTGGAGACGCCGGTGCGCATCACGTCCATCGGGTGGCTCGACGCCGGCAGCGCCTCGAGCGCGGCCTTGACCGCCTGCGGCAGGCCGCGCAGCGCCATCAGGCGCGTCTTGTAGGACTTCAGTTCGGCCGCGCTCGGCAGCTTGCCGTGCACCAGCAGGTAGGCGATTTCTTCGAATTCGCAGGTCTGGGCGACGTCGAGGATGTCGTAGCCGCGGTAGTGCAGGTCGTTGCCGGTCTTGCCGACCGAGCACAGGGCGGTGTTGCCTGCGGTGACGCCTGACAGGGCGACCGATTTTTTCGGCTTGAAGGTGGTGGCTGCTTGGTCACTCATGTTTTTTCTCCTGGAATCTGGGTTGGATTATTTCTTTTGCGCGGCGAACAGCGCGTCGAGCTTTTGCTCGAAATCGTGGTAGTTGATCGCCTCGTAAAGCTCCATGCGGGTCTGCATCGAGGCGACCACGTTTTGCTGGGTGCCGTCGCGGCGGATCGCGGTGTAGACGTTCTCGGCGGCCTTGTTCATGGCGCGGAAGGCCGACAGCGGATAGAGCACGAGGCCGACGTCGGCGCCCTTGAGTTGGTCGACCGTGAACAGCGGCGTGGCGCCGAATTCGGTGATGTTGGCAAGCACCGGCACCCGCACCGCCTTGGCGAATTGCGCATACATGGCCAGGTCGGTGATTGCCTCGGGGAAGACCATGTCGGCGCCGGCCTCGACGCAGGCCAGGGCGCGCTCGAGGGCCGACTCGAGGCCCTCGACGGCGAGCGCGTCGGTGCGCGCCATGATCACGAAATCAGGGTCGGTGCGGGCGTCGACGGCGGCCTTGATGCGGTCGACCATCTCCTGCAGGCTGACGATCTCCTTGCCCGGGCGGTGGCCGCAGCGCTTGGCGCCGACCTGGTCTTCGATGTGGCAGGCGGCGGCGCCGGCCTTGATCATCGACTTGACGGTGCGCGCCACGTTGAAGGCCGACGAGCCGAAGCCGGTGTCGGCGTCGACCAGCAATGGCACGTCGCACACGTCGGTGATGCGGCGGATGTCGGTGAGCACGTCGTCGAGGCCCGAGATGCCGAGGTCCGGCAGGCCGAGCGAACCGGCGGCCACGCCCCCGCCCGACAGGTAGATCGCCCGGTAGCCGGCGCGCTTGGCCAGCAGCGCGTGGTTGGCGTTGATGGCGCCGACCACTTGCAGCGGGGATTCTTCTTGGACTGCCTTGCGGAAGGCGACGCCTGCGGAGTAATGACTCATGTGTTGATCCTTTTCAATTGCGACGGTGTGTATCCGTGTTAATGCAAGCGGCGTGCCAACCCAGCCGCAAGCCGTGAAACGATCCGCGGCGCGGGCAATGTCTTTAGTATTCAAGCACTTGGGAGGTCGGACCAGGGGACATGGCGCTTGTGGAGCGATTTTTCAAGCAACGCGGTTGTCGCAGAGTGAAACATTGGAATGAAACATGAAACATCCGCGAAACACGCGGATGAACATAAAAAAAGCCCCGGGGAGTTGCCCGGGGCTTTTTTAGCAAGCGTCAAACCTTAATGCGCGGCGGCCGTCTCCGCCCCGATGCCGGTTTCGGAACGCATTTCCTGGGCCTCGTAGCCGGCCCGGTCGATGCGGGCGCGGTCGCTCTTGTCGAAGATCGAAAACAGCCAGATACCCAGGAAGCCCGCGGTCACCGAGAACAGCGCCGGTGACTGGTACGGGAACAGCGCTTCGGCGTTGCCGAACACGTCGACCCAGACCGATTTCGAGATCACCGTCAAGCCGACCGCCGTGAACAGGCCGATGAAGCCGCCGATGGTCGCGCCGCGCGTGGTGCAGTCTTTCCACAGCACCGACATGAACAGGACCGGGAAGTTGGCCGAGGCGGCGATGGCGAAGGCGAGCGAGACCATGAAGGCGATGTTCTGCTTCTCGAACACGATGCCGAGCAAGACCGCGATGACGCCGAGCGCGATCGTGGTCAGGCGCGACACTTTGAGCTCATTGGCGCTGGTGGCCTTGCCCTTCTTGAACACGGTCGCGTACAGATCGTGCGACACGGCCGAGGCCCCCGACAGGGTCAGGCCCGCCACCACCGCCAGGATGGTCGCGAACGCCACCGCCGAGATGAAGCCGAGGAAGACGTTGCCGCCGACGGCCTTGGCCAGGTGGATCGCCGCCATGTTGTTGCCGCCGAGCAGTTTGCCGGCTGCGTCCTTGAACTCGGGGTTGGTGCTGACCAGGACGATCGCGCCGAAGCCGATGATGAAGGTGAGCACGTAAAAATAGGCGATCCAGGTGGTGGCCCAGAACACCGACTTGCGCGCCTCTTTCGCGCTCGGCACCGTGAAGAAGCGCATCAGGATGTGCGGCAGGCCGGCGGTGCCGAACATGAGCGCCATGCCGAACGAGATTGCCGAGATCGGATCCTTGATGAAGGTTCCCGGGCCCATGATGGACTCGCCCTTCTCGTGGATTTCGACCGACTTGGCGAACAGCGCCTCGGGGCTGAAGTTGAACTGCGACATGACGACGAAGGACATGAAGGTCGCGCCCGAGAGCAGCATGACGGCCTTGATGATCTGCACCCAGGTGGTGGCGGTCATGCCGCCGAAGAGCACGTAGATCATCATCAGCGAGCCGACCAGCAGCACCGCGATCCAGTATTCGAGGCCGAACAGCAGTTTGATCAACTGGCCGGCGCCGACCATCTGCGCGATCAGGTAGAACGCGACCACGACGAGCGTGCCCGAGGCCGAGAAAATCCGGATCGGCGCCTGCTTGAAGCGGTAGGCGGCGACGTCGGCGAAGGTGTAGCGGCCCAGGTTGCGCAGGCGCTCGGCCATGAGGAAGGTGATCACGGGCCAGCCGACCAGAAAGCCGATCGCGTAGATCAGGCCGTCGTAGCCGTTCAGGAACACCGCCGCCGAGATGCCGAGGAAGGAGGCGGCCGACATATAGTCGCCCGCGATCGCCAGGCCGTTCTGGAAGCCGGTGATGCCGCCGCCGGCCGTGTAGAAGTCCGAGGCCGACTTGGTTTTGCCGGCCGCCCATTTGGTCACCCACAGCGTGAACAGGACGAAGGCGCCGAACATCGAGATGGCGGTCCAGTTGGTCGGCTGCTTGGTGGCCTGGCCGAGGTCGGCGCCGGCGGCGAGCGCGGCGCCGGCGGCTGCCAACAGGGTGAGGCCGAGGACGGCCTGGCGCGTGCGCGCGTGGCCGCTCATGATTTGGCCTTGAGCACGATGGCGGCGGTCAGCTCGTCAAATTGGCCGTTGGCGCGGCGCACGTAGACGCCCGTGACAATGACCGTGAAGACGATCACGAACAGCCCGATCGGGATGCCCCAGGTCGTCACGCCGACCCCGGTTTTGGTCGCCAGCAACTCCTTGTTGAAGGCGATCAGCAAAATGAAGCCGTAGTACACGGCCATCATGCACCAGGTGAGGATCCAGCCGAAGCCAGAGCGCGCGTTGACCAGTTTGCGGTAGTTCGGGTCGGATTTAATTTTTTGAACCATGTCGTCATGCATTTATATCTCCTTTATTGTGACACCAGCTCTATCGAGGCTGACGCAATCGTAACGCACGGTTCTTACCCGACGCTTACAAGGATCGCGGCCGCCCGATTCATTTCGTGTTTCATTTTGAAACACTGAAACCCAGTTGCACTACAATCCAATTGCACTACAATCGCAGCATGTCCGCCGCCCCCGATACGCCACTTGATACGCCCGACAAACCGGTCATCTGGACCGTGTCGGTCTCGCGCCTGTCCGACCTGTTCCGCGACATCACGCTCGAGTACGACCATGTGGCCGCGATCGAGCCGATCAACCTCGGCTTCGACGAGGCGGCGCGCCACATCCGCGAGCGCATGGCGGCCGAGCGCTGCGACGTGGTCATCGCGGCCGGATCGAACGCGGCCTACCTGAAGGGCCGGGTCTCGGTGCCGGTGGTGATCGCCAGGGCCAGCGGCTTCGACGTGATGCAGGCGCTGGCGCGGGCGCGCCGCTTGTCGCAAAAGATCGGCGTGGTCACCTACCAGGAGCGGCTGCCCGAGCTGGCCGAGTTTTGCGCCACCTTCGGCTTCGCGATCGCGCAGCGCACCTATGCGACCGAGGAGGACGCGCGCGCCCAGGTCAACGAGCTCAAGGCCGAAGGCATCGAGGCGATCGTCGGCGCAGGGTTGATCACCGACCTGGCCGAGGAGGCCGGGTTGACCGGGGTGTTCGTGTATTCGGCGGCGTCAATCCGCCAGGCCTTCAACGACGCGCTCGAGATGGCGCGCCTGACCCAGCTCGAATCGAACCGGCGCCCGCGCCCGGCGCTCGCCGACACCCTGCGCGCGCGCCACGGCCTCAACGACCTGCGCGGCCAGTCCGCGGCCATGGAGACGCTGCGCCAGGCGGTGGTGATGTACGCGAGGTCGCCCGCCACGGTGCTCATCGAGGGCGAGACCGGCAGCGGCAAGGAGCTGGTGGCGCAGGCGATCCACCGCGAGAGTCCGCGCGGCCTGGGCGCCAACCGCCCGTTCGTGGCCGTCAACTGCGGCGCGATCGCCGAGTCGCTGCTCGAGTCGGAGCTGTTCGGCCACGAGGAAGGCGCGTTCACGGGGGCGCGCCGGGGCGGCCACGCGGGCCTGTTCGAGGCGGCCAACCGCGGCACCCTGTTCCTCGACGAGATCGGCGAGATGCCGCTCGCTTTGCAGACGCGCTTGCTGCGCGTGCTCGAGGAGCGCGAGGTGGTGCGCGTGGGCGGAACGCGTCCTGTGGCGGTCAGTGTGCGCGTGATCAGCGCGACCCATTGCGACCTCGAGGCGCGCGTGCGCGAGGGCCGTTTCCGGGCCGACCTGTATTACCGGTTGGCCGTGTTGCGGCTGGTGCTGCCGACCCTGCGCGAGCGCGCGGGCGACGTGCTGCCGCTGGCCGAATGGTCGCTCAAGAACGCGTTGGCGGCGCTGGGCGCGCGGCCGCATCCGAACCTGCACGCCGAGATGCTCGCCTGCGCGCCGCTGCTCGAGCGCTACGACTGGCCAGGCAATGTGCGCGAGCTGCGCAATGTGATGGAGCGGCTCGCGCTGTTCCTGGCGGCCGAGCCGCTGCAGGCGCTGACGCCGGCGTTCGTGCTGTCGGTCGCGCCGGAGTTCGGCAGGGGCGCGCCGGCGATCACCTCCGCGGTGCCGGCGGCGCCGCCTCCGCATGCGCGCTCGCCTGAGTCGGCCGAGGAGGTGCTGGCCCGCTTCGGCGGCAAGCGCGACGAGGCGGCCAGGTATCTGGGCATCAGCCGCACGACGCTGTGGCGCAAGCTGCGGCAAAAGTCCTAGCCAATGGAGCCGTCGGCGTTAAGCAAGATCGGCACGCGCCGAGCCGAGGCACGGGACCAACGTCCCCGCGATAGGGGCTGTCGCGAAAGGGGCGATCGAAAACCACCGACGACATCAACCGTCGTCGCGCCAGAAGTCGTGTCGCAGGCAGTTTGCATATTAATATCAACGTCATCCCCGCGAAGGCGGGAACCCATGCTGATCTTGCAACTGCGCGCGATATGAATTTTCAGGCCCAGGCCCCATGGGAGACATTGGCGATTGCGCGTCGCCAGCACGAAAAAAAACCCGCAAGCTGCGGGTTTTTTTGTGTGTCCGAACCGATTACTCGATTTCAACGGTTTCTGGCGGGCTCGTCGGCGGCGTCGCGTCGGACTCGGGAAACTCGAGCACGACCTGGTCCTTGTCGTCGAGGTCGACCGTCACGCGGCCGCCGCTGACGAGGCGTCCGAACAACAGTTCGTCGGCCAGCGCCTTGCGGATCATGTCCTGGATCAGGCGCGCCATCGGGCGCGCTCCCATGAGCGGATCGAAGCCTTTTTTGGACAGGAACTTGCGCAGCTTCTCGGTGAAGATCGACTCGACTTTTTTCTCGTGCAACTGCTCTTCGAGCTGCATGAGGAATTTGTCGACCACGCGCAGGATGATTTCTTCGTCAAGCGCGCGGAAACTGATGGTCGCGTCGATCCGGTTGCGGAACTCCGGCGTGAACATGCGCTTGATGTCGGCCATCTCGTCGCCGGCGGCCTTGGACTCGGTGAAGCCCATCGAACGCTTGGTCAGGCTTTCGGCGCCCGCGTTGGTGGTCATGATGATGATCACGTTGCGGAAGTCGGCCTTGCGTCCGTTGTTGTCGGTCAGCGTGCCGTGGTCCATCACCTGCAGCAGGATGTTGAAAATGTCCGGATGGGCTTTTTCGATCTCGTCGAGCAGCAGCACCGCGTGCGGCTTTTTGGTGATCGCCTCGGTCAGCAAACCGCCCTGGTCGAAGCCGACGTAGCCCGGCGGCGCGCCGATCAGGCGGCTCACGGCGTGGCGCTCCATGTACTCGGACATGTCGAAGCGGATCAGCTCGATGCCGAGGATGAAGGCGAGCTGCTTGGCCACCTCGGTCTTGCCGACTCCGGTCGGGCCGGAGAACAGGAAGGAGCCGATCGGCTTGTCGGTCTTGCCGAGACCCGCGCGCGCCATCTTGATGGCCGAAGACAGCGCGTCGATCGCGGGCTCCTGCCCGAACACGACGTTGCGCAGGTCGCGGTCGATCGTCTGCAGCTTGCTGCGGTCGTCCTGGTTGACCGTTTGCGGCGGGATGCGCGCGATCTTGGCGATGATGTCCTCGATCTCGGCCTTGCCGATGGTCTTCTTTTGCTTCGACTTGGGCAGGATGCGCTGCGCCGCGCCGGCCTCGTCGATGACGTCGATCGCCTTGTCGGGCAGATGGCGGTCGTTGATGAAGCGCGCGGCGAGCTCGGCGGCGGTCGACAGGGCCGATGCCGAATACTTGACGCCGTGGTGCTCCTCGAAGCGCGACTTGAGGCCGCGCAGGATCTGGATGGTCTGCTCGACGGTCGGCTCGTTGACGTCGACCTTTTGGAAGCGGCGCGACAGCGCGTGGTCTTTTTCGAACACGCCGCGGTACTCGGTGTAGGTGGTCGCGCCGATGCACTTGAGCTGGCCGTTCGCGAGCGCCGGCTTGAGCAGGTTGGACGCGTCGAGCGTGCCGCCCGAGGCCGAACCGGCGCCGATGATCGTGTGGATCTCGTCGATGAACAAGATGCCGTGCGGGGTCTCTTTGAGCTGCTTGAGCACCGCTTTTAAGCGCTGTTCGAAGTCGCCGCGGTATTTGGTGCCGGCCAGCAGCGCGCCCATGTCGAGCGAATAGACGATCGCGTTTTGGAGGATCTCGGGGACGTCCTCCTGCGTGATCCGCCACGCGAGGCCCTCGGCGATCGCGGTCTTGCCCACGCCGGCCTCGCCGACGAGCAGCGGATTGTTTTTGCGGCGGCGGCACAGGATCTGGATGACGCGGTCGACCTCGTCCTCGCGCCCGATCAGCGGATCGATCTTGCCTTCGCTGGCGGCCTTGTTGAGGTTTTGCGTGAATTGGTCGAGCGGCGACTCCTTGGTCTGGCCCTCGACCTGCGCCTCCTCGACGCCCTCGGACGCCTTTTGGCCGTCCATCGACTGGTCCTTGCGCACGCCGTGCGAGATGAAGTTGACGACGTCGAGGCGGGTCACGCCCTGCTGGTGCAGGTAGTACACCGCGTGCGAGTCCTTCTCGCCGAAGATGGCCACGAGCACGTTGGCGCCGGTGACCTCCTTCTTGCCGTTCGAGGCCGATTGCACGTGCATGATCGCACGCTGGATCACGCGCTGGAAACCGAGCGTCGGCTGGGTGTCGACCTCGCCCGTGCCGGGCACGGTCGGGGTGTTGTCGCCGATGAAGTTGGTCAGGGTTTTGCGCAGGTCTTCGATGTTGACGGCGCAGGCGCGCAACACTTCGGCGGCCGACGGGTTGTCAAGAAGCGCCAGCAGCAAATGCTCGACGGTGATGAATTCATGCCGTGCCTGCCGGGCTTCGACAAAGGCCATGTGTAGGGATACTTCAAGTTCCTGCGCGATCATACTTCCTCCATCACGCACTGCAGGGGGTGCCCCGCCTTGCGCGCATGCGTTAAAACAAACTCCACTTTGGTACAGGCGATGTCTTTTGAAAACACACCGCATACTCCCTTGCCGTGGCGGTGAACGGAAAGCATGATCTGCGTCGCCGTCTCGTGGTCCTTGTTGAAATACTCCACGATGACGGCGACCACGAATTCCATCGGGGTATAGTCGTCATTGAGCAGTGCTACCTGGTATAGCGGCGGCGGCTTGACGACCTGCCGCTCCAGCGTGGTTTCGGTATCTTGCTTGGTTGCCATACAGTTATATTCTAATGCTTTCGACGTTGATGCAATGCGTAAAGATCAGAGCATGTGCATTTGTGGTCCATCTTACGCGTTTTCTTCCTGATGCGCAGATGGCGACCCGATTGAAGAATTCAAGAGTTGCTTTTTGGCAGAGTGTGTTTAATTTGACAATGACGCTTGAAAACCGCTTGACTTCAATAATTATTACGCCAACAATGCCTCATCGGCTTGTACTTTGTACTTGTTGGTAAGATGTGAGCAAACTGAGGAGGGGGCAAGAAGCTTCTTGCTTTTAAGGCTCGTGTGATTTCGTTTTTATTTTGAAAGTTCTTTTATGGCAACAGGTACAGTTAAGTGGTTCAATGATTCCAAAGGCTTTGGCTTCATCACCCCAGATGACGGCGGCGAGGACTTGTTCGCGCATTTCTCCGCAATCAACATGAACGGATTCAAGACCCTCAAAGAAGGTCAAAAAGTTCAATTCGAAGTCACGCAAGGCCCTAAAGGCAAGCAAGCTTCCAACATCCAGGCTGCTTAAGCAACTCCCGATGTGAAAAACCCCGCCCTTGTGGCGGGGTTTTTTTACGTCCCGCACCCACGAGATGGCGGCGGCGCGCACAAAAAAAGGCCCCGCGGGGCCTTTTTTTGATCGCGCAGCGGCACCCGCGGGCGCCGCGCGCGGTGCCGCGGTGTCACATGTGCTCGATCATGACGTCGCCGAAGCCCGAGCACGACACCTGCGTCGCGTCCTCCATCAGGCGCGCGAAGTCGTATGTGACGCGCTTGGAGGCGATCGAGTTCTGCATCGACGAGATGATCAGGTCGGCAGCCTCGAGCCAGCCCATGTGGCGCAGCATCATTTCGGCCGAAAGGATCAGGGACCCCGGGTTCACATAGTCCTTGCCCGCGTACTTGGGCGCGGTGCCGTGGGTCGCCTCGAACATCGCCACCGAGTCCGACAGGTTGGCGCCGGGCGCGATCCCGATGCCGCCGACCTGGGCCGCGAGCGCGTCCGAGATGTAGTCGCCGTTCAGGTTAAGGGTCGCGATGACGCTGTATTCGGCCGGGCGCAACAGGATCTGTTGCAGGAACGCGTCGGCGATCGAATCCTTGACGATGATGTCCCTGCCGGTCTTCGGATTCTTGAATTTGCACCATGGGCCGCCATCGATGAGCTCGGCGCCGAACTCCTTCTGCGCCAGGGCGTACGCCCAATCGCGGAAGCCGCCTTCGGTGTACTTCATGATGTTGCCCTTGTGGACGATCGTCACGGACGGCTTGTCGTTGTCGACCGCGTACTGCAGCGCCTTGCGCACCAGGCGCTCGGTGCCTTCGATCGAGACCGGCTTGATGCCCAGGCCCGAGGTGTTCGGGAAGCGGATCTTGGTCACGCCCATTTCCTTGATCAGGAAATCCATGAGCTTCTTGGCGCCTTCGGAGCCCTGCTGGTATTCGATGCCGGCGTAGATGTCTTCGGAGTTCTCGCGGAAGATGACCATGTCGGTCTTCTCGGGCTCTTTGACGGGCGATGGCACGCCGGTGAAGTAGCGCACCGGGCGCAGGCAAACGTACAGGTCGAGCTGCTGGCGCAGGGCGACGTTGAGCGAACGGATGCCGCCGCCGACCGGGGTCGTCAGCGGGCCCTTGATCGAGACCACGTAGTCCTTGAGCACTTCGAGCGTTTCTTCGGGCAGCCACACGTCGGGGCCGTACACGGTGGTCGCTTTCTCGCCCGCGTAGATCTCCATCCAGCTGATCTTGCGCTGGCCGCCGTAAGCCTTGGCCACGGCCGCGTCGACGACCTTGATCATGACCGGGCTGATGTCAACGCCGGTGCCGTCGCCTTCGATGTACGGAATGACTGGATTCTCCGGTACGTTCAGCGAAAAATCGGTGTTGACGGTGATTTTCTTGCCGTCAGCAGGTACTTTGATATGTTGAAACATCGTGATCTCCGAAGTGGACGTTAAAGCAGGCGGCAACCGGGGCTGCGTCTGTCAGACAGGGTCTGCGAGCTGGAAAACTCTTGCTTTTAGAACCATGATCCGCTTGGTCTTCTATAAGACAGAAGACAAGCGGGTTTCATATTATGCACCAGTATTTTACTGGGCGCCACGGTTTTAGGGCGCCGCGATCCGATTTTACGCCTTGGCCCACGCCGCGCGTGGCCAATGGCGTTTACACTGTGGCACCCGCCGCCAACCACCCTGCCAGCCGACGCAACGATGCCACTCATACTTTTCAACAAACCGTTCCAGGTGCTGTGCCAGTTCTCCCCGCAGGAGGGGCGCGCCTGTCTGGCCGACTTCATCGCCCTGCCCGGCATCTACCCGGCCGGCCGGCTCGACGCCGACAGCGAGGGGCTGATGCTGCTGACCGACGACGGCCGCCTCCAGCACAGCATCGCCCACCCAGACCACAAGGAGGCCAAGACCTATCTGGTGCAGGTCGACGGGGTTGCCGACGGCGCCGCGCTGGCCAGGCTGCGGGCGCCGCTCGACCTGGGCGATTTTGTGACCAAGCCGTGCCGCGCGGTCGCGATCGCCGCGCCCGCTTGGCTGTGGCCGCGCGAGCCGCCGATCCGCGTGCGCGAGGACAAGCCGACCAGCTGGATCGCGATCACTTTGCAGGAGGGGAAGAACCGCCAGGTCCGGCGCATGACGGCCGCGGTCGGCCTGCCGACGCTGCGCCTGGTGCGCAGCAGCATCGGCCCGTTCTCGCTGGCGAGCCACCCGTTGATGCCGGGGGAGTACATCGAGGTGCCGGCGGGCGATATGAAGAAAATCTGAACGCCATCGTCCTCGCGGACGGCCCGACGCCCCGCGCTGCCCCATGCGCGGGAGGGCGTGGCGGGCAGGCGGGCAGGCGGGCAAATATGCGCTGACTTTGCCAACACAAGAGCACCGCCCAAGCGAACGCGGCCTAAGCGAAAAAACCCGCCGGACCAGGGTCGGGCGGGTTTTTTAAATCGTGCACATGACGCGGCCGCGGGGGCCGCGCGCGCCGGCCACTGTTAGGCTGCCAGTGCTTTCAAGGCAGCTGCCAGACGGCTCTTATGACGGGCTGCTTTGTTCTTGTGGATGATTTTTTTGTCAGCGATGCTGTCGATCTTCGACACGGATGCCTGGAAGATCGTGGTAGCAGCTGCTTTGTCGCCAGCTTGGATTGCCTTACGCACAGCTTTGATCGCTGTACGCAGGGTCGAACGCTGCGACGAATTGTGTGCGTTTTGCTTAACTGCTTGACGAGCGCGTTTGCGCGCTTGTGCGGTATTTGCCATGGAATTTCCTAGATCGGGGTCAAGTTGCGTTTGCAAACATTAGTGTCTGACAAACCGGTGCGTTCAGTACATCTGCCGAACCTGGTCGTTCAAACCACTGCCTGCCAAACATTAGTGTCTGCGTAACAGAATTCTGTACAGCCTTCGATTATAGCCATTTATTCGCATCGAGGCAATTCAAAAATCAAGATTTGTTGGCAATGCCGAGTGGAACTGGGCCTGCGGGATATAATTCCGCCCCATGAACTTGCTCAAGACCCTCGCCTCCATTTCCAGCATGACGCTGCTGTCCCGCCTCACCGGTTTGCTGCGCGAAAGCCTGTTCGCGCGCGCTTTCGGCGCCTCGGCCTTCACGGACGCGTTCATCATCGCCTTCCGCATCCCCAACCTGCTGCGCCGCCTGTTCGCCGAGGGAGCGTTCTCGCAGGCGTTCGTGCCAATCTTGTCGGAATACAAATCCAAGGAGGGCGAGGCCAGCGTCAAAACCCTGGTCGACCATGTGGCCACGGCGCTGATCTGGGCCACCGTGCTCACCAGCGTGGTTGGCATCGTCGCCACCCCGCTGCTCATGTATTTGCTGGCCGGCGACATCGCCCAGACCCCCGGCGCGCTCGACGCCTCGATCTGGATGACGCGTTTGATGTTCCCGTACATCGTCTGCATGTCCTTCGTGGCGCTGGCCGGCGGCATCCTCAACACCTGGCGCCAGTTCAAGATTCCCGCGTTTTCGCCCGTGCTGCTGAACCTGTCGTTCATTTTCGCCGCGCTGGTGCTGGTCGAGTACTTCGAGACGCCGATCTACGCGATGGCGGTCGCCGTCGTCATCGGCGGCCTGTTGCAGGTCGGCATACAAATTCCGGCCCTGATGAAGATCGGCATGCTGCCGCGCATCGGCTTCAATCCCGTCAAGCCGCTGCGCGACCCGGGCGTGCGCCGCATCCTGGGCAAGATGGCGCCGGCCCTGTTCGCCGTCTCGGCCGCCCAGATCAGCCTGCTCATCAACACCGGCATCGCCTCGCGGCTGGGCGCCGGCAGCGTCTCGGCGCTGACCTACGCCGACCGCCTTATGGAATTCCCGATCGCCATGCTGGGGGTGGCGCTGGGCACCATCTTGCTGCCGAGCCTGTCGAAGGCGAGCACCGAGGGCGACAGCGCCGAATACTCTGCCCTGCTCGACTGGGGCCTGCGCCTGACCTTCGTTCTGGCGCTGCCGGCGGCGGTCGGCATGGCCGCGATGGCCACGCCGGTCATCGCGGTAGTGTTCCACTACGGCGCCTTCAGCGGCGAGGCCGTAGGGGCGGCGGCGCGCCCGCTGATCGCCTATTGCGTCGGCCTCATCGGGCTGATACTGGTCAAGTCGCTCATTCCCGCGTTTTACGCGCGCCAGGACGTCAGCACGCCGGTGCGGATCGCCGTCGGGGTGCTGGTCGCGACCCAACTCATGAACGTGGCGTTCGTGTGGGGCCTGGGCTTGGGCGTGGCCGGGCTGGCGCTGTCGATCGGCGTCGGCGCCTGCATCAACGCGGCCGTGCTGTACTTCTTCCTGCGCCGGCGCGCCATCTTCGCGCCCAAGCCGGGCTGGGGCATGTTCTTCGTGAAGGTCTGCCTCGCCCTGCTGGCCATGGGCGCGCTCGGGGTCTACGCCGAGGGCCGCTTCGACTGGATCGCGATGCAGGCGACGCCGTGGCTGCGCGCCGGGGCGATGTTCGCAATCATCGCCGCCTGCGCGGCCAGCTACTTCGCGGTGCTGATCGCGCTCGGTTTCCGGCTCCACCACTTCCGCCGGGTCAGCGCCTAGCAGCCTGTCGGAGTTGAACC
>NZ_PXWF02000287.1 GCF_003011895.2 Massilia glaciei | reverse complement strand
CGCTTACGGCGCTGGTCGACGGCGCCGGCATCCGCGCGCTCCATCCGCTGTGCCGCGCCGGGCGCGAGCGCTTCGCCTACGACCCGCGTGCGCGCGCCGGCCGGCGTTGGAGCGGGCCCAGCACCGAGCAACTGGCCTGGATTTCGGGCGCGGCCGGCTGCGTTCTGCCGGCCGCGCCGGTCAGGTTGGCCCAGCGCCTGCCCGACCCGCTCGTCATCGACCTGCTGCGCGCGCGCGACGGCGTGCTGCGGGGCGCGCGCCTGCTGTTCGGCGGCGACAGCGGCTGCGCCCCGCGGCGCGCCCTGCGCTACCGGCTCGGCTCGCTCGAGGTCGGCCCCGCGCCCGGCGTCGCCGAGGAGATGGCGGTGCTCGTGTTCGAGGACGCCGGCGCGAGCGCGCGGGTCTGGGCGCGCCAGCGCGGCGCCGCCCTGGTGGCATGGAGCGTGGCCTGCGCGCCCGCGCCCCCCGCGCCGCCAGCGCCGCGCTAGCTGTTGCGGCGCATCGACACCCGGCGGCCCCGGCGTCGCCCCGTGGGCGCCTTTTCGCGCCGGGCATGTACAGCCGGGCCGACTGGCGCTACACTTGCCATTACACTTAAGCAACAGCCTGCACGCGGGCGCACCGAACAACCACAGGGCTGGCCACACATGGATTCGCCGAACTCCCCCCGCCTCGTGCAGCGCCTCGAACTGCTCACCGAACTGAGCATCGCGCTGGGCGACCGCACCGACACCGCGGCCCTGCTCGAGCGCATCCTGCGCGCGGCCAAGGGCATGACCGGGGCCGACGGCGGCACCCTGTACCTGCCCAGCGCCGACCGCCGCAGCCTGTGCTTCCACATCTCGCTCAACGACTCGCTCGGCATCAGCCAGGGTGGCGCCGGCGGCGCCCCGATCGACATCCCGGCGCTGGCGCTGTACGGGCCGGACGGCGCCAAAAACATGGCCGCGGTGGCCGCCTACGCCGCCCACAGCGGCAAGTCGGTCAACATCGAGGACGTCTACCAGCAGGACGGCGGCTTCAATTTCTCGGGCATGCGCGCCTTCGACGCCCACTACGGCTACCACTCGCAGTCGTTCCTGACTGTGCCGATGCAGGACCACATGGGCGAGCTGGTCGGGGTGCTGCAGCTGGTCAACGCGGCCGGCCCCGGGGACGGCGCGGTGGCCGCCTTCAGCGCCACCGACCAGCGCTTCATCGAGGCCCTCGCGGCCCAGGCCGCGGTGGCGATCACCAACCAGCAGCTCATCGGCCAGCTCGAAGAGCTGCTCGCCGCGCTGGTCAACCTGATCAACATCGGCATCGACGAGAAATCGCCCTACACCGGGCGCCACTGCCAGTTCGTGCCGGAGCTGACCATGATGCTGGCCGAGGCCGCGCACGACGCCCAGACGGGGCCGCTGGCGCCGTTCCGCATGACCGAGGGCGACCGCAAGGAGCTGTGGCTGGCCGGCCTGCTGCACGACTGCGGCAAGATCACCACCCCGGTGCACGTGGTCGACAAGGCGACCAAGCTAGAGACCATCTTCGACCGCATCGCGCTGGTCGACACCCGCTTCGAGGTGCTCATGCGCGAGCGCGAGATCGCCTCGCTCGAGCGCCGCCTGGCCGGGGCCGACCCGGCCGCCGAGGCCGCCGGGCTGGCCTTTGATCTGGCCGGCCTGCGCGCCGACCGCGACTTTTTGCGCCACGCCAATGTCGGCGGCGAGGGCATGAGCCTGCCCGACCAGGAGCGCGTGCGCGCGATCGGCGCCTACCGCTGGCGCGGCATGGCAGACGCCGAAGCCGAAGCCGGCGCCGCCGAGGGGCGGGGGCAGGGCAGCGCCTTCCTCAGCGGCGACGAGCTGGCCAACCTGACGGTGCGCTTCGGCACCCTGACCGACGCCGAGCGCAAGATCATCAACAACCACATCGAAGTGACCATCCGCATGCTCGAATCGCTGCCCTGGCCCAAACACCTGCGGCACGTGCCCGAATACGCGGGCGGGCACCACGAGCGGATGGACGGCAAGGGCTATCCGCGCGGCCTGCATGGCGCGCAGATGTCGGTGCAGGCGCGCGTGATGGCGATCGCCGACATCTTCGAGGCGCTCACGGCGGCCGACCGCCCCTACAAGAAGGGCAAGATGCTGTCCGAATCGATGCACATCCTGGGCAAGTTCGCCACCAACGGCCACATCGACCCGGACCTGTTCGACGTCTTCGTGCGCAGCGGGGTCTACCTCGCGTTCGCGCGCAAGAACATGGACCCGCAGCAGATCGACGCCATCGACGAGGCCGGCATTCCCGGCTACCGCCCGTGAGGCGCCCGGGACGCTGGCGCCGCGCGCTGGCGCGCCAGCGCGCGCGCATCGGGCTCGGGCTGGCGCTGACGCTGCTGCTGGCGTGCCAGATGACCGGCTACCTGCACTTCAACACGGTCGAGCGGATGGACGCCTTCCTGTCGGGCCTGCGCATGCGCGTCACGCCCGTGGTGCACGACCCGCGCATCGTGATCGTCGACATCGACGAGGCCAGCCTGGTCGAGGTCGGGCGCTGGCCGTGGAACCGCGACGTCGTCGCCAGGCTTGTCAACCAGATGACCGGCCGCTACGGGGTCGCCGCGATCGGCTTCGACGTCGTGTTCTCGGAGCCCGACAACACCTCCGGCTATGGCGTGCTGCAGGGACTCGCGCGCGGCCAGCTCAAGGACGTGCCCGGCTTCGGCGCGCAGGTCGCCGGCCTGCGCGAGCGGCTCGACTACGACGGCCTGCTGGCCAAGGCGATCGAGGGCAAGCCGGTGGTGCTCGGCTACACCGTCTCGGCCAAGCTGTCCAAGGGCGTGCTGCCCAAGCCGGCCTTCGACCTCGACTTCCTCAACGGGCGCGCGCTCGACGCGCGCGACTCGGCCGGCTACGAGGCCAACACCGAGCGGCTGGCGAACGCCGCCGCCGGGGCCGGCATCTTCAGCGCCAACACCGACCCCGACGGCATCCTGCGCTCGGCCGACATGGTCACCCGCATCGGCGACAAGTTCTACCCCTCGCTGTCGCTGGCCACGGTCGCCGTGGCGCTGGGCGCGCGCGCGGTCAAGCCCTACCTCGACAAGAGCGTCGACGACATGAGCGAGCGCGAGCGCGGCTACGGCGGCTACGAGGCGTTCCAGATCCATTACGGCGAAAAGCGCGTCAAGCTGTTCGCGGTCGGCGAGAACCTCAGCGCCCTGATCGAGTTCCGCGGCAGGGGCGGGCCCGGCGGCGGCGCCTTCAGCTACGTGCCGGCCGCCGACGTGCTCTCCGGCAAGGCCGACCCGGACGTGCTCGCCGGCGCCATCGTGCTCGTCGGCACCACCGCGCCCGGCATCAACGACCTGCGCGCGACCCCGGTCAACCCCGAGTACCCGGGGGTCGAGGTGCACGCCAACCTGATCGCCTCGATCCTCGACAACAGCTTCAAGCGGCGCCCCGACTACGCGCTCGGGATCGAGGTCGGCCAATTGGTCGCGGCCGGGCTGGTGCTCAGCGTGGCGCTGGCGCTGCTGCCGCCGCTGGCCTCGATCGCGCTCACGCTCGCGGCCGGCGCGGCCGTGATGGCCCTGAACTACGCGCTCTACGCCCGCCTCGACTGGGTGCTCAACGAGGCCGCCATCGTGCTGCTCGTGGCCGGCCTGTTCATCCTCAACATGGCCTGGGGCTACCTGTTCGAGACGCGCCAGAAGAACGCGCTGGTGTCGCGCTTCGGCGAGTACGTCGCGCCCGAGCTGGTCGCCGAGATGGCCGACGACCCGGAGCAGTACAACATGGACGGCGAGAGCCGCGAGCTGACGGTGCTGTTCGTCGACGTGCGCGGCTTCACCACCATCTCCGAGGGCCTCAGTCCGAAGGCGCTGCGCGAATACATCAACCTGTACCTGACGGCGATGTCGTCCGACATCCGCGACAGCCACGGCGGCACGCTCGACAAGTACATCGGCGACGCCGTCATGGCGTTCTGGGGCGCGCCGGTCGCGTTCCCCGACCACGCCAGCCGCGCCGTCGCCAGCGCGCTGCTGATGCAAAAGAGCGCGGCGCGCCTGAACGACGATTTCCTCGCGCGCGGCCTGCCGCAGCTCAAGATCGGCATCGGCCTCAACACCGGCATGATGCACGTCGGCGACATGGGCTCGGCCGTGCGGCGCGCCTACACGGTGATGGGCGACGCGGTCAACCTCGGCTCCCGGCTCGAGGGCATCACCAAGGTCTACGGGGTCGGGCTGGCGGTCGGCGAGGCCACCCGCGCCGCCGCCCCCGAATACGCCTACCGCGAACTCGACCTGGTCCGGGTCAAGGGCAAGAACGAGCCGGTGGCGATCTACGAGCCGCTGCTGCCGGCCGCCGAGGCCGGGCCGGAACTGCTCGCCGAACTGGCGCGCTGGGCCTCGGCGCTGGCGCTGGTGCGCTCGCAGCGGTGGGACGCGGCCGCGGCGGCGCTGGCCGGGCTGGCGGCGGCCAGCCCCGGCAGCGGCCTGTACCGGCTCTACCTCGAACGGGTCGCGCACTTGCGCGCGCATCCGCCCGGCGCGGACTGGGACGGCGTGACGACCTTCGAAACAAAGTAAAAAAGTTAATACATTCCGTCCACATTAGTTATTCTTGTGACATTGATGCAACGCAAAGCCGAGCGTGGCGGCGCGCCCGCCCCGCAGCCGCCGGAACGGCCGAGAAAATTGCTGACTCGTAAGAAAAACCCGTCTACACTGAAGCGGAAAACCATCCCTGTAATGACGCGCGGGCGCCGCCCGGCGCCGCCGCCGCGTCATTGGAATCAACTTCACCAGAGCCAACAGAACATGAAACACACCCTCGCGCGACTTCTTACAGGTTCCGTGCTCGCCACCGCCGTCCACGCGGCCTGGGCCGCCCCGGCCTCGGCCGCGCCCGGGGCCGACACCACGCTGCGCTTTCCGATCAGCCGCTTCGAGGTGGTCGGCAACACCGTGCTCCCAGGCGCCGTGGTCGACGCCGCGCTCGCCCCCCATGCCGGCCCCGGGCGCGATTTCGGCGACGTCCAGCGGGCGCTCGAGGCGCTCGAGGCGGCCTACCACGCGCGCGGCTACAAGCTCGTCACGGTCGAGCTGCCCGAGCAGGAGCTCAATGGCGGGGTGGTGCGCCTGAACGTGGTGCAGAACCGGATCGGGCGCGTCGCGGTCACGGGCAACACCGTGTTCGACGAGGCCAACATCCGGCGCAGCCTGCCGGCGCTCCAGCCCGGCCGCACGCCCGACCTGGACCGCGTTTCGGGCAACCTCAGGCTGGCCAACGAGAACCCGGCCAAGAAGGTCACGCTCAAGCTGCAGTCGGGCCAGCAGGCGGGCGAGGTCAACGCGCTGCTCGAGGTCCGGGACGAGCGGCCCTGGAAGCTGATGTTCAACCTGCACAACGGCGGCAACGACCAGACCGGCGAGACCCACGCCTCGGCGGTGCTGCAGCACGCCAACCTGTTCGGGCGCGACCATGTCGGCAGCGTGCAGTACACCACCACGCTCGAGGAGCCGAGCAAGATCGGCGTCTGGGGCGCCGGCTACCACATCCCGTTCTACTCCACGGGCGACGCGCTCGACCTGTACGCGAGCTATTCGAACGTCGATTCGGGCGCCGTGCTGGCCGGCATCTTCAACCTCGCCATCAGCGGCAAGGGCACCGTCTTCGGCGGCCGCTACACCCACGTGTTGCCAAAGATGGGGCGGATCGAGCGGCGCCTGTTCGGCGGGCTCGAGGTCAAGGCCTACAAGAACAGCGTGCTGCTGCTGGGCCAGGACTTCGGCAACGACGTCACGGTGCGCCCGCTCAGCCTGGGCTACGCGGGCACGCTGGCGCACGCCGCCGGCGAGACCAGCCTGTCGGTGACCTACGTGCGCAACCTCGGCGGCGGCAGCCGCGGCGGCGACGCCGACTTCGGCGGCGCGCGCTTCGGCGCCAAGGCCGACTTCAGCGCGCTGCGCGCGGCCGCCTCCTACACCCACCAGTTCGCCGGCAGCTGGCAGGCGCGCCTGCTGGTCAACGCCCAGCACACGCGCGACGCGCTGGTGCCGGGCGAGCAGTTCGGCGCCGGCGGCGCGGCCAGCGTGCGCGGCTTCGAGGAGCGCGCGCTCTCGACCGACAGCGGGGTGCTCGCCAACGCCGAGCTGTTCTCGCCCAACCTGTGCGCCGCGCGCGCGCGCTGGAGCTGCCGCGCGCTCGGCTTCGTCGACGCCGCGCGTGGTTCGCGCAACCAGGCGCTGCCGGGCGAGGTGGGCAGCACCGCCATCAGCAGCGCCGGCCTCGGCCTGCGGGTCGCGCTCGGCGAGCAGATCCACGGGCAGATCGACTGGGGCCATGTGCTCGACGCCGGCGCCGTTGGCGCGACCGACAAGAACAAAGTGCATTTCCGCGTGGGCCTGGCCTACTAACGGACCGGAGAATAAAAATGAAAAACACCACCCCATCCCAGCCGCGCCGCCAGTTGTTCAAGCGCTGCGTGCTCGCGCTGCTCGTCGGCGCCGCCTGCGCCGGCACCCAGGGCGCGCCCAAAAGCCCTCAGGTGGTCAACGGCGCGGCCACCTTCACCCAGAACGGCAACGTGTACACGATCACCAACACGCCGAACACGATCATCAACTGGGATTCGTTCTCGATTGAGGCCGGCGAGATCACCCGCTTCGTGCAGGAGAGCGCCAGCAGCGCCGTGCTCAACCGGATCCTGGGGCAGGACCCGACCCGCATCCTCGGCGCGCTGCAGTCGAACGGGCGGGTGTTCCTGATCAACCCGAACGGCATCATGTTCGGCGCCGGCGCGCGCGTCGACGTCGGCGGCCTGGCCGCCTCGACGCTCAACATGAGCAACGCCGACTTCTTGTCGGGCAAGCATAAATTCCAGGCCGGCCCGGCCGCCGGCGCGCTCGTCAACGACGGGCGCATCAACGCCGCCGCCGGCGGGCGCGTGTTCCTGATCGCGCCCAACGTCGAGAACAACGGCGTGGTCACAGCGCCCAACGGCGAGGTCGTGCTGGCCGCCGGCCACACCGTGCAACTGGTCGACGCGGGCGACCCGAGCCTGCACGTGGTGGTGTCGGCGCCGTCGAGCGGCGCCATCAACCTGGGCCGGATCATCGCCCACGGCGGCCAGGTCGGCATCTATGGCGCGCTGGTCAACCAGCGCGGCGTGGTCAACGCCGATAGCGCGCAGATGGGCGCGAACGGCAAGATCGTGCTGCGCGCCTCGGGCGACACCGTGCTCGGCGCGGGCAGCGTGACGAGCGCCATCGGCGACGGCAGCGGCGGCGCGATCGAGGTGCTGGGCCGGCGCGTGGGCCTGATGGGCGACGCGCTGGTCGACGCCAGCGGCGCCACCGGCGGCGGCAAGGTGCTCGTCGGCGGCGACTACCAGGGCGCCAACGCGCGCGTGATGAACGCGCAAAACACCTATTTCGGCAAGGACGCCGTGATCCGCGCCGACGCGCTCGGCTCGGGCAAGGGCGGCACCGTGGTGCTGTGGGGCGACGCCACCACGCGCGCCTACGGGCGCATCTCGGCGCGCGGCGTCGACGGCGGCGGCCTGGTCGAGACCTCGGGCCACCACCTCGACGTCACCGGCGTGTACGTCGACGCCGGCTCGCTCACGGGCGGCATCGGCAAATGGCTGCTCGACCCGTACGACATCGAGATCAACACCCGCGGCACCGCGCAGCTGTCGGACGCCGACGCGTTCGCGGCCGGCGCCTCGCAGGGCGTGACCTACATCCATCCCGATCTGCTTAACAACGCGCAAAGCTCGGTGGTGCTGCAGGCGATGAACGACATCACCTTCAGCAGCCCGGTCAACATGCTCGGCGCCGGCGTGAGCCTGACCGCGCACGCGGGCAACATCATCAATGTGACCGCCCCGCTAAACATCGGCGGCGGCGGCGCACTGACGCTGTCGGCCAACAGCGCGCTGACGACCTCCCAGAGCGGCAGGGGGTATGTGTACCTGCAGGCGGACGTCAACACCAACGGCAGCAAATTGTTCCTGACGGGCGGCGACGTTTTCATCGGCAACAACGTCCTCGTGCAAACCGGCGCCGGCGGCGCCGACCTGAGCGTCAACCGCGGCGAGGGGAGCATCAATTTCGGGCTCGGTTCGGCGCTGACGGGCAGCGGCCAATTCTCGCTCAGAGCCGACAACATCACCCTCGACGGCGTGCTCGACGCGGGCGCCGCCGCCGGCGCCGGCACGGTCGCGATCGCGCCATACTCGGCGCTGCGCAACACCGTGATCGGCAATGAGGGCGGCGCCAGCCAGCTCACGCTCACGCCCGCGCATTTGCGCAACATCCACGCGTCCAAGCTGGCCATCAGCGGCGGCTCTGCGGGCAACTTCCGGCTCGACGCCGCGTTCTCTCCCGACCCGGGCATGCTCGGCTCGCTCGAACTGAGCAGTCAGGGTTCGCTCGACTTGTACGCGGGGATCGACCTGCGCCCCGCAGGCACCGGGCGCAGCCTGTTGAGCCTGAAGACCCTTGGCGGCGCCGGCATGACGCTCCACGCGGGCGCCGAGCTGTTCGCCGACGGCATCCTGATGCGCGCCGACAACATCGCGATCGCGGGCAAGGCCAGCGCCGGCCTGATCGCGCTGAGCCCGACCACCGACTTCACCGCGGTCGAGCTCGGCGCGGCCGCGGCCGACCGCGCCGGCGTGCTCGCCTTCGACCAGGGCGAACTGGACCGGCTGGCGACGGGGCAGCTGCACATCGGCGTCGAGGCCGGCCGCCACGCGCCGATCACGGTAACCGGGGGCATCAACGCGGCATTGCTGGGATCGTCGACGGACGCGCTCGCGCTCAAATCGGGCAACGGCGACATCAATATCAACGCCGCGTTGACGAGCCCGGGCCTGATCGCGCTAGAGGCGCCCGGCGGCTACATCTACCAGGGCGCGAGCCTGGACGGCCCCGGCATGCTGGGGGGCACGTCCCTGACCGCGACCGGCGTGTCGGTCGACCTGGGCGGGCCCAACATGGTGGGCGTGGTCGCCGGACGCGCCGACTACGGCGACTTCCGTTTCAACTCGAACAACCAGGTCTCCGTGCAAAGCCGCAACGGCATCGCGGGCATCAGCGCCGCCGGCACCATCAGGCTTGGTTCGAGCGCCGGCATCGGCCAGAACAACGACGCGCCGCTCAAGGCCTACGGCGTGGTGGCCAATGCGCCGGGCGACGTGTACCTGACCTCGTCGGGCAACCTGGTGCGCATGCTGGCCGGCAGCGGGAGCTCGTTCGCGTTCAGGAACGGGCAGTCGCTCGACTTGGGCGCGGACGCGCACGGCATATCGCTGGTCAAGCCGTCGCTCGGTTCCTTCCTGTCGGTCGAGACGCTCGGCCAGATCACGGTCAAGGGCAATCTCGACGCCGGCATCGGCAACCTGAGCCTGGGCGCCGATTCGATCCGGATCGGCGCCCTGGCGCAGACCGAGCAGACCACGACCACGGCCACGGCCACGGCCACGACCAGCGCGCCCGTGGCGCTCACGGGCGGCCATGTCGCCCTGCACGCCACCGCGCCCGGGACCGGCAGTTTCTCTGTGCTCGCGGGTAACTCCGTCAATGCCGCCTATGCGCTCAACGTGAGCGCCGACCAGGTCCACCTCGACACCGGCGCCCAGCTCAACTCGCCAACGGGCACGGTCCAGTTCCAACCGGTCTCGCCGGGGCGCGTGATCGAGATCGGCGCCGGCGCGCTCGACAGCGGGACCACGCTTGGCTTGAGCGAAGCCGAACTGCGGATGGTCAACGCGCAGGCGCTCAACGTGTTCGGCATCTCCGAGCCGATGAGCAACGTGATCAATATCGTCGGCGGGCTCGACCTGAGCGCGTCGGCCAACCTGGCGTACGCCACCTTGCTCGGCTCGGACCTCAATGTCAACGGCGCGCTCAAGCTGCCCGGGCAGTTGACGCTCACGGCCCAAACCGGCTCGCTCGCGCTCAACAACGTGGTGCAGGCCCAGCGCGTCGCGTTGACCGGACACAAGGGCATCAACGGCGCTGGCCTCGCGCGCGGCCTCGACTCCGTGTTCCTTCTCTCGCAAGGCAATATCGGCTCCGCGCTGGCCCCGATCGAGATCGAGACCAAGATGCTCGACGTCGAAAACCACGCGCCCGGCGGCAAGCTCCCCATCAACATCCGCAGCAACCTGGCCGCGCCGGGCGCGCTGGTGGTGGGCAGCCTCTTGCAAAGCGGCGCCGCCAACGCGGGCGCCATCACGCTGAGCAACTCCGGCTCCATGCTGGTGCAGGGCAACGTCCAGACCAACGGCGGCGCCGTCAACCTCGCCTCCGACGCCGGGCTCGACGTGTCCGGCCAGATCGGCTCGAACGGCGGCGACATCAACCTGTCGGGCGGGACCGGCACGCTGTCGCTGACCGGCAGCTCGACGCTGCAGGCGGGCGCCGGCAATCTCACGCTGGCCGCGGCCACCGCGATCAGCCAGGTCCAGTCGTCTATGCTCGCCGGCAACAATCTGAGCCTCAACACCCAGGGCGCCGCCTTGCTGTCGGGCGCGGGCAACCTCGTCAATTCGTTGGCCGGCAGCGCCCAGACGCTTGGCTTCAACAACAACCAGGCGCTCACGCTGGGCTACTTCTCGAAGGGCCTGAGCCTGGCCGCGCCGACGGCGCAGTCGAGCATCGACATCAGCACCCCCGGCCTGCTCACGGTGGTCAACGCGCTCGACGCGGGCGCCGGCTATGTCAACCTGCACGCCGGCTCGATCGCGCTCGGCGGCGCCACGGCCGCAACCGTCAGCGGCGCGGGCGTGAACCTGTATGCGAGCACGCCCTCGACCGGCAGCGTCAAGGTGCAGGCCGGCAGCGCCGTCAACGTCGGCAGCATCATGCAGGTGGTCGCCGACCAAGTCGAACTGGCCCCCGGCGCGATGCTCAACGCGCCGACCGGCAATGTGATTTTCTCGCCGCACACCTCGGCGCGCAGCATCTCGGTCGGCGCCGGCGCGGCCGATTCGACCCTGACGCTGGGCCTGAGCGAGGCCGAACTGCAGGGCATCAACGCGCAGCTGATCACGGTGTTCGACAACACCGAGCTCAAAGGCAGCGTCCTGGACGTGGTCGGCGCGCTCGACCTGAGCGCCAAGGCCGGCCTGAGCCAGCTCTACCTTGGCGCCTCCGACATCAACGTCAACGGCGCCGTCAAGGCGCCCGGCGTGCTCGTGCTCGGCGCCGAAACCGGCAAGATCACCGTCAACGCGCCGCTGCAGGGGCAGGCCGTGTCGCTTTCGGGCCCGGCTGGCATCTTCGGCAACGCCAGCGGCGTCGTGCGCGGCGAATCGGTGGCGCTCAGTTCGCACTACGGCATCGGCACCGCGCTGGCGCCGATCGAGACGCAGGCGCAGTACCTGTTCGCCGAAAACACGGCCGCCAATGGCACCGCGCCGATCAACATCCGCAACAACTTCGCCACGCCGGGCCCGCTGACGGTGAACGACGTCCAGCAGCTCGACGCCAGCAACAGCGGCGCGATCACGATCAACAACTACGGCGCGATGAACGTGGCCGGCACCGTCAAGGCCAACGCCGGCGCCGTCACGCTCGCCACGCACAGCCCGCTGACCGTCACCTCCACCGGCGTGGTCGAGACCAGCAGCGGCGCCATCAGCCTGAGCGCCGGCAACGGCGGCAATCTGACAATCGTGCAGGGCGGGCGCGTGACCTCGGGCACGGGCAACATCAGCCTGACGGCCGGCGGCCAGCTGTCGGAGGCCGCCGGTTCGGTCACCACCGGCGGCCTGATCTCGCGCTCGGCGGCCCCGCTGATCACCGATTGCATCGCCAATCCGGCGCTGTTCGGTTGCGCCGTTGTCATCTCGGCCGCGACCGACGCCTGCATCGCAAACCCGGCCGGCCCCAACTGCGCCACCTTGCTGCCGTCGATGGCCACCTGCATCGCCGCGCCGTCGACCTATGGCTGCTCGGCCGTGCTGCCGACGCTGGACGCCTGCACCAGCAATCCGGCGCTGGCCGGTTGCAGCGTGGTATTGCCATCGTTGGCCGTTTGCATGGACGCGCCGACCACCGCCGGCTGCGGCGTGGTGTTGCCGTCGCTGGCGACCTGCACCGCGGCGCCGGCGACCGCTGGCTGCGGCGTGGTGTTGCCGTCGCTGAGCGCCTGTATCGCCAGCCCGACCCTGGCCGGTTGCAGCGCGGTGTTGCCGCCGCTGACGACCTGCATCGCGTCGCCATCGACCGCCGGTTGCAGCGTGGTGCTGCCGTCGCTGACAACCTGCATCGTGTCGCCATCGACCGCCGGTTGCAGCGCGGTGTTGCCGCCGCTGACGACCTGCATAGCGTCGCCATCGACCGCCGGTTGCAGCGTGGTATTGCCGAGCCTGGCAATCTGCATCGCGTCGCCGACGACCGCCGGTTGCGGCGTGGTGCTGCCGTCGCTGACGACCTGCATCGTGTCGCCAGCGACCGCCGGTTGCAGCGTGGTGTTGCCGAGTCTGGCAACCTGCATGTCCACTCCCACCCTGTCCGGTTGCAGCGTCGTGCTGCCGGCGCTCGCCCACTGCGTCTCCGCTCCGGCGACGCAGGGTTGCGCGGTGGTGCTGCCATCGGTGCAGACATGCATCGCCAATCCAGCGGCCGCCGGTTGCAGCGTGGTCTTGCCGACCCTGGCCCAATGCACCGCCAATCCCACCCTGGCCGGTTGCTCGGTGGTATTGCCAACCCTGTCGCAGTGTGTGGCCAGCCCGCAAATGGCCGGCTGCTCGGCGGTCTTGCCAACGTTGGCCCAGTGCGTGGCCAACCCGGCCATTGCCGGTTGCGTTTCGGTGCTGCCCACCCTGAGCCAGTGCACCGCGACGCCGACCCTTGCCGGTTGCGCCGTCGTGCTGCCGACGCTGGCCCAGTGCGTTGCCAGTCCGACCCTGCAGGGTTGCACGGCGGTGTTGCCGCCGGTGAGCGCCTGCGTGGCCAACCCGACCACGCCGGGCTGCCAGATCGTGGTGCCGCCGACCCCGCAATCGGGCCAGCTGCCCCTGCAGCCGGTCGTCAACAACACGAACCAGATCGTCAACACAACGACACAAGGCGTGGGCACGGGCGGCCTGCCGCCGCCGCCGCCGCCGCCGAGCGAACCGGGCGACAAGGTGGACGATACGAAGGACCAGAAGGCTGATGCGGGAACCAAACCACTTGGAGAGGTAAAAGATGTTCGCAAGAAAACATATTGCAACTAAGGGCTTGCTGTTGCTCATCCTTTGGTGTGCGAGCGCGCTGGCGTTCGCCGCCCAGGTGGCCGGCACGGTGGTCAACCTGAGCGGGCCGTTGCTGGCCAAGAAGGCCAGCGGTGTGGTCAAGGTGCTCGCGCTGCGCTCGGAGGTGGAGGAGGGCGACACCCTGGTGTCCGAAAGGAACACCTATGCCCGCATCAAGTTCATCGACGACAGCGAGATCACGATCAAGCCGGGCACCACCTTCAAGGTCGAGAGCTTCGCCTTCGACGCCGGCGCGCCGGCCAAGGACAGCGCCACCTTCAGCCTGCTCAAAGGCGGGCTGCGCTCGATCACCGGCCTGCTGGGCCGGCGCAACAAGGAGAAGTTCCTGCTGCGCACCCCGGTGGCGACGATCGGCATCCGCGGCACCACCTTCAATGTCGAGTATGTCGAGGAGACCGAGGCGGCGCTGGCGGCCAGGAACGCGCATCTGTTCGCGAGCACGGCGGGCATCGGCGGCGCGCCCGCCGGCGTGGTGCCGCTGCAATTGGCGCAGCTTAACCCGCCCAAGCCGACGGCGCCGAACCCCGGCGGCCTCAAGCCCGGCCTGCACCTGTTCGTCATCGACGGCTCGATCATCGTCAGCAATGCCGGCGGCAGCCAATTGTTCAGCAGCGGCCAGTTCGGTTTCGTCCCGCGTTTCGGGCAGCCGCCGATCATCGTGCCGAACAATCCGAACCTCCAATTCAGCCCGCCGCCGGCGTTCAATATGTCAAATAACCCCAACGCCGGCAACAACAACCAACCCAAGCCCGACACGGTCGACTGCGAAGTGCGCTGAACGGCCTTGCCGCCGAACCAAAAAAAACCCTGTGGGCCTCGCGGCGCACAGGGTTTTTTGCTTGGGCGCCCGAGGGCGCCCGCCTTGACTTAAAGCACTTCGCTGGCGTGGTCGGCCAGGCGCGAACGCTCGCCGCGGGCCAATGTGACGTGGCCGCTGTGCGACCAGCCCTTGAAGCGGTCGACCACGTAGGTCAGGCCGCTCGAGCCCTCGGTCAGGTAGGGCGTGTCGATCTGCGCGATGTTGCCCAGGCATAGGATCTTGGTGCCGGGACCGGCGCGCGTGATGAGCGTCTTGAGCTGCTTGGGCGTGAGGTTCTGGGCCTCGTCGATGATCAGGAACTTGTTGACGAAAGTGCGCCCGCGCATGAAGTTGAGCGACTTGATCTTGATGCGCGAACGGATCAGGTCCTGGGTGGCCGCGCGGCCCCACTCGCCGCCGTCGGAGTCGGACTTGTTGAGCACCTCGAGGTTGTCGTCGAAGGCGCCCATCCATGGCGACATCTTCTCCTCCTCGGTGCCCGGCAGGAAGCCGATGTCCTCGCCCACCGGCACCGTCACGCGGGTGACGATGATCTCGTTGTAGAGCTTGGTCTCGAGCACCTGGGCCAGGCCCGCCGCGAGCGCGAGCAGGGTCTTGCCGGTGCCGGCCTGGCCGAGCAGGGTGACGAAGTCGCATTCGGGGTTCATGAGCAGGTTGAGCGCGAAGTTCTGCTCGCGGTTGCGCGCCGTCACGCCCCAGACATTGTTCTTGCTGTGGCTGAAGTCGCGCAGCGTCTGCAGCACGGCGGTCTTGCCCGTGATCGACTTGACCTGGCCGTAGAACGGCGCCTCGCCGTTTTTGGGCTCGAGGTAGATGAACTGGTTCACCAGCAGCGTCGGCACGGTCGGGCCGGTGACGCGGTAGAAGGTGGCCGAGCTGCCGTTTTTGTTCTCCTGCCACGACTCCATGTCCTTGCCGTGCTTGTTCCAGAAGTCGTCGGGCAGCTGCACGATGCCCGAATAGAGCAGGTCGGTGTCCTCGAGCACATGGTCGTTGAAGTAATCCTCGGCCGGCAGGCCCAGCGCGCGCGCCTTGATGCGCATGTTGATGTCCTTCGACACCAGCACGATGGCGCGCCCCGGCTGCTCGGCGCCGAGGTTGCGCACCACGCCGAGGATCTGGTTGTCGGCCTTGCCCACCGGCAGGCCTTCGGGCAGGGTCGGGCCGTTCTGCAGGCGCGTCTGGAAGAACAGGCGGCCCTTGGCGTCCTTGTTGCCCAGCTTGGACAGCGGGATGCCGGCCTCGATGGCGCCGTCGTCGATGGCGCCGACCAGCGCGTCGAGCGTGCGCGAGACCTGGCGCGCGTTGCGCGCGACCTCGGACATGCCCTTTTTATGGTCGTCGAGCTCCTCGAGCGTCATCATCGGCAGGTAGACGTCGTGCTCCTCGAAGCGGAACAGCGACGACGGGTCGTGCATGAGCACGTTGGTGTCGAGCACGAACATCTTCGTGATGCCGGCCTGGTCCGCATGGCGGCTGGTGGACGACTTGACGCCGGCCTCGACCGGCTTGTGCCTGGGCGGGTGCGGCGCGTCGAGGTCGGCCTCGGGCTTCTCTTTGCCGCGCCCGGCGGGCTTGGCGTGCGCGGCCGGCGCGGCTGCGGGCGTGGCGACCACCTCGAGCACGGCGGGCGCCTTGGCCTTGGCGGCCGGCTTGGCGGCCTTGGGCGCGGCGGCCGGCTTGGCGACGGTCAGCTCCTCGACGGGCGCCAGTTGTGTGATCGGCGCGACCGGCGCGAGCGGAGCCGGCGCGGCCTTGGCGACGGCGTGCACGCCGGGCTTGTTGGCCCGTTCGGCTTTTGGATAATCTTTGGCCAGCAGCAGCGCGGCCGGCTTGGTTGGAATTTTTGGCAGTGGCATCTGGGTCTCAGTCTGAAAAATGTCGAGGGGAGGGCGCGTCGCCCGGGGCGTGCCGGGGCGGCGGGGTCGATGCTGAATGTGCGAACTGCAAATTGTCGCGCGGGCTCGCGGACGGGAGGCCGGGCCGGCGGGCGGCCCGAAACGGATCGTGCAAGACGAGAACGGATGGACTCAAAATGTGATGAATGCAATCAAGTTTTAAAGCAGGTTGATCAATTGGCGCCTGGCTTTACGGCAGGCTCTGCACAAACTCGAGCACTTCCTCGGCGTGTTGTGGAACTTTCACGCCCCGCCATTCTTTCACCAATTTGCCCCCAGCGTCAATTACAAACGTACTGCGCTCGACCCCGCGCACTTGTTTGCCATACATATTTTTGAGCTTCATGACATTGAACCGCAGGCAGACGGCCTCGTCGGGGTCGGAGATCAGTTCGAACGGCAGCCCGAGCTTGCCCTTGAAACTGTCGTGCGAGCGCATCGAGTCGCGGCTGACGCCATAGATTTCGGTGCCGGCGGCGAGGAACCGCGGATGCAGTTCGCGGAAGGCGATGCTTTCGGTGGTGCAGCCGGGCGTGTTGTCCTTGGGGTAGAAATACAGCACGGTGTACTTGGCGGGGCGGCCGCCGAGCGCAAAGTCGTGCCCGCCCGTCATGGGGGCGGAAAAATCGCTTACGGTTGCTGGGGATTGGCTGTCAGCCACAGGTTCTCTCCTGAAAGGGCGGCGCCGGGGTGATGTGTCCGTCAGTGGCACCGATTTGCGGACTTCTCGCCATATGGGGGCGAGTTATTGCCATTCAAGTTAATTTTGCGGGCGGCGGGGCTAGCGCGCCGCGGCCGGATCGATGATCAGCGCCAGCGTGACCTTGCGGCCCTCGCCCATCAGGATGTTGTAGGTGCGGCAGGCGGCCTTGTTGTCCATGCATTCGACGCCGATGCGGCGCGCGGCCAGGCCGGCGACCAGGCGCGGGTGGGCGAAGCGCTGGCGCTCGCCGGTGCCGAGGATGACGACGTCGGGCAGCTCGGCCTCGATGGCGGCGAAATGTTCGGCCGTAAGGTCCTCGAAGCGCGCCACGTCCCAGGCGCGCGGGGGGTGCTCGGGCATCAGGGTGAGGCTGTAGGCGAAGCGCACGGCGTTGATCTCGACGCCGCTGGCGTCGTAGCCGGTGACGGTCTGGTATTGCGAGTTGGTGCTTGGGTGGAGCTTCATGGGTCTGGGATGGTGTTCGGTGTGGGCGTTAGCATGCCACAAACGCCAGAAAAGCGCGAGTTTGCGCGCCCACCGCGCGCGATTCCCGCGCAAGCGCAAACCCGCGCGTTTGCCCATGCGGAGTTTGCACACATGCGCCGCAGATGGATCTGACCGTTCAGGTCGCCGGTCAAAAGGGAAAATTGACGCGTATGGACGGGCTCAGAATGGGTTCCCGCCTGCGCGGGAATGACGGGGATTTTTTTTGGTTTCCGTGGGGAATGACGGGGTTTTTTCTTGGCGCGGATCGCCGTGATTCAGATTTTGCGTGCATCTGGTCATAACTGAATCGTATCGACGCCAAACGCGGCCTAATTTAAGCTATCGGCCCCTGTTAACGCTTTTTGGCGGTTGATTAAATCGCCCCCATTGGGCAGAATGGTATTTTTCGCACTGCAACATAAACGCGCCACCGTACAGGAAGAATAATTTTGCGACCGATCCTCAAATCGACCAAGTTGGATGAAGTGTGTTACGAGATCCGCGGCCCGGCGCTCCTGAAGGCGCGCCAGATGGAGGAGGACGGGCACAAGATCATCAAGCTCAACATCGGCAACCTGGCCGTGTTCGGCTTCGACCCGCCCGACGAGATCGTCCACGACATGATCCTCAACATGCAGGGCGCGGCCGGCTACACCGATTCCAAGGGCATGTTCGCGCCGCGCAAGGCCGTCATGCACTACACCCAGTCCAAGAACATCGCCGGCGTCACGATCGACGACATCTACCTGGGCAACGGCGCCTCGGAACTGATCGTCATGAGCATGAACGGCTTGCTCAACACCGGCGACGAGGTGCTCGTGCCCGCGCCCGACTACCCGCTGTGGACCGCGGCCGTGAGCCTGTCGGGCGGCAACCCGGTCCACTACGTGTGCGACGAGCAGGCCGGCTGGTATCCCGACCTCGACGACATGCGCCGCAAGATCACGCCCAACACCAAGGCGATCGTGGTCATCAACCCCAACAATCCGACCGGCGCGCTGTACCCGCGCGAGGTGCTGCTCGA
The DNA here is from genome assembly GCF_003011895.2 of Massilia glaciei. Classification (GTDB taxonomy): domain Bacteria; phylum Pseudomonadota; class Gammaproteobacteria; order Burkholderiales; family Burkholderiaceae_D; genus Telluria_A; species Telluria_A glaciei. The sequence continues at coordinate 10,009 of NZ_PXWF02000287.1, read as the reverse complement.
GATCATCGAACTGGCGCGCCAGCACCAGCTCATCATTTACGCCGACGAGATCTACGACAAGACCCTCTACGACGAGGCCGAGCACGTCTCGATGGCCTCGCTGGCCGACGACGTCCTGTTCGTCACCTTCAACGGCCTGTCCAAGAACTACCGCTCGTGCGGCTACCGCGCCGGCTGGATGGTGCTGTCGGGCGAGAAGCGCCACGCCAAGGGTTACATCGAGGGCCTCGACATGCTCGCCTCGATGCGCCTGTGCTCGAACGCGCCGGGCCAGTTCGCGATCCAGACCGCGCTCGGCGGCTACCAGAGTATCGCCGACCTGGTCGGCCCGGGCGGGCGCCTGCTGCGCCAGCGCGACCTGGCCCACAAGCTGCTCACCGACATCCCGGGCGTCACCTGCGTCAAGCCGAAGGCGGCGCTGTACATGTTCCCCAAGCTCGACCCGGTCATGTACCCGATCGCGGACGACCAGCAGTTTTGCTTCGACCTGCTGTCCGAGGAGAAGGTGCTGCTGGTGCAGGGCACCGGTTTCAACTGGATCGCGCCGGACCATTTCCGGCTCGTGTTCCTGCCCAATTCGGACGACCTGACCGACGCCTGCGGACGCATCGCGCGCTTCCTCGAGGGCTACCGGCGGCGCCACGGCCGCGGCTAGGCACCCGCCACCGCGGCCACCGCGCCACCGCGGCCACCACACAATCGGGCGCGCGCCCCCGGGGCGCCGCCCACACCGCAACAACAGAGCAGAAGAGAGCACGACATGAAACCCATCAAAGCAGGCTTGCTAGGCGTCGGCACCGTCGGTGCCGGAACGTTCAACGTGCTTAGGCGCAACCAGGAGGAGATCCGCCGGCGCGCCGGCCGCGGCATCGAGATCGTCATGGTCTCGGCCCGCAACGTGGCCGCCACGACCGAAAAAACCGGCGGCCAGTGCCAGGTCGTCAACGACCCGTTCGAGGTGGTCGACAATCCCGAGATCGACATCATCATCGAGCTCATCGGCGGCACCGGCATCGCGCGCGAACTGGTCATGCGCGCCATCGCCAACGGCAAGCACGTGGTCACTGCCAACAAGGCCCTGCTGGCCCTGCACGGCAACGAGATTTTCGCGGCGGCCCAGGAGAAGGGCGTGATGGTCGCGTTCGAGGCGGCCGTGGCCGGCGGCATCCCGATCATCAAGGCGCTGCGCGAGGGGCTCACCGCCAACCGCATCGAGTCGGTCGCCGGCATCATCAACGGCACCACCAATTTCATCCTGTCCGAGATGCGCGACAAGGGGCTTGACTTCGACACCGTGCTCAAACAGGCGCAGGCGCTCGGCTACGCAGAGTCCGATCCGACCTTCGACATCGAGGGCGTGGACGCGGCGCACAAGGTGACGATCATGTCGGCGATCGCCTTCGGCATCCCGGTCCAGTTCGACAAGGCGCACGTCGAGGGCATCAGCGCCCTGCAGGCGGTGGACATCCGTTACGCCGAACAACTGGGCTACCGCATCAAGCTGCTCGGCATCACCAAGCGCGCCATGGTCGACGGCGTCGAGGGCATCGAACTGCGCGTGCACCCGACCCTGATCCCGGCCAAGCGGCTGATCGCCAACGTCGAGGGCGCGATGAACGCGGTGCTGGTGCAGGCCGACGCGGTCGGCGCGAGCCTGTATTACGGCAGGGGCGCCGGCGCCGAGCCGACCGCCTCGTCGGTGATCGCCGACCTGGTCGACATCACGCGCCTGGCCACGGCCGACCCGGGCAACCGGGTGCCGCACCTGGCGTTCCAGCCGAACCAGATGACCGACGTCGCCATCCTGCCGATGTCCGAGATCACCACCAGCTACTACCTGCGCGTGTACGTGAAGGACCAGCTGGGCGTGATGGCCGACCTGACCCGCATCCTGGCCGACGGGCGCATCTCGATCGACGCGGTGCTCCAAAAGGAGCCGGGCGAGGGCGAGACCCGCACCGACATCATCATCCTGACGCACCAGACCCAGGAGAAGAACATCGACACGGCGATCGCCAAGGTCGAGGCGCTCGACACGGTGGTCGGCAAGGTCACCAAGATCCGGCTCGAGAACCTGAGTTAAGCAAGCCTGGCGCCCCGACGAGCCTGCCAATCCGGCAGGCTTTTGTCGTTTACGCCCCCCCCCCCCTTTTTTCTTGTTGACATTAAATTTGCCCCTGATAACATATCGACTGTCGATATAGCGAATCGCGGTATAGCGACACCTGACCCAGGGAGGACCGTTTGGAAATCAACTATGCGAAGTACCTGCCGTTGTCCGAGGCGACCTTTTATGTGATGGTCGCGCTCGACGTGCCGCTGCACGGCTACGCCATCATGCAAAAGGTCGAGGCGATCAGCGAGGGCAGCGTCGTGATCGGGCCGGGCACGCTGTACGGCGCCTTCACCACGCTGGAAAAACAGGGCCTGATCGACAAGGTCAGCGAAGAGGAGCGCCGCAAGACCTACGCGCTGACCGACAAGGGCAGGCGGGTGCTGGCCGAACACGTCCGGCGCCTCGCGATCATGGTCCACAACGGCCAATTGGCACTCTCAATCCTTAACAAGGGGGCGGTAATATGAGCGGCAACACAGTGACGATATTTAGGTTTTTCTGGCCGGACCAGGACCTGCAGCAGGAGCAATGGCTGCGCGAGATGGCGCGCCAGGGGCTGCATCTGCAAGGCTTCAATATCCTGTCGCGCTGGACCTTCCGCAAGGGCCCGGCGGCCGACGTGGCGTACCGGATCGACTTTCCCGGCGCGCCCGTCAAGGCCGACTACCGCCAACTGATGCAGGACGCGGGCTGGGAGCTCGCGCTCGGCTACAGCGGATGGGAGTATTGGCGCAAGGCCGTGGTGGACGGCAAGGCGCCCGAGATCTTCACCGACACCGCGTCGAAGACCAAACGCTTCGAGCGCGTGCTGGCCGCCTTGCTCATGAGCGCGCTGCCGATGATGGTGGCGATAGTGGTGGTGGACAAGGAAAAGATGCTGGCGCAGCTCTCGTGGCAGTTCCTCGCGCTCGCCGGCGCCGCCGCGGCGCTCTGGATTCCGCTGATCGGCTACTCGTGCGTCCGCCTGGCCAGACGCATCGGGCAGGCGGGCGCGGCCCAGTCCTGAGCATGCGCCTGGCGGCGCATCCGGGCAGCGCGCGCGGCCAGGCCGAAAAAAGCTCAGCGGCGCGCGCTGTCCACGCGCGAGTGGCGCAGCGGTTCCCCGCCGATCGCGTTGGGCACGAAGGCAACCACCTCGCCCGACGCCACCAGCGCGTGGCCGGTCGACATGGCCACCACGCTCACCGTCTGCCCCACCGCGAGCGAGGCGCCGCGCGCGCCGCGCGCGCCGATTTTGACGGCCGCGCTGGCGGTGTCGGAGGCGCTCGCGAGCAGCACCACGGTCGACCCGCCCACCGCCTCGACGCTGGTGACGACCGCCTCGCCCGAGGCGGCCACGGCCGACAGCGACCCGAACACGACCAAGGCGCCGCCGCCGGCCACCAGCGCCGACGCGGTCGACAGCTCGTCGCCGGGCGCGGCGGCGTTGGCGCCGCCAAGCGCGCATGCGAGCAACAAGGCGGTCAATGATTTCATGGTGCTTCCTTTGCAAAAGGTCGGACGGGTCAATGCCGCCAGGGTCGGGCATGGCGTCGTCGAACTTGGCGCCCCCTTGGCGGTGACCCATAGGAGCAGTTGCTTTGAGCTACCGTTCCATGGGTTCCCGCCTTCGCGCGAATGACGTGCTCGCGCATTCTTGTCCGGCCGCAGAACATTCTCAATCATTTGTGCCACGGTATCGCTTTTGGCCCCGATAAGTATTAGTATTCGCTACCAGATGACTCCTTGGAAATGTTTATGCCGCATGCGATTACACTCGTCGACACCTTGAAACGCCTGCTCAAGGCGCGCGGCATCACCTATGCCGAGCTGGCCGGACGCATCGGCATGTCGGAGGCGAGCGTCAAGCGCATGTTTTCACAGAAGAACTTCACCCTGCAGCGGCTGGACGACCTGCTCGACGCCAGCGGCATCGGCTTCGACGAGCTCAGCGCGGCGCAGGGCGCGCCGGCCGCCGTGGTCCACCTGACGCTGGCGCAGGAGCGCGAGATCATCGGCGACCCGCGGCTGCTGGTGGTGGCGGTGTCGGTCATGAACCACATCGGTTTCGACGAGATCGTGCGCGCCTACGCGATGGCGCCGGCCGAGGTGACGGCCTACCTGCTGCGGCTCGACCGCATCGGCTTTTTGGCGCTGCAGCCGAACAACCGGGTCAAGCTGCTGATCGCGCGCACCTTCAGCTGGATCGCGAACGGCCCGATCCAGCAGTATTTCAGGCACGAGGCGTCAGGCGACTACCTCGATTCGGCCTTCGACGGCGAGGGCGAGATGATGCGGCTGGTGAACGTGATGCTGTCGAAGCCGTCGAGCGCGGCGCTGCTCGAGCGGTTGCGCCAGGTGGCCGACGAGTTCGCGCAGCAGCACCAGCACGAGACGCGCTTGCCGCTCGAGCACAAGCACGCGGTCAGCTTCATCGTCGCGGCGCGGCCGTGGGTGCCGCGCGCGTTCAAGGCGCTGTTGCGCGAACAACCGGGCGGCAAGCGCTAGATTTGCCGGCCCGGCCCGAGTGCGGTATTTTATTTCAAACTGAACCACCACCCTGATAGCGAGTTCCCAGAATGAGTCAATCGAGCCAGTTCTCCCTGCTTGCGCAACGCCGTTTCGGGCCGTTTTTCTGGACCCAGTTCCTCGGCGCCTTCAACGACAACCTGTTCAAGACGGCGCTGCTGGTGATGCTCACCTTCGACGCCCTGAGCTGGACCACGATCGCCCCGGCGACCCTCAACGTGATGATCCCGGCGCTGTTCATCCTGCCGTACGTGGTGTTCTCGGCCACCGCCGGCCAGCTCGCCGACAAGTTCGACAAGGCGCGCATGGCGCGCGCGGTCAAGCTGATCGAGATCGCGATCATGCTGGTGGCGGGCATCGGCTGGATGAGCCATAACCTGTGGCTGCTGATCGGCGCGGTGGTCGGCATGGGCATGCATTCGACCCTGTTTGGGCCCGTCAAATACGCCTACCTGCCGCAAAACCTCAAGCCCGAGGAGCTCGTCGGCGGCAACGGCCTGATCGAGATGGGCACCTTCGTCGGCATCTTGCTCGGCCAGATCTCGGGCGCGCTGCTCGTCGCCGTCAAGCCGCAGGGCATCGCGCTGGTCGCGGCCGGCACCGTGCTCGTGGCCTTGGTCGGCCTGGCCGCGAGCTGGCGCATCCCGGCCTCGCCGGCGCCCGAGCCCGGCCTGAAAATCAGCGGCAACGTGTTCGCCGAGTCGATCCGCAACCTCGCGTTCTCGAGCAAGAACCGCACGGTGTTCCTGTCGATGATGGGCAACTCGTGGTTCTGGTTCTACGGCGCCATCATGCTGTCGCAGTTCCCGCTATACGCGAGCAGCTACCTGCACGGCGACTACGGCGTGTTCGTGCTGCTGCTGACCGTTTTCTCGCTCGGCATCGGCCTCGGCTCGCTGCTGTGCGAGCGCCTGTCGGGCCACAAGGTCGAGATCGGCCTGGTGCCGTTCGGCTCGATCGGCCTGACCGTGTTCGGGATCGACCTCTACTTCGCCAGCCTGGGCTACACCAACACGGCCGCCGTGACGGTGTCGACCCTGCTCGCGCAGGCCGGCGTGATCCGGATCCTGGCCGACATCGTCCTGATCGGCGTGTTCGGCGGCTTTTACATCGTGCCGCTGTTCGCGCTGATCCAGACGCGCTGCGAGCCGAGCCACATGTCGCGCACGATCGCCGGCATGAACATCCTCAACGCGCTGTTCATGATCGCCTCGGCCGGCGCGGTGATGGGCATGTTCGCGCTCGGCTTCACGATCCCGCAGATATTCCTCGCCACCGCGATCCTCAACGCGCTCGTGGCCGTGTACGTGTTCTCGCTGGTGCCCGAATTCCTGATGCGCTTCCTGGCCTGGATGCTGATCCACACGGTCCACCGCGTCAAGACCATCGACGTCGAGCGCATCCCCGAGGACGGCGCGGCCGTCCTCGTGTGCAACCACGTCAGCTATGTCGACGCGCTCGTGATCGGCGCGGCCAGCCCGCGCCCGATCCGCTTCGTGATGGACCACAGGATCTTCAAGACGCCGTTCCTGGGCTGGATCTTCCGCACCGCCAAGGCGATCCCGATCGCCCCGGCCAAGGAGGACCCGTGGCTCATGGAGAAGGCCTATGTCGACATCGCGCAGGCGCTGCACCAGGGCGACCTGGTGTGCATCTTCCCCGAGGGGAGGCTGACCACGACCGGCGAGATGAACGAATTCCGGGGCGGGATCAGCAAGATCATCGAACGCAGCAAGGTGCCGGTGATCCCGATGGCGCTGCGCGGCCTGTGGGGCAGCATGCTCACGCGCGACCCGGGCGCGCTGTTCGAGCGCTCGTTCACGCGCGGCCTGCGCTCGCGCCTGGCGCTGGCGGTGGGCCTGCCGGTGGCGCCGCAGGACGCGACCCCCGAGCACCTGCAGGCGCAGGTGCTGGCGCTGCGCGGCGACTGGAAGTAGGGCGCCGGCCGGTGGATCGAGGCGTCAGAGGCTGAGAGTTTTTCGGGCGTGCCCGAGCAGCCCGCCAGAAAGCGGCAGATCGAGGCGCAAAGCACAGCCATAGCGGGCTATGGCGAGCATTTGCAACGACGAACTGGCGCTTTCTGGCGTGCTGAGCGGGCATGATCGAAAGACTCTCAGCCTCTCAGAGCGCGCCGCGCAGCGCGGCGCCCTTGGGCAGGCGGGCGCTGGCGAGCTGGCGGATCTCGTCGAAATTGACCGGCTTGACGAGATGGTGGTCGAAGCCGGCCTCGATGGTGCGCTGGCGCGCGTCGCTCTGGCCCCAGCCGGTGAGCGCGATCATCAGCACCGCCTGCGAGCCGGGATGGCGCCGGATCCGGCGTGCCGCCTCGTAGCCGTGCATGCTGGGCATGCCCAGGTCCATCACGATCATGTCGGGCATCGACAGCTCGACCGCGCGCACGGCGGCGTGGCCGTCGTAGGCGGTGTCGACGTCGCAGTGCTCCATCTCGAACATGAACTGCAGCGAATCGGCGGCGTCGCGGTTGTCGTCGACCACCAGCACGCGCGGCCGGTACTCGGCCAGGTCGGCCAGCCCGGCCTCGCGCGGGCCCGGCGCCGCCACGCTCGACACCACCGGCAGCTTGACGATGAATTCGCTGCCCTTGCCGGGGCCGTCGCTGCGCGCGTGCACGCTGCCGCCGTGCATCTCGGCGAACTGGCGCGACAGGCTCAGACCGATGCCAAGGCCGCTGCGGATCTGCCCCGACAGCGGCCGGCTTTGCTCGAGCATGGTGAAGATGCGGCCCACGGCGGCGGCGTCGAGCCCGATGCCGCTGTCGCTGACGCTGATTTCGAGGCAGCCCGCGACCACCTGCGCGTGGACCCTGATGTGGCCATCCTCGGGCGTGAACTTGACCGCGTTGGTGACGATGTTGGCCACGATCTGGACCACCCGCGCGTAGTCGGCGAAGAGCCGGATGTCGTCGTGCGGCAGCGCCAGTTCGATGCGGATGCGCTTGGCCGCGGCGGCCGCGGCGCACAATTCGACGACGTGGTTGATGATGGCCGCGAACGTGACGTGGGTCGGCTGCAGCTCGATCTTGCCGCTGTTGATGCGGGCCACGTCGAGCAGGTCGCCGACCAGGCGCGTCAGGTGCGTGACCTGGCGCTCGATCACCTCGCTGACCTTGGTGATGGGCGGCTGCTGCGGATACAGGTGGGTGAGCACGCCCATCGAGGTGCGGATGGGCGCGAGCGGGTTGCGCAGCTCGTGCCCGAGGCTGGCGAGGAATTCGTCCTTGCGGCGGTCGGTCTCGCGCACCTGGTACTGCTTGGCGCGCGCGCGCAGCACCGACTGCAGCGAGGTGATCAGGGTGAGGGTGCGCACCGGGCGCTCGAGCAGGGTGACGTTGCCGAGCGCGGCGATGGCGCGCCGCACGCCGGGCGAATCGGGGCCGCGGTGGGTTAGCAGCATGACCGGCAGGTCGGACCAGCCGGGCTGGCGCTGCACATGGTCTCCGAGCGCCTTGATCCCGCCCGGCGACAGCGCCTCCTCGACGGTGAGCACGGCGCCGGCCCCGGCCAGCAACTGCTCGGACAGCTCGGACGCGTTCTTGACGACCATGTTGTCGACCTTGGACAAGGTCAGCATTTTGGACGCGAGCGCCGCGTCCTGGCCGGTGGGCGCGTAAATGAGAATGCGGTTTTCCATGGGCGGCCCGCCGTCAGCACGCGTCCTCGTCGTCGAGCAGGGCGCCGCAATGCTCGTCGTCGAAGGTGGGGACACCGGTCAGGATGCCGTGGAAATTGGTCAGCACGTCGCCCACGAAGATGCCCTTGGCGCTCATGCTGAACGAGCGGATCGTGCGTTCGTGGACGCCGAGGCGCTTCTTGAACACCGAGATCGCCTGGCGCACCTTGCCGCGCGCCTCGAAGTAGCGCAGCATGATGACGCTGTCGGCGATGTAGCTGGCGTCGACCGAGCTGCTCATGGCGCCGCCGATGATCCCGGTCTGCACGCCGACCAGAATGGTGACTACGCCGCGCTGGCCCAGATAGGTCAGCAGCTCGTGCATGTGGGTGGCCAGAAAGCGCTCGTCGGGCATCGCCTTGAGGTAGCCGTTGAGGCTGTCGATGACGATCACGCGCGCGCCGCCGGCCTCGGCCGCGGTGACGGCCTGCATGAATTCACCGGGCGCCATCTCGGCCGGGTCGATCTGGACGATGTCGAGCATGCCGCGGTCGATGGCCGACAGCAGGTCCATGCCCAGTCCGGCCGAGCGGCGCAGCAGGTTGTTGCTGGCCTCCTCGAACAGGAACATGGCCGCCTTCTGGCCGCGCTGGGTCGCCGCGTACACGTATTGGGCGCACAGCGAGGACTTGCCGGTGCCGGGCGGGCCCGAGATCAGGGTGCTGGTGCCCTCGTCGAGGCCGCCGCCGGTGAGCGCGTCGAGCGAGGCCGGGCCGCTCGAGAGCTGCGCGTTGCTGACGTAGGCGCGGGTGTGGGCGGCGATCAGGCGCGGGAAGACCACCAGCCCGCCGGTGACGATCTTGTAGTCGTGGGTGCCGCCGCGGAAGGCGATGCCGCGGTATTTGACGATGCGCACGCGGCGCCGCTCGGAGCCGTAATCCTGGTTGATCAGTTCGAGCGTGATGACGCCGTGCGCCACGCTGCGCACCTGCAGGTCGCCCGAGAGGGCGGTGCGGTCGTCGAGGAACAGGGTGGTGCAGCCCTTGCCGGCCAGGTACTGCTTGAGCGCGAGCACCTGGCGCCGGTAGCGCAGCGGGCTCTCGGCGAGCAGCTGCAGCTCCGACAGCGAGTCGAGCACGACGCGCGAGGGCTTGTATTTCTCGATCGCCTCGAGGATGCGCTGGGTGGTCAGGCCCATCTCAATCTCGGAGGGGTGGAAGATTGTGAACTGGTTGTCCGGGTGCAGGATGTTCTCGTTCGGGATGATGTCTTCCACATGGATGCCATCCATGTTCCAGCCGTGCGACTGGGCGACGGCGCGCAGTTCGACCTGGGATTCGGCGAGGGTGATATAGATGACCGATTCGCCGTTGCGGAGGCCCTCTTGCAGGAACTGCAGGGCGAGCGTGGTCTTGTCGGTGCCTGGCTCGCCTTCGATGAGGTAGAGCCGGTCGCTGGTGAGGCCGCCGGCGAGGATGGTGTCGAGCCCCTGTACGCCGGTCGACAGAAAGCGTTTGGTGTCCGTGTTTTGGTTTTGCATGGTGGGTTTCCCCGCGTTTTAGTCAGTACGAATTTGTTAAATGCAACAGATTATGGGAAATGGTACATCAACAGAAAAAGTGATGTAGTTCAGCTGGAAACGTGACTCTTTTGGCTAGGTTGGCGGGGCTGCGTGCCCGCTGGATCATTGATCCCGCGCAAGGGCGGCGGGGCAGGCTGGAGAAAGACGGGGACACGGTAAATTCCCGCTGCGAC
>NZ_PXWF02000286.1 GCF_003011895.2 Massilia glaciei | reverse complement strand
CGAGCGCATGCCACAGCATCAGGGGAGCGACGTGATATGGGTATGCGTCAGTAATTGAATACGCGCCGCCTCGAAAGAGACTGGTGACATGCAGTCAATGATGATTGATACGTGCCCCGGAATTGTGGGCAGTGGGATTCACATAGTGATCCTTGGTTTCAACGCCCAGTTTTGAAAATGGATCCATCTGTAGGATGGAATCAAGAACGTTTGATGGATAGCTTTTTATTCCCACTTCTTTGAAATCCGGAATCCATGCGAAGGCGAATAAGAGAAATGAGTATCTACGACATTTTCAAGACGAGCTGGTCAGCAGGGACAATGACGGCCGTTGATCGAAGGAAGCTATTCTGGTATTTGAAGAGAAGAACAAGCTACACGGCGTGGAAGCGTGTAGCGGATGCGTTCGATCGCTTCGCTGCTAAATTCGAACGTCAAGTAAGAGAGGAGCCAGTTGCACAACCAATACGTGCGCTCGACCCAACGAGATGGGAGCAATACTATCCTGAGATATTGAAGATCCAGGTCTTGTATGAAGATGCTCTTGAACGAATCCAGCAAGGTGACATGACTGTTTTGCTGTACAACGAGCAAGGCGTATTAAATGACGCGACGATGCTTGCAAACAGTTGGCATAGCGAGCTCGTTAACAACGGAGCCAGAGGAGACCACTTCTATGACGGAATTTATGTGGAGGAATTAACCGCGGCGATACAGGATTTTTATGAGGCAGGCAGGGATATTGGATACTTACAGCCCATGTTGGGCGATGAACCTGCCCCCGAGTCGTGGTCAACGTTTTGGTTAGACACCATCGCGGAATTGCCGCTGCCGTCAACACTGCCAGACGTCCCCATACCAGAAGCCGAGGTTCTCATTGAAACGGGCAAGGAACTACCTGTATTCGGAATCTACGAACCGCAGATCAAGGATGGCTGCATGAACTACCTATTTGGTGGTGCGCTGGCGCCTACTTTATGGGACAGCGATGGTATATACCTGACGGGACGGAAACTATCAGTTATATGGCGACTGATTTGGGAGGACAAGCGCTATTTGGATGGTTCAATCCCGGTCGAGGAACGATTGTATTTTCAGGAAACAAAGATGCCAACGGCCGCCCCGGTCCTAGTTGAGAACGGCGTCATTTCTGCGACGACTGGACAGGTTTGTCCTAAGGACGGCGAATGGGCCGTCATGGACGACATCAACGCCAAGAGCAAACTGCGCGCCGGCGAGCGCATGCCACAGCATCAAGGGCGAGACATGACGTGGGTATGCGTGAGCAATTGAACTGCAGTCACCTCCGGACTTTGAGGCTCCAATCTGTGCCAGGATTGGAAACTTACGAATGAAAAATCTAACATCCGACGTCGTGTTGTTAACAGGCGTACTTCAGCTTTGTAGCAACGTCAGTGCCTATGAAAGGGAGGACGCGGTGCCACTCACCGTAGCGGCGGAAATGGGCAAGGTAAGTGTCGAGAGCATCTTGCCAGGCGGGGAGCTTTGGCCCCCGGTTGTAGTCGATGAAGAAGGCCGAATTTTTGCGGGCAACGCGGTCATAGATGCAGCGTCCGGCATTACGTTAAATATCAGTAGGCCGTTAATTCGGGATGCGGTATTGCTCACAAATTCCGTGCAAATCTCGCCCTGCGAACATGGATTTGTATTTCGGCGTGGAGGCGCAAAATGTTTCATGTCGCTACGAAAATTAGGGGTGCGCAACAAGAAAACGCCGTTGACGATGTTGAAGGACGCGAACTTCCGCCTTGCGACCTCGAACAGAACTGCGCTCGCACTGATCACGCAATTTTCAACAGACGGTACCGTGTCGGGCTACCAAGTCGACCGGATCGATATCGCAGCATGCCAAATTACGTCGGTGAAAAATTTGGGCAACCCAGATCTGTTGGTTGAAATCGGATCGTCGGCACATGGAGGATGGTGGATCACTGGATCAATTGAACAGACTTTGCTTCGCTCGCAAGATGGAAAAGCATGGATCAAGGTCAAGCTGCCGAAGGATATTTCTTCGCTGGTAAGTAGCTACGTTGTTAATCGCCGGGAAATTTGGTTGGCCGCGATAATGAACATCGATGCGGAGTCGGATCCATATATGCTTGTGTATTCGGGGGATGGCGGCAGCACCTGGACTAGTCTGAAGCGATCCGATCCCTTGTTAAACAAGGTACCTGCGGCTTGGCTAGAAGGGCAGCGGCGGATTGCTTCTGCTAAGGCGGCAACCGAGGCAACTAAGGCGCGGCAGCCTTGATTGGCCGGCCACGCCTACGGTCAATGTAAGTAAATCAATGCTGGGTAACTTCGCCGCGCCAAGCCCCAGTCTCGCGGCCGCGGCTTTCCAACATCTCTTTGAAACGCTGTAGATTGCCTCTGGCCTCCATCCGCACGGCCCCGAACGCGTCGCCGACTTGTTCGAGCATGTTCTCAGGCTCATAGTCCATCTGCAACATTACCCTGGTCGTCGAGTCCGATATCTTGTGGAACGTGACAACGCCGCCGTTGGCCACGCCGCTGGTGCTGCGCCACGCGATCCGCTTGTCGGGGATCTGCTCGGTGATCTCGACGTCCCATTCCTTCTCTTTGCCCGCCACGTCCGCGCGCCAGTGCAAGTGCCTGTCGTCGATCTGCTTGATCTCCTTCACGCTGTCCATGAACCGTGGGTACTCTTCAAACTGCGTCCATTGGTTGTATGCAGTGCTCACCGGGACGTTGACCTCGATTGATTCTTCGACAGAGGACGACGTATCCGAGCCGCGGTTCTTCTTCATTTGTTTCGATAGTAAAACGCCGCCCATGGCAAGCGCGGCAACAGTAACGATTCGGGTAAGCATCGTGGATCTCCTTTTCACCAAAAAATCAAGGGTAGGCGTTGCCGTTGCGGCTGCAACGCTATTCATTTGACTTGTTTTCGAACCGAGCGTTCGTCAACCTCGAAAAAATTGAGTTCTTGATCTTGAGTCTCTTTGGCAAGTATTTCAATAATTGTCGAAAAGTTCAAACAATTTTAGCTCGCCGCGAAGCCTGTTTCTGCACAACTTACTTTCAGAAATCGCTGTTAATGATGGCTAGCCTTCCCCAAGATAAATACTTGCTTTTTTTTTGGGGGATATTAATCGTCATTGGTAAGTGCGCCATACATAGTGGTCAAAGCACTCGCACTGACCGTGATGCCGCGTGCTTGAAGTGCTGCATTTCGAATTGAAAGCAAATGTCGTAGTCGCCTCACTCTTTCTGCATTGGTTCCTGAATGTAGCATCCGATGACAGTTTGGACAAAGGGCAACAATATTTTCTTCTACATCCAGACTATACTTGAAATGCCTTTGTTGACTGAACGGAATAAGATGGTGCAACTCTAGGTATTTAAATCCTGTCCGTGCAGATATAAATGACTCGTGTAGGTCAACTGTGGTCGCAAGGGCACACGCAAAATTTGACATTGAGAGCCCCCGTGCGGCCACTCTCGGCGATCGTACGAATCTAGGTGAATCCTTGAGCAAGGCGTATGGAGGACATGGTTGTGGGCCGACAGTACTAGGAGCAGTTTGGTTGATATCGACGATATTTTCGATAGCTTCCCGTAGTTCCACCTCGGAAACTTCAACATCAAGGTTAATCAATGACGTTGGTGCTTCACTTGCCAAAATTAGATAGGCTGTCATTAGCTCCAATACATCAGACTCGATTTCGCTTTCAGTCGGAACCAAGTTGTAGAGGTAGTTTTTGTGAAGGATTGAACCTGCTTCATATCCTTTTGCTAGTCCACCTTCGCTATGTAGATTCAGTGGGCCTTCAGAAAAACCAATTGGCTTTGCATTGATTCGAGCAGCGGCGACGCGAGCACAACCTCGCAATTTTTCGTACGCCAGCTTAGGGTATCCGTAACGCTCCTGAAAAGCTGTGTACCCTTGATTAAGAGATAAAGACGCTAACGACATATCTTCTGCAAAAGAAGAACAATATAAAATCCTTTTGTCGCAGTGCGGGTGATAGATTTTTTGAATATTGCTACCCAAGGGATCTTTGCGAAACTACGATTTGGCTGTCCGACAGATGAATAAACCAAATAGTCATTTGGCTCGTAACCATTTCTTAATAGGATTTCGCGGAAAAATTTCGGAATTTCCTCGCGCACAGCTTTCAGAGATGGTGTGGTATTTTGTCCCGGCACATATTGGTAGGTTTGTTTCATAGAGAGGTAACTATTGAATACCATTTTTATGGGGAGCATAAAGTATTTTCAAAAATACCATTTATATCACGTGTTCACTATCTTTTGTGCAATATTTTGTTTTGGAAGAAAATGAATGAATTTCAGCTCGAGGAGCACTTGCTCGTCGAGTTGGCTTCGCATTCGCAGTCTGTGCGCTTGTGCTGGTGCCGATCGCGATCGGGCTTTGCGCCTTGACGAAATTCTTCTGTCGGAAATTGGTGATGGCAAATGACCAGTTCCAGCAAGGCGTTTTCCGCTAGCCGTTCCGCAATAGTCCCCAAGTCCGCCGAACCAGCGCCGCCGTAAATTTATTCGCATGGAACACGCCTGCCGCCCTCATTTGGTGCGCCCCGCACCAAGAAGGTTTTTCGCTTCCCACGCCCCCAGCCCGCCTGCATCCAATTGATGCAGCCAGATCACCGCCGCCCACCCGCCCCGTGCAAGTCTCTGATTCTTTTCACTAAATTTCGCCACACCGCTGAGTTTTTCGCAAGAAAACTTATACAATGGCAACAAGCCTGATTCTCAATCTTGCCACCCAGCGCGCGCAGAAACCCCACATTGGCAAACCAGAATGCAAGGAGTAGTTAGATCTATGCCAGATTTTTTCGATGAGATGTACTCGGAGTCCACCACAGTGCGCCCGCACTACCGTGAGTTTGGCAGTTGGCTGCAGCGCCAATCTGCGCATGTGATCGAACAAAAGCGCGCCGAGGCCGAGCTCGTGTTCCGGCGCGTCGGCATCACCTTCGCCGTCTACGGCGACGATGAGGGCGCCGAGCGGCTGATCCCATTCGACATCATTCCGCGCGTGATCGACGCCGCCGAGTGGGCCCATCTGCAAGCGGGCCTGGTGCAACGCGTCACCGCCCTCAACATGTTCCTGCACGATATCTATCACGAGCAGAACATCCTCAAGGCCGGCCTGATTCCGCCCGAGCAGATCCTCAACAACGCCCAATACCGCCCGGCCATGCAGGGCATCGACCTCGCCTCCAACATCTACGCCCACATCGCCGGCGTCGACATCGTGCGCGCGGGCAAGGGCGAGTTCTACGTGCTGGAGGACAATCTGCGCGTCCCGTCCGGCGTCTCCTACATGCTAGAAAACCGCAAGATGATGATGCGGCTGTTCCCCGACCTGTTCGCGCGCAACCGCATCGCGCCGGTCGAGCATTACCCCGACCTGCTGCTCGACACGCTGCGCTCGGTCGGCCCGCAAGACGTGGCCAACCCCACCGTCGTGGTGCTCACGCCCGGCATGCACAACTCGGCCTATTTCGAGCACGCGTTTCTGGCGCAGCAGATGGGCGTGGCGCTGGTGCAGGGCCGCAACCTGTTCGTCGCCGACGACACCGTCTACATGCGCACCACCCAGGGCCCGCAGCGGGTCGACCTGATCTACCGCCGCATCGACGACGACTATCTCGACCCGCTCGCCTTCCGCGCCGACTCCACCCTCGGCGTGCCCGGCCTCATGCGTGCGGTGCGCGCCGGCCGCGTCGGCCTGGCCAACGCCGTCGGCACCGGCGTGGCCGACGACAAATCGGTCTACCCCTTCGTGCCCGACATGGTCCGCTTCTACCTGTCCGAGGAGCCCATCCTCAACAACGTTCCGACCTACCAATGCCGCAGGAAGGATGACCTCGCCTACACCCTGGCCAACCTGCCCGAGCTGGTCGTCAAGGAAGTCCACGGCGCCGGCGGCTACGGCATGCTGGTCGGGCCCGCCTCGAGCAAGGACGAGATCGAATCGTTTCGCCAGCGCATCCTGGCCAAGCCCGACGGCTACATCGCCCAGCCGACCCTGTCGCTGTCGGCCTGCCCGACCTATGTCGAGTCCGGCGTGGCGCCGCGCCACATCGACCTGCGCCCCTTCGTCCTGTCCGGCAAGACGGTCGCGATGGTGCCCGGCGGCCTGACCCGCGTGGCGCTCGAGCAAGGCTCGCTGGTGGTCAACTCGTCGCAGGGCGGCGGCACCAAAGACACCTGGATACTGGAGAACTGAGCATGCTGAGCCACACCGCAGACCACCTATTCTGGATGGCCCGTTACACAGAGCGCGCCGAAAGCACGGCCCGCATGCTCGACGTTTGCATCCAGAACGCGCTGATGCCGCAAACGGCGCTGGCCGCGCAACAGGGTTGGCGCGCGCTGCTGCGCATGTCCGAGTTGGAGGGCGCCTTCGACGCCCAATACGATGCGCCCACGCAAAAGAACGTGATCGACTTCCTCGTGCGCGACCTCAAGAACCCGTCCTCGATCGCCAGTTGCCTCACCGGTGCGCGTGAGAACGCGCGGGCCGTGCGCGGCACCCTCACGACCGAGGTGTGGGAAACCAAGAATGCCACCTGGATCGAGATGCAGGACCTGCTCAAGGGCGACATGCTCGAGCACAATCCCAGCCAGTTCTTCGAGTGGGTCAAGCACCGCTCCCATCTGTCGCGCGGGGTCACGGTCGGCACCATGCTGCAGGACGAGGCGCTCAATTTCATCCACCTCGGCACCTTCCTCGAGCGGGCCGACAACACGGCGCGCATCCTCGACGTGAAGTTCCAGGCGGTCGGCGCGATCGAGCCGGGCACCGTGCCCGAGTTCTACTATATGGCGGCGCTGTTGCGTTCGGTCTCGGCGTTCGAGGTGTACCGCAAGGTCTACCGCGACGCCATCACCGCGGCCCGCGTGGCCGAGTTGCTCATGCTCGAGCCCAAGTTGCCGCGGTCGCTCGTGGCCTGCATGGGCGCCGTGGTCTGCAACCTCCGTGAGATCCGCAACACGCAGTCGCAGGAGACCGAGCGCTTCGCCGAGCAACTCCATGCCGACCTGCAGGCGGCCGCCATCGACGACATTCTGGAGCAGGGCCTGCACGCCTACCTGACCAAATTCCTCTCCTGCGTCGACGAGCTGGGCCGGCGCATCAGCCGCGATTTCCTGGTGCCGGACGAAAGCATGGAAGCCGCCTGACGCTCCGCCCCCGACGCGCCCCACGGGGCCGCGTCCCGTCCGCCCCGCGCAAGAATCATTGAAAGGCATTACCGAATGGCCATCCGCGTCGCGTTGCACCACAAAACAAGTTACCACTACGACCGCCTGGTCACGCTGTCGCCGCACGCGGTGCGCCTGCGCCCGGCGCCGCACGCGCGCACGCCGATCCTGTCGTATTCGCTCACGGTCTCGCCCGAGCAGCATTTCATCAATTGGCAGCAGGACCCCTACGGCAACTACATCGGCCGCTTCGTGTTCCAGGAGCTGACCAACGTGCTCGAGTTCACGGTCGACCTCGTGGCCGACATGACGGTCATCAACCCCTTCGATTTTTTTGTCGAAAAATACGCCGAGAGTTTCCCCTTCAGCTATCCGGCCCAGCTCAACGCCGAGCTCGGCCCCTACATCAAGTCGGAGGCGCCCGGCCCCTTGCTCACGCAGTGGGTGGCGGCCGCGCGGCGCGAGCTGCTGTCGGCGCCCATGAACACCAACAACTTCCTGGTGGCCATCAACCAGCGCCTGCAGGGCGACATCGCCTACCTGCTGCGCATGGAGCCGGGCGTGCAGACGCCCGAGCAAACCCTTGGCAATGGCTCGGGCTCCTGCCGCGACACCGGCTGGCTGCTGGTGCAAATCTTGCGCGAGATGGGCCTGGCCGCGCGCTTCGTCTCCGGCTACCTGATCCAGTTGCGCGCCGACCGCCAGGCGCTCGACGGCCCCAGCGGCGCCGAGGCCGACTTTACCGACCTGCACGCCTGGACCGAGGTCTACATTCCGGGCGCCGGCTGGATCGGGCTCGACCCCACCTCGGGCATGCTGGCCAGCGAGGGCCACATTCCGCTGGCGTGCACGGCGCTGCCGTCGTCGGCCGCGCCCGTGAGCGGCTACACAGACAAGGCTGGGGTCACCTTCTTCCACGAGATGACGGTCACCCGCATCCACGAGGACCCGCGCGTGACCAAGCCCTACACCGAGGCCGACTGGGAGGCGATCGACCTCCTCGGCCAGCAGGTGGATGCCGACCTCAAGCGCCAGGACGTGCGCCTGACCCAGGGCGGCGAGCCCACCTTCGTCTCGATCGACGACATGGACGGGCCGCAATGGAACACGCTGGCCCACGGCGACGAGAAGCGCGCGCTGGCGGGGCAATTGATGCACCGACTCAAAAACCACTTCGCGGCCAACGGCATGTTGCACTACGGGCAGGGCAAATGGTATCCGGGCGAGCCGCTGCCGCGCTGGGCGCTCAACATCTTCTGGCGAGTGGACGGCCAGCCGATGTGGCGCGACGCCACGTTGTTCTCCGACGAAAACAAACACGACGGCTACGGCGACGCCGAGGCGGCCGCCTTTGTCGCCAACCTGTCCAAGGCGCTCGGCTTGCCCGTCGGCAGCCAGATCGCCGCCTACGAGGACGTGGTGCAGCAAGCCCACCTCGAGCAATGCCTGCCGGTCAACCTCGATCCGCTGGTGGCCGACCTGTCCGCGCCGGAACAGCGGCGCCGCCTCGCGCGCCTGCTCGAGCAGGGGCTGGGCGCGGTGGCGGGCTACGTGCTGCCGCTCAAGGCCAAGGATGTCGAGCCCGACGGCGCGCACGGCACCGTCTGGCGCACCTCGGCCTGGCCGCTCAAGCGCGAATACCTGTACCTGACCGAGGGCGACTCGCCGATGGGGCTGCGCCTGCCCTTGAGCACACTGCCCTGGGTCCTGCCCGAGGACATGCCGGTCGACTACGACGTCGACCCGTTCGCGCCGCGCGGCGAGCTCGCCGCCGCCGGCGAACAGGTGGACGTGGCCGAGGAGCCCGCCTCGAAAGAGGTGATCCACACCGCGTTGTGCGTCCAGGTGCGCGACGGCCGCCTGCATGTGTTCATGCCGCCGCTCACGCGCGTCGAGGATTATCTGGCGCTGGTCGCGGCGGTCGAGAACACGGCCGCCAAGCTCAAATGCAAGTTGTGGATCGAGGGCTACCCGCCGCCGCGCGACCCGCGCATCAAGATGCTCAGCGTCACGCCGGACCCGGGCGTGATCGAGGTCAACATCCACCCGGCGGCGAGCTGGAAGGAGCTGGTCTACAACATGACCACGCTGTACGAGGAGGCGCGCCTGACCCGCCTCGGCACCGAAAAATTCATGGTCGACGGCCGCCACACCGGCACCGGCGGCGGCAACCACGCGACCCTGGGCGGCGCCACCGCCGAGGACAGCCCCATGCTGCGCCGGCCCGACCTGCTCAAGAGCCTGATCACGTATTGGCAAAACCATCCGGCGTTGTCGTACCTGTTCTCGGGCACCTTCATCGGGCCCACCAGCCAGGCGCCGCGGGTGGACGAGGCGCGCGACGACAACCTGTACGAACTGGCGATCGCCTTCCAGCAAATGGACCAGGTGCTGCCAACGCTGGAGGAGGGCGAAAAGCCGTGGATGGTCGACCGCCTGCTGCGCAACCATCTGGTGGACTTGACGGGCAACACGCACCGGTCCGAGTTTTCTATCGACAAGTTGTATTCGCCGGATGGGCCGACCGGGCGGCTTGGTCTGGTCGAGTTCCGCGCCTTCGAGATGCCGCCGCACGAGCGCATGAGTTTATTGCAAATGCTGTTGCTGCGCGCGCTGGTGGCACGTTTCTGGCGCGAGCCGTACGAGGCCAAGCTGGTGCACTGGGGCACGTCCCTGCACGACCGCTGGATGCTGCCGCACTTTGTTGCGCAGGACATCCGCGACGTCGTCAAGGACCTGCGCGCGGCCGGGTATGCGTTCGAGGAGCGTTGGTTCGACCCGTTCATCGAATTCCGCTTTCCGCGTTTTGGCACCGTCGTTTATGAGGGCGTGGAGATGGAGTTGCGCCAGGCGATCGAGCCGTGGAACGTGCTTGGCGAGGAAATGGCCGCCGGCGGGACCGCGCGTTATGTCGATTCGTCGCTCGAGCGGATGCAGTTGCTGGTGCGCGGACTGACCGACGGGCGCCATGTGGTAGCCTGCAACGGGCGCATGTTGCCATTGGCGCCGACCGGGATTCCGGGCGAGTATGTTGCGGGCGTGCGCTTCAGGGCCTGGAGCCCGTGGTCGGCTCTGCATCCGACCATCAAGGTGCAGGCGCCGCTCACGTTCGACCTGGTCGATACCTGGAGCGGACGGGCGATCGGCGGTTGCACGTATCATGTCACCCATCCGGGCGGGCGCAGCGAGGAACATTCGCCGGTTAATGCCAATGCCGCCGAGGCGAGGCGCTTTTCGCGCTTTTGGGCGCACGGGCACACGCCGGGGCCGATGAAGGTGGTCAAAGAAGACCTAAACCCGAGTTTTCCGACGACGCTGGATTTGCGTTGGCAACCGGGTTGATTTGATTGGGGCCTAAAATGCCACAGAAATCGTATGAGACAGAAATCGAATGCGGCAGAAATCGTGAAACGCAAATTTTGAACAAAAAAAGCCAACGTCATCCCCGCGAAAGCGGGGACCCATACTGATTTCGCATCTACGCGCAATTCGAACCTTTAAACCGGTCGCCCGCTGTAAAAGTTTTTAATAGCTCGGTACGGCTTACTCACTATGGGTCCCCGCTTTCGCGGGGATGACGGTATATGGTGCGGTGACGTTTGTATGGCGCGGTGACGTTTGTATGGCGCGGTAACGTTTGTATGGCGCGGTAACGTTTGTATGGTGCGATGACGTTTGTATGGTGCGCCGCTAATCGGGCCGCCGAGCGCCGAGCCCCCGGAAATGACATGGAGGTGCACTGCGAAGTTATGCAAACTTCCAAACAGCAGCGCACCAGCATCAACAGCAAGGAACAAGCAAGGCATGGTACAAAAACTCCTCGACCCGTATCAGGTCGCGCCCGAAAGCTACGACGAAATCCTCGACGCCTCGGGACAACCGCGCGCGCACTGGCGCGCCATGCTCGAGCGTCTCGCCGCCGAAAATCCCGATGCCATGCGCGAGCGCGTCGAAACGGTGCAACGCCAGATTCGCGAAAACGGCGTCACCTACAACGTCTACGCCGACGCCAAGGGCGTGCAGCGACCGTGGGACCTCAACGCGCTGCCGTTGATCCTGCCGCAGGACGAGTGGCGCGGCATCGAGGCCGCCGTGATCCAGCGCGCCACCCTGATGAACCGCATCCTCGGCGACGTCTACGGCGAGCAGCAGATGCTCGCCGAAGGCCTGCTGCCGCCCGCGCTGATCCACGCCCACGCGGGCTTCTTGCGCCAGTGCCACGGCATGCGCCACCGCGACGGCATCGCCTTGCACTTCTACGCGGTCGACCTCGCGCGCGCCCCCGACGGACGCTGGTGGGTCATCACCGACCGCACCCAGGCGCCGTCGGGCGCCGGCTACGCGCTCGAGAACCGCTCGATCATCGCGCGCACCTTCCCCGACCTCATGCGCGACCTCAAAGTGCGCCCGCTGACCGGGTTCTTCAGCGCCATGCGCGACAGCCTGGTCCACTGGGGCCGCCAGAGCGCCCTGCGCGGCGGCGCCGGCGCGGCCCTGCGCGAGAGCGAAACGCCGCTCATCGTGCTGCTCACGCCGGGCCCGTACCACGAGACCTATTACGAACAAGCCTTCATGGCGCGCCACCTCGGCCTGCCGCTGGTCGAGGGCGGCGACCTGACCGTGCGCAACGGCATGGTCTGGCACAAGACCCTGTCCGGCCTCAAGCGCGTGCACGTGATCGTGCGCCGCGTCGACGACGATTTTTGCGATCCGCTCGAACTGCGCGCCGGCTCCGCCCTCGGCGTGGGCGGCCTGACCGAGGCCGCGCGCAGCGGCAACGTGCTCATCGCCAACAGCCTCGGCTCGGGCCTGCTCGAGTCCGGCGCGCTGCTCGGCTTTTTGCCGGCGCTGTCGCGGCGCCTGCTCGGCGAGCCGCTCAAGATGCCGTCGGTGGCAACCTGGTGGTGCGGCCAGGAGAAGGCGCTCGAACAGGTCGTCGCCAAGCTCGACCGGCTGGTCATCAAGCCGACATTCCCGCAGTTGCGCCAGCCCACCGTCTTCGGCCAGGACTTGACGGGCGAGGCGCGCGCCGCCTTCATCGAGGCGCTGCGCGCCAATCCAAACAACTATGTGGCGCAGGAACTGGTGCGACTGTCGCAGGCGCCCGTGTGGCAGCCCGGCCCGCTCGGCGGCCTGCACGGGCGCTCGATCGGCCTGCGCGTGTACGCCTGCGCCACGCCCAACGGTTATATCGTCATGCCGGGCGGACTGACCCGGGTCGCCACCGGCCTCGATTCGCGCGTCATCACGATGCAGCGCGGCGGCGGCAGCAAGGACACCTGGGTGCAGGCGAGCGCGCGCCCGGCCGCGCCGCGTCCGGTGCAGCGCATCACCACCAGCGCCGACCTGATCCGCGACGACACGCATCTGTCGAGCCGCATGGCCGAAAACCTGTTCTGGTTCGGCCGCCACAGCGAGCGCTGCGACGACATCGCGCGCCTGCTGCGCGTGGCGCTGGGCATGCTGTTTGACATCGACGCCGATGACCGCGGCGCCGAATGGCCCGCCATCAAGTCGCTGTGCGCCTGGTACTACCTGATCGACACCAAGGACCCGGCCAAGGGCGAGTCCCCGGCGCTCGCCGCAATCGAGCCCCCCGACCATCCGTTCGTGTTGACCGACGCCCAGGTCGAGGCGGCCCTGATGCTCGCCGTGGTCTCGACCGATGTGCCGGGGCTTGCGCGCCAGCAGCAGGCGCTGTACCAGAGCGCGAGCCACCTGCGCGAGCGCCTGTCGGTCGACAACTGGCGCGCGCTCAACCAGATGGAGCAGCGCGTGGCCGACGTCAGCCATCCGTCGCAGGCGGAGGTCGTCGCGATCCTCGACGAGACGGCGGCCTCGCTGATGACCCTGTCCGGCTTCGCCCTCGACGGCATGAACCGCGACCTCGGCTGGCGCTTCCTGTCGGTCGGCCGGCGCGTCGAGCGCCTGCAATTTATGTGCGTGGTGCTGCAGCGCGCGCTGGCGATGGATGCCGGCGGCAACCTCGACTGGCTGCTCGAATTGTCCGACAGTATCGTCACCTACCGCTCGCGCTACCGCGCGCGGCCAGAGTGGCTGCCCGTGCTCGACCTGCTGCTGCTCGACGGCACCAATCCGCGCGGCATGCTGTTCCAGATCGACGGCATCCTGGGCGGCCTGGGCAAGATCGCCCTGGCCTATGGCGATTGCGGGGCCCAGTGGCTGGCGCCGCTCAGGGACGAACTGCTGGCGCTCTCGCCCGAGACGGACCTGTATTGCGGCAACGCGCGCCTGATCGACCTGCTCAGCCGCATCAACGTGGCCAGCTCCTCGATGTCCGAGCAGATCGGCCTGCGCTTCTTCAGCTATACTGGCAAGCCCTCCGACAGAATGCCAACATGACCGGTTTGCCGACGCCCGCAGTCGCCAGCGCCCGCTACCGGGTGGACCACGAGACGCACTACACCTATGCGAACGCGGTGACGTTGTCGCAGCAATTTTTGCACATGACGCCGCGCGACTTCGCGCACCAGACCACGACCGCGCACGAGATCGTGGTCGATCCGCAGGAGGAGGACGGCGTCGCCGGCACCGACTTCTTTGGCAATTGCACCCGGCACATCGCGATCACCACGCCGCACAGGGAGTTGCTGGTGCACGCGCAGTCGACGGTCGCGCTCACGGCGCGCCCCGGCGTCGAGCAGATCAAGGGCTCGCCGGCGTGGGAACCGCTGCGCGACTCGATGCAGGCGCACCTTGGCGCCGGCACGCTCGAGGCCTGCCGCTACTTGTACGCGTCGCCGCATGTCAATTGGAACCATGAGCTCGAAGCCTACGCGCGCGTCAGCTACACCGAGGGCCGCCCGCATCTCGACGCCGCGCTGGAACTGACGCGCCGCATCTTCGACGACTTCGAGTTCGACGGCACCGCGACCGAGATATCGACCCCGCTCGAAGCCGTGCTCAAGGGCCGGCGCGGGGTCTGCCAAGACTTCGCGCAACTGATGATCGGCTGCCTGCGCAGCATCGGTTTGCCGGCGCGCTACATGAGCGGCTACATCCTGACCCATCCGCCGGCGGGGCAGCCGCGCATGATCGGCGCCGACGCCTCGCATGCCTGGGTCTCGGTGTACAGCCCCGATCTGGGCTGGGTCGATTTCGATCCGACCAATTGCTGCCTGGTGCAGAACGAACACGTCACGCTGGGCTGGGGCCGCGACTTCAGCGACGTCACGCCGCTGCGCGGCATCGTCCTCGGCGGCGGCAAGGCCAAGCTGGCGGTCAGGGTCACGGTCACGCCGCTGTGCCTGTCGCCCGAGGCGCCAGGTTGACCGGTCGCCGCCGCGCCGGGACGCCCCGCGCCCAATTAATCGAAAAGGAACACATTTATGTGGCTGCGCACCAGTTGTAACCTGGACTTTGTCGTGCACGTGCCGACGCCGTTCATCCTCATGCTGCGTCCGCGCAGCGGTGCCCATCAATGGGTCGCGCGCGAGAGCTACATGCTCAAGCCGAGCGTGCCGGTGGTCGAGTACACCGACCTGTACGGCAACCTGTGCCAGCGCCTGATCGCGCCGCCGGGCCAATTTTCGATCCGCACCTCGGCCGACGTGATGACCTCCGACACGATCGACGTGTGCCCGGGCGCGCCCTACAACGAAGTGCAGAACCTGCCCGACGAGGTGCTGACCTATCTGTTGCCGAGCCGTTATGTCGAATCCGAGCAGTTCTTCACGATGGCCAACCAGATCGTGGCCAACGCGGCGCCCGGGTACGACCAGGTGGTGTGCATCAGCGACTGGATCCGGCGCTCGGTGCGCTTCAACCCGGCCTCGGCCAACCATTACATGTCGGCCGTGCAGGTGAACCAGCAGGGGGAGGGCGTGTGCCGCGATCTGGCGCACATGGGCATCGCGCTGTGCCGCGCGCTGTGCATTCCGGCGCGCATGGTGGTCGGTTATCTGCACGGGCTCGAGCCGATGGATTTGCACGCCTGGTTCGAGGCCTATGTGGGTGGGCGCTGGTACACCTTCGACCCGACGCAGGCGACGCCGCGCGGCGGGCGCGTGGCAGTCGCCTTCGGGCACGACGCGGCCAATGTCGCGATATCGAGCCAGTTCGGCCCCGCGCTGCAGCCGACGTCGATGCTGGTGGCGGTGGAATTGCTGGAGTCGGCGCCAGATTGAGCGTGCAAGGGCGAAAACCACTTCGTCCTCGCCTTCGCGCAACCTTCAGGCCCGGGACTGCTGCCTGGGATATTTCCCTTGATGCCGCAGCGGTGCGAAATTTGTTTAACGCGGCAGAAATCGCGCCACGATTTTCATCGATAAACTAACCCACGTCATCCCCGCGATGGCGGGGACCCATGCCGAGCTTGCCTTTACGCGAAGTTCCAACCTTCAGGCCTGGGACTGTCCGGGATGTTTTCCCTGGAATCAAGATAGTGCAAGGCGAGGAAACATTGAGGTTGTATCAATTCAACACGAAGACCGCAAAACACTTCTTCTGCGGCCACTGTGGAATCTATACGCATCACCAGAGACGCTCGAATCCGGCCGAGTACGGCTACAACGTGGGTTGCCTCGAGGGCGTGAATCCGTTTGAGCTCGAGACGGTACCTACCAGCGACGGCGTCAACCATCCGGCGGGTCGAAGTTTTTGAAAGAGCGGTAAGCGTTCACTTCTGCCCCGAGTGCCTTGCCCTCGCCCGACGGCCCGAGGCACCAAGGTCCAATGTTGAAAAAAGCCTATGTTCGCCAACTAACAGACCTGTTACCATCGGAGTGATACTTTCGGTATTCGAGCCGCGGCAGCACAAAAGCAGGGAATCTACATGTCACACCATCGACGGCCAGCGATTTCCGAGCCAGCAGGCGGCGGTCGGGACGGGACGTCTTTTTTTGACGGCCGGCGCGCTTGCGCCGAGGGCGGGGAAAGCGCCGACCAGCCGCTTTCACTCCTGGCCTCCGGACTGGATGGGCGCAAGGCCGAAGTTCCAGTGACCGAGGCGTCCTGGCAAGCGGAGCGGCTCCTGCTGGTCGAAGAAATCGGCCGCCTTCGCATGGCGGCCTCGGAACGCGACGCCTTGTTGCTGCAAAACGAGGCTTTGTGTGCCGCCAACGAGAACCTGGTGCTGGCCACGATCGACGCGCAGTATCTGCGCGATGAGGCGCAGGCCGTCAACCATCGGCAGAGTGAGTTTCTGGCGATGCTCGCCCATGAGTTGCGCAATCCGCTCGCGCCCATCGCCATGGCGGCGAGCATGCTTGCCAAACTGGCGCAACCGACCCCACAGCTGTCGCAGGTCCAGACAATAATCGACCGTCAAGTTAAACAACTCTCGTATCTGCTCGACGACTTGCTCGATGCCGCACGCATCACCAGCGGAAAAATCACCTTGCGGCGCCAGACGATCGTGCTGGCGGACCAACTGGCGACGGCGATGGAGACGGTGCACTCGTGCGTGGCCGCGCGCGGGCAGCTGATGGAGCTCCACGTGCCGTCCGGGGACATCATGCTCGATGCCGACCCGACACGCCTGGTGCAAGTGGTTTCCAACCTTCTGGTCAACGCGTCGAAGTTCACGCCCGACCACGGCAAGATCGTGCTCACCGCGTGGCGCGCCGACGACACGGTGAAGATCACGGTCGCCGATAACGGGGCAGGTATTGCCGCCGATGTCCTGCCGAATATTTTTTCATTGTTCGCGCAAGGCCCGCGTTCGCTGGCCCGATCCGAAGGGGGGCTGGGCATCGGCTTGAATGTCGTGCGCAAGGTTGTCGAAATGCACGGCGGCACCGTCGAGGCGTCCAGCGAGGGGCTTGGCCACGGAAGCGTGTTCACCGTCACCCTGCCGTGCCCGCCCAAGCCACGCGCCGCCGCGCCGCAATTGCCGCAAAGGGGGGAGGGCCGCCGCCACAGCATACTGCTGGTCGAGGACAATCGCGATGCCAGTGAGATGTTGGAAATGCTTCTGCTGGCCGAGGGGCATTCCGTCGTCACGGCATTCGATGGCCCGGCCGGCCTGGCCGCGGCGCGCGCCCGGCGTTTCGACGTTCTCATTTGCGACATCGGCTTGCCCGGGCTTTCCGGCTACGACCTGATGCGCGAACTGCGTGCGAGCGCCGATGCGGACATTCCTTTCGCTATCGCCTTGTCGGGCTATGGCCAGGCCGACGATCTGGCCCGCGGCATCGGGGCCGGCTTCGCCCGGCACTTGGTCAAGCCGGTCGATTTCGGCGTGCTGTCGGATCTGCTGGCGTCGCTATAGGTGACGCATACTCGGGTGCGGTGAGCCGCAGCACGGCGTGGGATCGCCCCGTCTTTCGCTCGCGGCTCCCCGGTGACGCGGAAAACGGTGAAGCGGCGGGCAGTTATGTCGTCCATTTTCATTAAAAACCGACGGGCGATCGGTTTTTGATAGAATGCACATTCCCGTCGCGCTCGAAATGGAATTGCCCGTGCTACCGTCTCATCCCCCAAACTTAGGTGACCTGGAAAAAGCCGTCCTCGAGGACTTGTGGGAACACGCCTGTGGCGACGCAAAGGAGGTGCACAGCCGTGTCGGGGTGGCGCGCAGCATCTCCTTGAACACCGTGCAGTCGACGCTTGAGCGATTGCACCGGAAGCAATTGCTCTCGCGCGAAAAGATCAGCCATGCCTACCAGTACACCGCGCGCGTCCAGCGCGAGGAATTGATGGGGGCGATGATCGCGGGCCTGGTCGGTTCGCTCGGCCAGGTGCAGTCGGGCGCCATGTTGTCGGCGTTTGTCGATTTCGCCGTCCGGGCAGACCACTCCAACCTCGACCGCCTGGAAGCGCTGATCGCGGCGCGGCGCGCCGAACAGGACGATGGGGTGGCGCCATGAATGCGCTGCTAAATCAGTATGGCGGATTGTTCCAGGCCGGCGTGTTTGCGACGGTCCTTTTTGCGCTGGCGATATCGCTGGTTTGCGCGCTGAGCTATCCGGCGCTGCAAAAATTCTTCGATGGGGTGCCGCCCGACAGGAGGGCGAACATGCTGTTCGTGTTCGCAATGTCGCCCTTGCTTGGCTCGTTCGCCTTTCTGTTGCTCAGCTTCGCGCCGTCGCTCCTGGCATTGGCCGGTCTGGCCGCCGATCATTGCCACCTGCACCCCGACCACCCGCATCTTTGCCTGCTGCATCCGCCCATGATCGGGCGCGCGAGCGTATTGATGTTGCTCTCCATCGCCGGATGCGCCGTGCCGCTCGCTTTGATGGCGGCATGGGCATACGGTGTCTGGCGATCACATCGATTGGTTTCGCGCCTGATGCGGCTCAGCCATCGCGACGAGGTGCATGGCGTTCACGTGGTCGCGCTCGACGCTCCCATGGCCTTTGCCGCCGGCCTGCGCATGCCGGAGCTGTTCGTCTCAAGGCAGTTGCTTGCGCGCCTGACACCACAGCAATTGGCGGTTGTGATCGCCCATGAGCGCGCGCACGCCGTGCGCCAGGACGCCTTGCGCCAGTTGCTCGCCTCGTTTGGTGCATGGCTGCATCTGCCGTCCCTGCGCCGCACCCTGCTCGCCGAAATGGCGATGGCGGCGGAGCAGGCATGCGATGAGCGCGCTGCCATGCACACCGGCGGCGACCGCATCACCGTCGCCGAAACCATCATCAAGGTTGAGAAGCTGTTCGCGCAATGGGCGCCCATCGGGGATGCTGCCGTATTGCCGATGCCGGTCAGCCATTTTGTCGGCAGCAATGTGCCGTGCCGTGTCCAAGCCCTGCTCGCACTGCCGGCCGGGCCATCGTCGCACTCCGATGCGCGGCCCCTGTTGGCGCTGGCCTTGGCCGGCCTCATCGCGCTGGTCCTCCCCCTTCACCACATGACCGAGTCCCTGCTCGGCTTCCTCGTTCACTAGACCGGATATGCGCGCCATGCCAATCTCCCCACGTCCCGTGGCCACCAAAAAACCGATCGGTGATCGGCGTTTGTTGGCCGCCTCACTGTATGCCGGCATGCTGCTGCTGTCGCAAGGGGCGCTGGCCCAGACCCCTGGGGGCGCCAGCCCTTCGAGCCCCGCGCCGATGACGGAGCACGACAGCGTGCGCCTGGGGCTGGCCCGTCCCGACATCGCCACCTTGATCGAGGCCACCGTGGCGTCCGCGCGAAGCGATGTCGCCGAGGCGGGCCGGTGGGCTAATCCCACCCTCGACATCGGGCGCGAATCAATCAAGTCCCCACTTGGACAAAACACCGAACGCACCATCGAGCTGTCCCAGCAGTTTGACGTCGGCGGCAAGCGCGGCCTGCGGCGCGATGCGGCGCGCGAACGGCTGGCCGCGGTCGTGGCCGACACGGAGCAACGCCGCGTCGAGATCGCCGCCGAGATCCGCCAGCGCTTCTACGAGGCGCTGTACAGGCAAAAGCTGGCGGCCGCGACCGGCGACTGGGAGCGGCGCATGTCCGCGATCGCCGAGACGGTCAAGAAACTCCATCAGGGCGGCGAGGTGGCCGGCTACGACCGCCGCCGCATGGCGCTCGAACGGATGACGGCGCAAACACGGTCGCGCGTGGAGCAGGCGGAGTATCAAAAGGCGCTGCTGCGGCTCGCGGCCCTGACGGGCGACCCCGCGTCGCCGGCGGAGCCTGCGGGCGATTTGATCCCGCCCGAGCCGCAGGCCCTTGAATTGTTGTTGGCGCGGATAGACCAGCGCCCGGCGTTGCGCGCGCACGAGCGGCGTGCCGGCGCGTCCGAGCTTGACCGCCAGGCCGCCCGGCGCGCTTGGATCCCGGATGTGACCATCGGACTCGGCCAGAAGAGCGCCGAAAACGGCGGCGCCCGGGACAGCGGCACGGTGCTCAGCGTATCGGTGCCATTGCCATTCTTCGACCGCGGTCAAACCGGGCAGCAACGCGCCGCCGCGCAAGCCGACATCTCGCGCAGCGAGGCGCGACTGCTTCGCACCAGGCTCGACGGGGACGCGCGCGCCCTGTGGCAGCAACTGAAACAGCTGAACGCCGCCGCGCGTGATTACCGGGAGCAATCGACAACGGGTTCGCGGGAATTGGTGCGCATCGCCGAGGCCGCATACCAGGGCGGTGAGAGCAGCATTCTCGAATTGCTCGATGCCTACAAGGCCGCCCTCGAGGTGGAACAGCGCGCCCTGGAGTTGGGGTGGAACGCGCGGCGGGCGGCAATCGAATTGGACACTATCGCGGGGAACGGCAAACTATGAACAAACTTACACAGGGACGGAAATCTGCAAGCGCGCTCGCCTCGCTCTTGATCGTCGCGGGGGCATTGCTTATTGGCGGTTGCGACCGCCATGGCGAAGCCGGGCACGCCGAAGCCACGGCCAAGGAGGAGGGCGCGCAGCTGGAGCCGGTCACATTCACCCATTTCAGCGACCGCACCGAATTGTTTGTCGAGTTCCCGCCGCTGACGGTGGGACACGAATCGCCCTTCGCGGCGCATCTGTCGACGCTGAGCGACTTCAGGCCCGTCATGGCCGGCAAGGTGACCGTTACCCTGTCGGGCGGCAAGCAGCCAACCGAGACATTCACAGTCGACCGTGTGGCCAATCCCGGCATTTTCCGGCCCGTCGCCAAACCAAAATACCCCGGCCCGCGAAAGCTCGTTTTCAGGTTGGACACTGCGCAAGGCAGTTCGGTGCACGACCTTGGTGAGGTGACGGTTTTTGCCGACCAGGCGGGCGCTTTGAGGGCGCAAGCGGCCGAGAAGCCGGAGCCGCCCGGCGCGATCGCCTACCTTAAAGAGCAGCAATGGAAAACCGAATACGCGCTCAGCGAGGTTGGGAAGCGCAGTTTGCGCGAGTCCGTGGCCGCCACCGGCACCTTGCGCGCGCCGGCCAACCAGGACGCCCAATTGACCGCCGTGTCGGCCGGCCAGGTGGTCGCCGCGGGCCAGTTTCCCCAAATCGGCATGGTGGTAAAAAAAGGCCAGTTGCTCGCCTATCTGGTGCCGCGTTTGGGTGGCGACACCGATATCGCCACGCTGGACCTGGCCATGCAAAAGGCCCGCCTGGGTGTCCAGCAGGCGGCACGTGAACGCGAGCGCCTTGAGGCGCTGCACAAGCAGGAGGCGGTGCCGGAGCGGCGCGTGATCGCCGCCCGCAACGAGGAGAGCCTCGCGCGCGCCGAGTTGACGGGCGCCCAGCGGCGCGCCGGCCAGTACCGCAATGACGGCGGCTCAGGCGGCGGCATCGCCATCCGCGCGCCCATCTCGGGCACCGTTGCCGAGGTGGGCGTGGCGCCGGGCGGCTTCATCAACGAAGGCCAGCCGATCGTCCATATTGTCAATGCCGACCGGCTGTGGCTGGAGGTGCGCGTGGCCGAGAGCGACATCGGGCGCCTCGGCGAGCCCACGGGCGCCGCCTTCCGCGTCGACGGCTTCGATACAAGCTTCGAGATCGACGAGCGCCATGGCGGGCGCATCGTCGGCTTTGGCGGTGTGATCGATCCGGTTTCGCGCACCGCGCCGCTGGTCTTCGAGTTTCCCAATCCGCAACGACGCCTGCGCATAGGCATGGCCGCCCGCACCAGCGTGTTCGCGGGAAAGCGCATCGAGTCGCTCGCCATACCGGCCGCGGCCGTGGTCGACGACAACGGTGTGCCGGTGGTCTATGTGCTGCGGCACGGCGAGGCCTTTGAACGGCGCCAGGTGCGGCTCGGCGTGCGCGATGGCGACTGGGTTGCAGTGAAAAGCGGTGTCGCCGCGGGCGAACGCGTCGTCTCGAAAGGCGCTTACCAGGTCCGCCTCGCCGCTACGACCCCGGCCGCGATGGGCGAAGGCCATGCACATTAAGGCGGGCGCATGATTTCCAACATAATTGAATGGTCCCTCAAGAACCGCCTGTTCATCCTGCTCGGCGCGCTTGTGTTGATGCTGTGGGGCGGCTGGCAAACGAGCCGCATGCCGGTCGATGTGTTCCCCGACTTGACCGCCCCGGCGGTCACGGTCGTGACCGAGGCGCACGGCATGGCGCCGACCGAAGTGGAGGCCCAGGTCACGTTTCCGGTGGAAACGGCGATGAACGGCGCCTCCGGCGTGCGCCGCGTGCGCTCGGTCAGCGACGTCGGCATTTCGATCGTGACGGTCGAATTCGACTGGGGCACCGACATCTATCTGGCCCGCCAGATCGTCGCCGAGAAGCTGCAGCTGGCGCGCGCGGCGCTGCCCCCGGACGTGCCCACGCCGGTCATGGCGCCGGTCGCATCCGTCATGGGCGAGATCATGTTCGTGGCGCTCACGTCGGACGTCCACGCGGCCACGGAGCTCAAAACAACGGCCGATTGGGTGCTGCGCAAGCGCATTCTGGCGGTGCCCGGCGTGGCGGAGGTCATTCCCATCGGCGGCGACACCAAGCAATTCCAGGTCGTCGTGCAACCGGAGCGGCTGGCCAGTTACGGCATCACGCTGGGCGAGGTGACCGACGCCTTGCGCTCGTCAAACCAGAACGCCTCGGCCGGTTTCTACACCGAGGGCGCGCAGGAATATCTGATCCAGGGGCTGGGCCGGATCCGCGGCGCGGACGACATCGCCGATACCGCCGTGGCCACACGCAACGGCCAGCCGGTGCTGGTGCGCCATGTCGCGGCCGTCAAGATAGGGGCGGCGGCCAAACGGGGCACCGGCTCGTTCAGCGGCAAGCCCGCGGTGATCCTCGGCATCCAGAAGCAACCCGGGGCGAACACGCTGGAGCTGACGGGGCGGCTCGACGCCGTGTTCGACGACATGCAGGCGGCCCTGCCCAAGGGCATGAAAATCCACAGCCGCGTGTTCCGCCAGGCCGATTTCATCTCGACCTCGATTGAAAAC
Source organism: Massilia glaciei (assembly GCF_003011895.2). Classification (GTDB taxonomy): domain Bacteria; phylum Pseudomonadota; class Gammaproteobacteria; order Burkholderiales; family Burkholderiaceae_D; genus Telluria_A; species Telluria_A glaciei. The sequence goes on along the minus strand of NZ_PXWF02000286.1, from coordinate 5,313 downwards.
CTGCTTGAAGCCGTGCGTGACGGCGCGATCCTCGTGGTCATCATCGTGTTCGGCTTCCTGCTGTCGGCGCGCGCCACCGCCATCACGCTCGTCGCGCTGCCGCTGTCACTGGTGGTGGCCACGCTGACGATGCAGGCGATGGGGGCGACCATCAACACCATGACGCTCGGCGGGCTGGCCATCGCCCTCGGCGCGCTGGTCGACGACGCCATCATCGTGGTCGAGAACATCGTGCGGCGGCTGCGCGAGAACAATTTGCGCGCGCCGGCGCTGCGCTTGACGCCGGCGCGGGTGGTGCTCGACGCCACACGCGAGATCCAGGGCTCGATCGTGTTCGCCACATTGATCATCATGCTCGTGTTCCTGCCGCTGTTCTTCCTGACCGGCGTCGAGGGGCGTTTGATGGTGCCGCTCGGTTCCGCCTATGTCGTCGCGCTGGCCGCCTCGCTGGCCGTGGCGCTGACGGTCACGCCGGTGCTCGCGCTTTGGCTGCTGCCAAATGCGAAGATCGTCACGAACCAGCAGGAGCCGCGTTTCTTGCACAGCCTCAAGCGGGGTTACGCCACCATGCTGGGCAAGGTACTGTCCCGGTGGCGCGCTGTCGCGCTTGCCAGCGGCGCCATGCTGGCCGCCGCCCTGTTCGCGCTGGCGTTCGCGGGCCGCGCGTTCCTGCCCGATTTCAACGAGGGAAGTTTGACGGTGTCGGCCGTCACCCTGCCTGGAACCGCGCTCGACGCGTCGGACCGGATGGCGCTGCGGGTCGAACAGATATTGCTCAGCCAGCCCGAGGTGACCGCGACGGCGCGCCGCACCGGGCGCGCCGAGCTCGACCCGCACGACCAGGGCATCAACGCATCGGAGATCGACGTCAGCCTGAGCATGAAAAAGCGCAGCAAGGATGAATTGCTGGGGGCGCTGCGCAAGGAATTCGCCATGCTGCCGGGAATGAATGTGGTGATCGGCCAGCCGATCTCGCACCGGATCGACCACATGCTGTCGGGCACCCGCGCGAACATCGCCGTCAAGATCCTTGGCGCCGATCTGTACGAGCTGCGCCGGGCGGGGGAACAGGTCAAGGCAGTGGCCGAGACCGTGCGCGGCGCGGTCGACGTTTCGGTCGAGCAGCAAATCGACATCCCTTTCGTCAATATCCGGTTCAAGCGCGAGGCGCTGGCGCGGGCCGGCCTGTCGGTCCGGACGGTGGCCGAGACGATCGAGACGGCCTTCGGCGGCCAGGTGGTGTCGAAGATCCTCGACGGCCAGACCAGCTTCGACCTGGCGGTGCGCTTCGATCCGGCGGCCAGCGCTTCGCTCGAGGCGATCAACGCGACGCTCATCACCACGGCCTCGGGCGCGCGTCTTCCATTGTCGGCGCTTGCCGATATCAGCAAGGACCGCGGCCCCAACCTGATCGGGCGCGAGAACGTCCAGCGCAAGATCGTGGTCATGGCCAACGTGTCCGGACGCGACCTCGCCGGCGTGGTCGACGAGTTGCGCCAACGCGTGCGGGCCGAGGTGAAGCTGCCGGTCGGCTACCATGTCGAGTACGGCGGCCAGTTCGAATCGGCGGAAACCGCGTCGCGCACCTTGCTGATGCTCGGCTCGGTGGTACTGGTCGGTATTTTTCTGCTGCTGTTCATGGCGTTCCGCTCGACCCGGGACGCGCTGCTGGTGATGCTCAATCTGCCGTTGGCGATGATCGGCGGGGTGGTCGGCGTGTTCGTGACGGGCGGGGTGTTGTCGGTGGCGGCGATCATCGGTTTTATCACCCTGTTCGGCATCGCGACGCGCAACGGCGTGATGCTGATCTCGCACATACGGAACTTGCTCGACAGCGGCGAGGCCACCGATCCGCTCGCCGCGGTGCGGCGTGGCGCCGAGGAGCGCCTGGTGCCGATCCTCATGACGGCCCTGGCCGCCGGTCTGGCACTGGTGCCGCTGGCATTGAGCGCGGGTGAGCCGGGCAGCGAGATCCAGGCGCCGATGGCCGTCGTGATCCTGTTCGGCCTGCTGTCGTCGACCGCGCTCAACATGTTTGTCGTGCCGGCGCTGTACCTGCGCTTCGGCAGCCACAGGACCGGAGCGGCCGCGGCCGGAATTTTTGTTCCTGCGCCACACGGCGCCGGGACCACCTAGAAGGAGACAGATGTGAGAGTGATAAAACAATGGTCCGGCCCCCTGCATCCATGGGTCTGGCTGCTGGGCCTGGCCCTGTGCATGCTGACCGCCGGCGCATTCGCCCACGGCGTGTCGGAGTCGGACAAGGGATTCCTCCAGGGCGCCACCGGCGTCCACTTTCTGCCCTATCTGTACCTGGGCGCCAAACACATGGTGACCGGCTACGACCACTTGCTGTTCCTGTGTGGCGTGATTTTCTTCCTCCACAAGATGAAGGACATCGGCCTGTACGTGACCCTGTTCGCGCTCGGGCATAGCACCACGCTGCTGCTTGGCGTGCTCAATGGCTGGCACATCAACGCCTACCTGGTCGACGCGATCATCGGCCTGTCGATCGTCTACCGGGCATTCGACAACCTGGGCGGCTTCAAGACGGTCTTTGGCGTGCAGCCCAACAAGAAGGCGGCGGTGCTGATCTTCGGCTTTTTCCACGGCCTCGGGCTTGCCACAAAACTCCAGGACTTCGCGCTGTCGGCCGATGGCCTTGTGCCAAACATGATCGCGTTCAATGTCGGTGTCGAGATCGGCCAGTTGCTCGCGCTTGGCATGATCCTCGTCGCGATGCGCTACTGGCGCTCCACGGCCAGTTTCGCGCGCCACGCCCTGGCGGGCAATTTCGCATTGATGACCGCGGGGTTCATCCTCGCGGGCTTCCAGTTCACCGGTTTCCTCAGTAAATAGGAGTTGCACATGTCCCAACAACCATCGAGTGGCGCCATCGTTGCGCCTAAAAAAGAACTTTTGCGCGGCATGGCGATCGCCGCAGCCGTCGCCGGGGTGATTTTGACGATCGCCGTATTGCCCGCCGAGTACGGGATCGATCCGACCGGCGCCGGCAAGGCGCTCGGATTGACCGCGATGCACGCGGAGGCGGGCGCGCCGGCGGAGGGGGCGGCGCCGGCGCCCGCGCCGGCGGAGATGGCGGCGGCGGCACCCGCGGCGCCAATCGTCGGCGCGGCGAAAATGTCGACCGTGTCGGCCCCGGGTGAGGAACGCGCGGCGACGATCGCGTCGAAACAGGCGGTCGCCTACCGTTCCGATGTGCAGGAGATTACGCTTCCGGCGGGAAAAGGATTGGAAGTCAAAACCCTTCTGGCGAAGGGCGCGACCCTGATCTACTCGTGGAAGACCGCAAACGGCGAAGCGCTCAACCACGACTTCCATGGCGAACCGGTCAACGCCAAGGGCGACGAGTTTGAAAGCTTCATCGAAGAAAACGGTGTCAGCCAATCGAGCGGTTCTCTGATAGCGCCGTTCACGGGCGTGCATGGCTGGTATTGGGCGAACAAGACCAACGCGCCCGTCAAACTGACACTGCGCGCCAGTGGTTTTTACACGGACATTTATAAGAAATAGCGGTGTGAAACCGCATGCGGGCGTCGTCTATGGCGTGGTCGGTCGGCGGTCGCGTCGGTGCCTCTGGCTGCGCCCACTGTGGAATCTATACCCACCACCAGCGACGTTCCAACCCGGCCGGGTACGGCCACAACGTGGCTTGCCTCGAGGGCGTGAACCCGTTTGAACTGGAGACGGCACCAATGCTGGCGTCAACCATCCGGCGGATCGCATTTCACGATGAATTTGTGAGCGCCCACTTCCGTGCGGAGTGCCCTCCCGCAGCCCGCTGCGGGGGGGGCAATGTCAGATCTGCTCGCTTCGCCCGGGGTGCTACGCGCTCTGGCGCCATCAGATGATTGGGCGGATGGACGCGGACAATATGACAGGTGGTGGCTGCGGATTTGGCGTGGCGGCCATGAATTTCTCGCGCGGAGTTAGTGCGAGGGGCTGAATTTCTCTCAGCCTCTCAGCCTCTCACGCCTTCCGGCCACATCGGAGCGCCTGGCTTGGCTATATTTTCGCCGCGATCAGCTCGGCATCCTGTGGCGAGGCAGGCTGATGGTGAACACACAGCCTATCCCCTCGAGGTTATGGACTGTCAGCGTTCCGTTATTCGATACCACAGTCTGTCTTGAGATGGTCAGGCCGAGACCGATCCCGGTGCGGTTTGTTCCCGCCTGCGAAAACGGCAAGAACATGGAGTTTGCCACTCCGGCGGGCAAGCCGCCACAATGATCCTTGACATCGATAAGGATTCGATCGCCCTGCGCGTACGCCGTCAGCAACACCTCGGTGCCTGGAGCGGTGAATTTGAAGCCGTTCTGCAGCAAGTTCGCCACCGCGGCGATGAGCAAATCGCGCGTCCCACTAAGCGCGAGGTCGGCGTCAACCGGAAGGACCCGAAACGAACAGCCATACATTCTGGCCGAGAGCGCGGCGGCGGCGTCAATCTCCTGGATGAATCCGGCAAGGGAGAACGCGTCCAAAGCCTCGGTTTGCTCGATTGAACGAACGTCCTGTATGGAATTCGTGATCAATCTGTCCATGCCGACCAGGCTGCGCTCAAGAACCGAACCTGTCGCGCCGGTAAGACTGAGGTTGCCCGCTTTGACAGCCGCGAACGCCAACGAGGCCGTCCCAAGCAGATTTCTAAGCTCGTGAGCGAAAAAACCCATTTGTTGATTGGACTCGTCGCTGCTGCGGGCGGCGTTAAGGCCGTCGCGTTGATAGCTGAACTCTGTCACGGCGTCGGAAATGGCATTGTCCAAGCAACGGTTCAGCGTGCGGAATTCATCAACCTCGAAAGGCGCATCGCGCTCCACCGCCAAATCCGTGATCGCCTGGCAAAGGTCGCCGTAGTCGTGCACCACCTGGTCAACAGTGAGCCCCAACGCCAACAGGTCCTTGCCGTGTTGGGCGGCCGACACGCTCACTTCCGAGAGAGCAACGCCGCCTCCGGCCGGCCCCGAAATGAGCTCACTGTTGTGCCTCTGCGGTGATTGCTCGACCCGGAGTGTCCTGATCAACTGGTCCAGAAACAAGGGGATGCCATTTTGGAGTTGCGCCTCGGTGGCTGAGCGACCGGGACGGTTTCCCACCTTAATGCGGCAACGCGCGGCGAGCTCGCCGCGGTTATTGGACAAAAAATTATGCAACATATTCAATGCTCCGTCCCGGGCTTGAGCCCAGGGAAACCGCAGATGTGCGAAGCAATCTTGACGACCGTTCATCGTACAGGGAAAACCCGGCGATTCGATATAGTTAGGGTTAATGCAGCAGTTCTCAATTCAAAAGCGA
>NZ_PXWF02000285.1 GCF_003011895.2 Massilia glaciei | reverse complement strand
GGCGCGCCCGCGCCCGCTGGCGGCCGCCGCCAAGGCGCCGGGCGCGGGCGCCGACAAGGTGGCGCGTCCGGGGCGCCCGCGCGCGCCCGGCGCGGGGCCGCGCAATCCAGGCTCAAAGAGGCCGTGAAGAAACACCTGGTATCGATTTGGTAAATAGTTTTTCGACCACCGGTCGGCGCGGAGTATAGTTATCCCATGCGGGCGCCCCGGCGCGCCTTCCACCTGAGTTCACTGGAGTGGCCCCTTGGCTTACGTTACGGCAGATGCTGCGGTCGCGCCACAAAATGTGGCGGATGACTTCTTCCTCGCGCGCCAGCCGATACTGGGCCGCGACCAGCACCTGTTCGCGTTCGAATTGCTGTTCCGCACCGCCGGCGTCAACGCCGCCGACGTCACTCACGGCGCCGCGGCGACCGCGGCCGTCATTTCGCACGCGTCCCAGCTCGGCATGGCCCAGGTCGTCGGCGACCAGTTCGCCTTCGTCAATGTCGACGAAGAAGTGCTCATGAGCGACTTCATCCGTTTTCTGCCGACCGACAAGGTCATCCTCGAAATCCTCGAGACCGTGGTGCCCACGGCCGCCGTGATCGCGCGCGTGGTCGAGCTCAAGGCGCTCGGCTTCAAGTTCGCGCTCGACGACGTGGTCGCCGATTCGGAGCAGGTGCGCCTGCTGATCGGCCTGGTCGACGTCGTCAAGATCGACCTCCAGGGCGTCGCGCCCGCCGACCTGGTCGGGCTGGTCGCCTCGCTCAAGGGGACCGGGCACAAGCTGCTGGCCGAAAAGGTCGAGACGATCGAGGAATACACGCAGTGCATGGAGCTCGGCTTCGACTACTTCCAGGGCTATTATTTCGCGCGCCCGGTAATGCTCACCGGCAAAAAGATCGCGCCGTCCAAACTCGTCATCCTGCAGTTGCTCCAGCTGCTGCGCAACGACGCCGGCAGCCGGGAGATCGAAATCTGCGTCAAGCGCGACGCCCTCATCAGCCTCAACCTGCTGCGCCTGGTCAACACCCCGGCGGCCGGCGCGCGCACCCGCATCGACTCGCTGTCGCAGGCGCTCATGCTGATGGGGCGCGACCAGCTGCAGCGCTGGCTGCAGATATTGCTTTACGCCACGCCGGGCGGGGCGGTCGAATTCAATTCGCCCCTGCTGCAGATGGCGACCACGCGCGGCAAGCTGCTCGAACTGATGACGCAGCACGTGCGCCCTAACCGGCGCGGCTGCGCCGACACCGGTTTCACGGTCGGCATCATGTCGCTCATGGACGCGTTGTTCTCGATGTCGATGCGCGACATCCTCGACACGGTCGCCGTGGCCGACGAGGTGCGCGCGGCGCTGCTGGCGCGCGAGGGCGATTTCGGCCACATGCTCAGGGTCGTCGAATTGCTCGAGAACCCGGCCGAGGGCGCCGAGCTGCACCAGCACCTGGGCGTGCTGGGTATGACGGTCAAGCAGATGCGCGCGATCGAGCTGGCCGCCTTCGAGTGGGTCAGCGAGCTGGCCCACGAGCTGCACTAGGCACCCCGCGGCACCGCGGCGCCGCCCGCGTCTATTGCGCCAGCAGCAGGAAGACCGTCGGTTTCTTGTGGAAGTCCGGCGCCTGGCCGGCCGCCAGCAGCGCCTTCCATTTGCCGGCGCCCAGCGTGCGCACCGATTCGCTCGGCAGGCTCAGGTCGGTCGCCACGCAGATCAGGGTGCCGGGCTGGCAATTGCCCGTCAGCGCCTCGAGCATGGCGCCGTTGCGGTACGGCGTTTCGATCAGCAACTGGGTCTGCCGCTCGGCGCGCGAGCGCAGTTCGAGCTCCCTGATGCGCTTGGCGCGCAGGGCGGCGTCGGTCGGCAGGTAGCCGTTGAAGGCGAAGCTCTGTCCATTGAGCCCGCTGGCCATGACGGCCAGCAGCAGCGACGACGGCCCCACTAGCGGGCGCACGGTCACGCCGTGCTGGTGCGCCAGCCGCACCAGGTCGGCGCCCGGGTCGGCCACGGCCGGCACCCCGGCCTCCGACACCAGGCCGGCGTCGCGCCCGGCCAGCAGCGGCGCGAGCAGGGTGGTCAGCGCCTGGGGCGGGGTGTTCACGTTCAGTTCGGCGATCTCGATCTCCTGCAGCGGCTTGGCGAGCGGGTGGCGCAGCGCGATCAGCTTGAGGAAGGCGCGCGCCGTCTTCGCGTTCTCGGCCACGAAGTAATCGAGCCGCGCGGTCTGCGCCTGCACCATGTCAGGGAGGATGTGGGACAGGGCGTCGGGGGCCGCTTCGGTGGGGCCGAGCGTGTTGGGGATCAGGTAGAGGGTGCCGGGCATAGTCAAGTGGGTTAGGGATGAAGGAGATTATCGTCGGTCCCGCCACTGGCGGAACCGACTCCCCGCGCAAGCGGGGATCCATGCTGAATACGCATAGACGCGGCGTTCCTTTGCAAAAGGTTCATGCGTTAAGTCTGTGCGCATTCAGCATGGGTTCCCGCTTTCGCGGGAAGTCATTCCTGCCAATGGCAGTAATGACGAAGGGGGGGCGGCATAGGCATCAGGCGCCGAAGAAGCGGATTCCGGCGCGCCGCAGCATGCCGGTCAGCGCGATCAGGGGCAGGCCGGTCAGGGCGGTGGGGTCGTCGCTGTCGATGCGCTCCAAAACCGCGATGCCCAGGCCCTCGTTCTTGGCGCTGCCGGCGCAGTCGTAGGGCTGCTCGATGCGCAGGTAGGCGTCGAGCTCGGCGTCGGGCAGGTCGCGGAAGGTGACCAAGGTTTGCACGTTCTCGAGCTGGGCCGCGCCGGTCAGCGAAGGGGCGCGCCCGTCCCACAGGCACAGCGCGGTGTGGAACACGACGCGCCGCCCGCGCATTTTCCGCAACTGGGCCAGCGCGTTCGCGTGGTCTCCCGGCTTGCCGATCTGCTCGCCGTCGAGCGTGGCGACCTGGTCGGAGCCGATCACGAGGCTGCCCGGAGCCAGCGCGGCGACCGCGCCGGCCTTGGCGCGCGCCAGCCGCAGCGCCGTCGTCTCGGGCGTCTCGCCCGCCAGGGCCGTCTCGTCGATGTCGGGCGCGATGACCTCGAACGGCAGGCGCAGCCGCTCGAGCAGGGCGCGGCGGTAGGGCGAACTCGATGCGAGGATCAGGCGCTGCGGGGGCGATGTTGGTATCATGTGGTCTGCGGTCGTGCTATTTAGAAGTAACGGTGATAAATCGACCGGTCCATCAAGGTAATCCGATCGATCGCATCCCGAAGCAACGGGGCGTTTGGCCCGTGCCAAAAAAAAGCGCTAAGTCTTTGACTGCGCGGGGTCAAGCCTGTTATTATCGCAGGTTTTCCGGGGAAAATTTCTGCAAATGAGCGCTTTTGTCATCGACGCTTTTGAGTTCTGTCGAAGCAACGGCCAACGCGAGGGTGTCACACCCGTCGCCGAAATGAGCCGGTTAAACAAGGATTGCGCCGACCAGTCGGGCCAGATCTGCTGGTCTGTCACGGGCGGCACGAGCAAGCACGGGTATCCGTCCATGACGTTGTCGGTCGCGGGCACCGTGCAACTGATGTGTCAGCGTTGCCTGGCCCCGTTCGCCTACGAGATCGATTCCTCGACCGTGCTCATGCTCGGCAAGGACGACGAGCAGGCCGACGAGATCGAAGCTTTGCTCGACGACGAGAGTATCGACACGATCGTCGGCAGCCGCAACTGCGACATCCGCGACCTGATCGAAGACGAGTCCCTGCTGGCGTTGCCGCAGTCGCCGAAGCACGAGGCCTGTCCCGACAACAAGTTGTTGGACGCGCTCAAGGGCGCCAAGCCGTCGCCGTTCGCCGGCCTCAAGGATTTGGGCGGCACCGAGTAAGCGGGGCGGAACAAGCGGTACAGAACAAGCGGTACAGAACAAGCGGTACAGAACAAGCGGTACAGAACAAGCGGTACGTAAACAACGTGTCAAACGCGTGTGGTAGTCGAGTATGGCAGTGTGTAGTGATGTAATAACAGCGTTAACATGTCGGTAAGAAATATTTTTGCCGCTGGGATACTCGATTCGCATGTATTTGCCGGTCGATTGTGTTAAAATTTTAGAACTTATGTATTAGGAGTCATCATGGCAGTTCAGCAGAATAAGAAGTCCCCATCCAAGCGCGGAATGCACCGTTCGCACGACTTTCTGGTCGCGCCGCAACTGGGCATCGAGCCAGTAACGGGTGAAACGCACCTGCGTCACCACATCAGCCCGAACGGCTTCTATCGTGGTCGCAAGGTTCTCAAGACCAAAAACGACGAGTAATCGACGTCTTATTCTTGAGTAGGATGAAAGCGGTGCAACGTGAGTTTTTGCGTGGTGCCGCTTTTTCTTTTTTGGCTGCAAGCGGCAAGCGTCATTTTGAAACATGTTGAGTCTGGCAGGCGTTCGCTGGCGCAGACCGCATCCTGCCGCCTGTAGTTCCTGAGCGGTGCGAATCCATTAAATGACAATAAAAATCTCCATCGACTGCATGGGGGGCGACCACGGCCCCAGCGTTACCATTCCTGCGGCAATCAAATTCCTCGCAACACAGCCCGAAGCCGAGCTGATCCTCGTCGGCCTCGAAGACGAGTTGCGCGCGGAACTCAAAAAACTCGGCGCCGAAGCCAATCCGCGCCTGTCGGTGGTGCACGCGAGCGAGGTGGTGACGATGGACGACCCGCTCGAGGTGGCGCTGCGCCGCAAGAAGGACTCCTCGATGCGCGTGGCGATCGAGCTGGTCAAGGAGGGCAAGGCCAAGGCCTGCGTTTCGGCCGGCAACACCGCGGCCCTGATGGCGGTCTCGCGCTACGTGCTCAAGACCATGCCCGGGGTCGACCGTCCCGCCATCTGCTCGATTCTGCCCAATCAGAAGGACAAGCCGACCTACATGCTCGACCTCGGCGCCAACGTCGACTGCGAGGCCCACCACCTGCACCAGTTCGCCATCATGGGCTCGGTGCTGGTGTCGGCCATGGAGGGCATCGCGCGTCCGACCATCGGCCTGCTCAACGTGGGCACCGAGGAAATCAAGGGCAACGAGGTGGTCAAGGCCACGGCCAAGCTGCTGCGCGCCGACCACGAGCGCGGCGTGCTCAATTTCTACGGCAACGTCGAGGGCAACGACATCTTCAAGGGCACCACCGACATCGTCGTGTGCGACGGTTTCGTCGGCAACGTCACGCTCAAGGCGGTCGAGGGTCTGGCGCGCATGTTCAAGAACGTGCTGACCACCGAATTCAAGCGCAGCCCGCTGACCATGCTCGGCGCCTTGTTCGGGCGCGGCGCGCTGGGCAACCTGTCCAAGCGGCTCAACCCTTCACGCTACAACGGCGCCAGCCTGCTCGGCCTGCGCGGCCTGGTGTTCAAGAGCCACGGCGGGGCCGACGCCTACTCCTACGAGTTCGCCATCAAGCGCGCGTTCGACGCGGCCAAATACAATGTGCAGGAACAGCTTTCGACGATGATCGCCGAGTTGATGCCGCGCACCCCCGACCCGGAAGAATCGGTCTCGACAACCTAAGCAGGACGGCACCAATGACCTTGTACAGCAAAATTATCGGCACCGGCAGCTACCTGCCGAGCCGGCGCGTGACGAACGGGGACCTGATGGCGCAACTGGCGGCCAACGGCATCGAAACCTCCGACGAATGGATCGTCTCGCGCAGCGGCATATCGGCGCGCCACTACGCGGCGCCCGGCCAGCTCTCGTCCGACCTCGCCGTCGAGGCTGCCAAAAAGGCGATCGAGATGGCCGGCATCCCGGCCGACGACATCGACCTCGTCATCGTGGCCAGCTCGACCCCCGACTACCACGGCAGCTTCCCGAGCACCGCCTGCATCGTCCAGCGCAAGCTCGGCATGCACAACAACAGCGCCGCCTTCGACGTGCAGGCCGTCTGCAGCGGCTTCGTCTACGCCGTGTCGGTGGCCGACAGCCTGATCAAGTCGGGCGCGCACAAGAACGTGCTCGTGATCGGCGCCGAGGTGTTTTCGCGCATCCTCAATTTCGAGGACCGCACCACCTGCGTGCTGTTCGGCGACGGCGCCGGCGCGATGGTGCTGACGGCATCGGAGGAGCCGGGCATCCTGGCCACCAAGATGCACGCCGACGGCCGCCACGCCGACATCCTGAGCATTCCGGGCAGCCTGAACGCGGGCGCGATCTCGGGCAGCGCGTTTTTATACATGGACGGCCCGGCCGTGTTCAAGCTCGCCGTCACCGTGCTCGAGCAGGTCGCCCACGAGGTGCTCGACAAGGCCGGCATGTCCCCGGCCGGGATCGACTGGCTGATTCCGCACCAGGCCAACATCCGCATCATGAAGAGCACGGCCAAGAAACTCGGCCTGCCGCTCGAAAAGATGGTCGTCACGGTCGACCAGCACGGCAACACCTCGGCCGCATCGGTCCCGCTCGCCTTCGACCAGGCCATGCGCGACGGCCGCATCATGGCCGGCGACACGGTCATGATGGAGGCCGTCGGCGGCGGCTTCACGTGGGGCGCGGTGCTGGCGCGCATGTAGCTTGCAATATGGCCGTCCGTTAGGATGCGGCGGCCGCGGCCGGCGTTCCCCGCCGCCGGTTCGCAGGCCCATGCTTAACAAGAAAATATTTAACACCCGTTGAACATTGGAGTGCACCGCCATGAGTAAATTCGCTTTTCTGTTTCCTGGCCAGGGCGCGCAAGCGGTCGGCATGCTCGGTGGCTTCGCCGGCAACCCGGTGGTCGCGCAGACCGTCGCCGAGGCGTCCGACGCGCTCGGCTTCGACCTCGGCAAACTGATCGCCGAGGGTCCGAAGGAGCAGCAGGACCTGACCACCAACACCCAGCCGATCATGCTGACCGCGGCCGTGGCCGTGTACCGCGCCTGGATCGCGGCCGGCGGCCCCGCGCCGTCGGTCGTCGCCGGCCACAGCCTGGGCGAATACTCGGCGCTGGTGGCCGCCGGCGTGCTCGCGTTCAGGGACGCGGTGCCGCTGGTGCGCTTCCGCGCCCAGGCGATGCAGGAGGCGGTGCCGGTCGGGCAGGGCGGCATGGCCGTGATCCTCGGCCTGCAGGCGGCCGACGTGCGCGCCGTGTGCCTCGAGGCCGCCGCGCTCGAGGACGGCAGCGTGGTCGAGCCGGTCAATTTCAACGAGCCAACCCAGATCGTGATCGCCGGACACAACGCGGCAGTCGAGCGCGCCTGCGAACTGGCCAAGGCCAGGGGCGCCAAGCGCGCCATGAAGCTGGCGGTGTCCGCGCCGTTCCACAGCTCGCTGCTCAAGCCGGCCTCGGACCGCCTGCGCGAGTACATGGCGGGCATCACGTTCTCCACGCCGCAAATCGACGTCATCAACAACGTCGACGTCGCCGTCTCCAGCGACCCGACCCAGATCAGGGACGCGCTGGTGCGCCAGGCCGCCGGCCCCGTGCGCTGGGTCGAAACCATGCAGGGCATGGCCGCCGACGGCGTCACCAGCGTCATCGAATGCGCGCCGAGCAAGGTGCTGATCGGCATGGCCAAGCGCATCGACCCGGCGCTGGCCGGCGACGCGCTGCTCGACCAGGCCGCGCTCGAGCGCGTGCTGGCCGCCATGCAGGCCGCGCCGGCCGCCGCGTAAGCGACCCGCGTGAAGCGACCGGCGTGAAGCGACCGGCTTGAAGCGACCCGCGCAAAGCGACCAGCATTAAACCACCATACAACTAGAGACAGACACACAGGGAACCCCATGAATCTGCAAAACCAAGTCGCACTCGTGACCGGCGCCTCGCGCGGCATCGGCAAGGCCATCGCCCTCGAACTGGCGCGCCAGGGCGCCAGGGTGGTCGGCACCGCCACCACCGACGGCGGCGCCGCCGCGATCTCCGAATACCTGGCCGAGTTCGGCGGCAAGGGCGTGGTCCTGAACGTGACCGAGGCCGCCGCCTGCGCCGCCGTCATCGACGACGTGCAAAAGGACGTGGGCCCGCTTTCGATCCTGGTCAACAACGCCGGCATCACGCAGGACCAGTTGGCCATGCGCATGAAGGACGAGGAGTGGGACAACGTCATCGCCACCAACCTGACTGCGGTCGCCCGCCTGTCGCGCGCGGTACTGCGCGGCATGATGAAGGCCAAACATGGGCGTATCATCAACATCACCTCGGTGGTCGGCTCGTCCGGCAACGCCGGGCAGATGAACTACGCCGCTGCCAAGGCCGGCGTGGCCGGCATGAGCCGCGCGCTGGCGCGCGAGATCGGCAGTCGCAACATCACCGTCAATTGCGTGGCGCCGGGATTCATCGACACCGACATGACCCGCGGCCTCGGCGAGGACCAGCACAGCGCCCTGTTGACCCAAATCCCGCTCGGCCGCTTGGGTGCGCCGGAGGACATCGCACATGCGGTAGCATTCCTGGCCGGGCCGCAAGCGGCCTACATCACCGGCACCACCCTGCACGTCAATGGCGGGATGTACATGAACTGAGAGGCTGAGAGTCTTTCGACCATGCCCGCTCAGCACGCCGGAAAGCGCCCGCTCGTCGTTGCAAATGCTCGCCATAGCCCGAGCTATGGCTGTGCTTTGCGCCTTGATCGGCCACCTTCTGGCGCGCTGCTCGGGCACGTCCGAAAAACTCTCAGCCTCTGGCGCGGCGCGGCGGCGCCCCGCACGCAGTTGCGCGGGGGTAATGTCGCTGGGGTTCCATTGAGTTAATTGTTTTTAGCACTGCATTCGGTCGATTTAGCGTCAGACACCGAAATGTGTTTTTCAACGCGCAAACCTGATAAAATGCGCGCACTTTCCGTAACACACACATTGGAGCCATAACATGTCGGATATCGAACAACGCGTTAAGAAAATCGTCGCTGAGCAACTGGGCGTCGCCGAGGTGGACATCAAGATCGAATCCTCCTTCGTTGACGACCTCGGCGCGGATTCGCTCGACACCGTCGAACTCGTGATGGCGCTGGAAGATGAATTCGAAATGGAAATCCCTGACGAGCAAGCAGAGAAAATCACGACCGTCAAGCAAGCCATCGACTACGCGACCGCGCACGTCAAGGCCTAAGCACGTCTGATTTGAATCTGGGAGAATCGCTTGAGCCGTTCACGAAACCGTCGTGTCGTCATCACCGGTCTGGGCTGCGTCTCACCGATTGGCAACACCGTTGCCGAAACGTGGAGCGCGGCGCTGGCTGGCAAGTCCGGCATCGCCGCCATCACCAAGTTTGACGCGGCGCCTTTTTCGACCCACTTCGCGGGCGAGGTCAAGGGCTTCAATATCGAGGATTACATCCCCGCTAAAGACGCCCGCCACATGGACACCTTCATCCATTTCGGCATGGCCGCCGGCATCCAGGCGCTGCAAGACAGCGGCCTCGAGGTCACCGAGGCAAACGCCGACCGCATCGGCGTCATCATTGGTTCGGGCATCGGCGGCTTGCCGCTGATCGAAGAAACCAAAGAGGACTACAGCAAGCGCGGCCCGCGCCGGATCTCGCCGTTCTTCGTGCCCGCCTCGATCATCAACATGATCTCTGGCAACCTATCGATCAAGTATGGACTGAGGGGCCCGAACCTGGCCATCGTCACCGCCTGCACGACCGGCCTACACAGCATCGGCGCGGCCGGGCGCCTGATCGAGTACGGCGACGCCGACGTGATGATCGCCGGCGGTGCCGAGGCGACCATCTCGCCGCTCGGCCTGGGCGGTTTCGCCTCGGCCAGGGCGCTGTCGTCGCGCAACGACGATCCGGCCACCGCGTCGCGTCCCTGGGACCGCGACCGCGACGGCTTCGTGCTCGGCGAGGGCGCCGGCGTGATGGTGCTCGAGGAGTACGAACATGCCAAAGCGCGCGGCGCCCGCATCTATGCGGAGCTGCTCGGGTTCGGCATGAGCGCCGACGCCTACCACATGACCTCGCCGGTCGAGGATGGCAGCGGCGCCAGCCGTTGCATGGTCTCGGCGATGGCCAACGCTGGCGTCAACCCCGACCAGGTCAACTATGTCAACGCGCACGGCACCTCGACCCCGCTGGGCGACCTGGCCGAGGTGCAGGGCATCAAGAAGACCTTCGGCGCGCACGCCGGCAAGCTCGTGGTCAACTCGACCAAGTCGATGACCGGGCACCTGCTCGGCGGCGCGGGCGGGCTCGAGGCGGTGTTCACGGTGCTTGCCATGCACCACCAGATATCGCCACCGACGATCAACCTGTTCAACCAGGACCCCGCCTGCGACCTCGATTTTTGCGCCAACACGGCGCGCGAATTGAAGATCGATGTCGCGGTCAAGAACTCGTTCGGTTTCGGCGGTACCAACGGCACGCTCGTGTTCGGCAAGGCCTGATCCAGGCCGTCGTAAAAAGCCTCAATCAAGCTTGAACCTCCGGCGTCCGCCCTTGTCTTAAAGGGTGGGCGCCGACGGGACGCCGGCGCGTTGTCGCGCCACCCCCTTTTTGCCCGGCCATCCCGGCCGGCGCGCCCGCAGCAAACTTCAAACCCATCCATGATGTCCATCGCGGTATCCGCCGTCATCCGGCCGTCGCATCCCTTGCGCGCGGCCCTGTTCGGGTTCGCGCTGGCCAACCTGGCGGCCGGCGCCGCGCTCGCGGGCGGCCTCATGCCAGGGGTGCGCGCGCCGCTGCTGGTGGGCGCCTTGTGCCTGGCCGCGGGCGCGGCCTGCCTGCGCATGGCGCACCGCAATACAACCGCGCACCAGATTGATGTATCTGGACTTGGCCAGATTCGCTTGACGGTACAACAGAATATCGGCGCGCCGCCCGCCGCGCCGGATGGCGACGGAGCCGCCGCGGCCGGCGCCACGGTCAGCATCCTGCCGGGCACCAGCCTGTGGCCCTCGGCGTTGTTGCTGCTGTTGGGCGACGGGGCCGGGCGCGTGACGGCGCTGGTAGTGTTTCCAAGCAGTTTGGCGCCGGGGCAATTCCGGGCGCTGGCGGTGGCGATCCGGGCGGTCGGGGGGCGAAAAAACGTGCTTTTCGGGACCAAAAAAAACTTTGAACTTATTGCAGCGTGCCAACTCTTATATACAGAGATGCAAGCACGCCGCAGCCACGGGGGCATCGGCAGTGACGACAGAACGCGAGTGTGATCAGTTGCTGGTTGAGCGCGTCCAGGCCGGCGAACGGAAGGCGTTTGACTTATTGGTGGGCAAGTATCAGCGCAGGCTGATGCGCTTGGTGTCGCGGCTCGTCCACGACCCCGCCGAGGCAGAAGATGTTGTTCAAGAAACTTTTATCAAGGCATACAGGGCGCTGCGCCATTTTCGGGGCGACTCCGCTTTTTATACTTGGTTGTATCGCATAGGAATCAACACA
Organism: Massilia glaciei; assembly: GCF_003011895.2. Classification (GTDB taxonomy): domain Bacteria; phylum Pseudomonadota; class Gammaproteobacteria; order Burkholderiales; family Burkholderiaceae_D; genus Telluria_A; species Telluria_A glaciei. The sequence continues at coordinate 17,065 of NZ_PXWF02000285.1, read as the reverse complement.
GCAAAGAATTTTCTCGTCACACAGGGCAGGCGTGCCCCGACCTCGACCGAGGCCGATGCAGAGCGCGCCGAAGCGTTTGACGATGCCGATAGCTTGCGCGACATAAACACGCCGGAGTCGGTGCTGGCGAGCAAGCAAATCGCGTTCACAGTCAATGCCGCGATGGAGGCGCTGCCGCTCGAACTGCGGACCGCGATCGTCCTGCGCGAGATCGAAGGATTGAGCTACGAGGAAATCTCCGAAGTCATGGCGTGCCCAATTGGTACAGTGCGCAGCCGTATCTTCCGGGCGCGCGAGGTCATCGCAGAAAAATTGCGGCCCCTGCTCGATTTTCCGGTTGACAAGCGACGATAGAAGTAGCGAAGATCGAACCGTGTGTTAACTTTTGAGCACCACACCGACTGTGATGGAAACATTGATGGAAACCAACAAAAAAATCCGCGAACACATATCCGCGCTGAGCGACGGCGAGTTGCCCGACGCCGACGTCGAACTCGCCTTTGCGACGCTCGACGCCGGCGATGGCCACCAAACCTGGAACACCTACCACCGCATCGGCGACGTGCTGCGCGCTCAGGCGACGCCCGAACTGTCCGACGCCTTCTCGGCCAAGCTGGCCGAGCGGCTCGCGCAAGAGGCCACGCACGGGCGCCGCACGCCAACGTCCAACGCCGCGCCGGCGATCGCCGACGCCGTCCCCAAGCCCGCCGTCGCCAGCATCTCCTGACGCGCCGGCCCGGCGCGCCCGCACGGGCCGCCCCGCCAGCGCCGCGGCCCGCCTTGCGCGTCGCCGCAGCAGCCCCATCCTCCTTCACGACACCGCCGCCGGCCCGCTGCCCGGCCGGCGGCCGCGCGTGCGCCGCTCCCGCCCGCGCGCGCCGGCGGGAGCGGCGTCGCTTCCGGTGTTGCGAAAGCGTTGCTGCCGCTGTTGCGCAAGAAAGGGCGCACCCGGCCAAGACCGCCCAAGACCGCACTCAAAAGCGCACCCAAAAGCGCACCCAAAAGCGCACCCAAAAGCGCACCCCAGAGCGCACCCCAGAGCGCACCCCAGGGCGCACCTAACCAAGAGCGCACTCGTCCGCGCCCTTGGCCGCGCGTTGCCGCAATTTAAGGCCGCGCAGCCCTGCCACGGCGCGCGCCAGCCCCCCGCTTTTTCCCCTATCATCTGCTGTTAAGTGCTTTTGAATCAATCATGCCAAAAAAGTACTTCTCGCCGTTATGCGCCCTATTGACCGAATCCGGGAGCCTCCCAATGACCGTCGCAACAGGAATCCATTTTTTCTTTGCCGCCATGCTGTGCCTGGCGGGCGCCGCGCCGCCGGCCGTCGCCGGCCGCCAGGCCGTGACGCCGCCCGCGGCGCCACCCGTGGTGACGGGCTTGCCCGACTTCACCAATCTGATCGACAGGGTGGGGCCGGCCGTGGTCGACATCCGCACCACCGAACGGATCCGGTCGGGGCAGGGCGGCAGCACCGAAGAAGAGCTGATGCAGGAATTCCTGCGCCGCTTCTTCGGCGGCGCGCCCGGGCCGCCGGGGCCGCAGTTGCGCCGGGGGCCGCCCGAGGAGCGCGTCCAGCGCGGCGTCGGTTCGGGCTTCATCATCTCGCGCGACGGCTATGTGCTCACCAACGCCCACGTGGTCGCCGGCGCCGACGAGGTGCTCGTCACGCTGACCGACCGCCGCGAATACAAGGCCAAGGTGCTCGGCACCGACGAGCGCTCCGACGTCGCCCTGCTCAAGGTCGCCGCCAGCGGCTTGCCCTACCTGGCGATGGGCGACCCGAGCAAGATCCGGGTTGGCGAATGGGTCATCGCGATCGGCTCGCCGTTCAACCTCAACAACACCGTCACGGCCGGCATCATCTCGGCCAAGGCGCGCGACACGGGCGAATACCTGCCCCTGATCCAGAGCGACGTCGCGGTCAATCCGGGCAATTCGGGCGGGCCGCTGATCAACATGCGCGGCGAGGTGATCGGCATCAATTCCCAGATCGCGACCATGTCGGGCGCCTACAACGGCATCTCGTTCGCGGTCCCGATCGACGAGGTCATGCGCGTGGCCGACCAGATCAGAAAGACCGGCAAGGTCACGCGCGGCCGGCTCGGGGTCCAGATCGGCGAGGTCAGCAAAGAGGTCGCCGAGTCGCTCGGCCTGGGCAAGGTGCGCGGGGTCGAGGTCTCGATCGTCGAGGCGGGCGGGCCGGCCGCCAAGGCCGGCCTGCAGGTCGGCGACATCATCGTCAAGTTCAACGGCGCCGCGATCGAGCGGCCCTCCGACCTGCCGCGCCTGGTCGGCGCGACCCCGGTCGGCAGCCGCGCCACGGTCACCGTCTGGCGCAAGGGCGCGCAGCAGGACTTCAACGTCACGATCGCCGAAGCCGAAGGCGACAAGGCCGCCGCCAAGCCCGACGCGCCGGGCAAGGGGGAGCCGGCGGTCAACGCGCTCGGCCTGCAGGTCGCCGATCTGAGCGCGGCCCAGCGGCGCGAGCTCAAGCTCGAGCGCGGCGTGCTGGTCCGGGCCAGCGACGCGGCGGCCGCGCGCGCCGGCGTGCGTCCGGGCGACCTGATTTTGCAAATCAATAACACCGAGGTGCGCGACGCGCGCCAGTTCAACGCCATCGTCTCCAAGCTCGACCCCAAAAAGAACGTTGCCCTGCTCGTGCGGCGCGGCGAGGCGACCCAGTACGTCGTGGTCCGGCCGCGCGAATAGGGTGCGGGGCGCCTAGTAATTGCCGATCCAGGCTATCCGCACCAGATCGATCCCGTTTTCATGGCTGTGCTCAACGGAGAGTTCGGCGAAGGCGGGGTCAATCACGCGGTACACGGTTGATCCGCCAGCTTTCTCGACTGTGTAGCGCGCCTCGCCCACATTTTTGCTGAGCGTCTCGAGGGCGAGCGTGTCGCCGACGGTCCGTTTGTTCCAAAAACGTTGCGCTAGCGCGATCGCGGTCGCCATCACCTCGAGGCGGGTCATGGCCGCGGCGGACCTCTGCGCGAGCGAGGCGCCGGCCCCGAAATGATGGCAGCCGCCATACGTGAACGTGCTGGTCCAGCCCCCAGGTTCCGACCATTGGATGTGGCGCTGCTTCAGCGCCAGCGTCCCGCCCGGGTGGCGCAGGGCGGCGCGTTTGAGCACAACTTCCTGCTCCGCCTGGTCGAAGGTGCAGCCGTCGGCGCCGGACGCGACCGGGGAAACCGCAAGAAACAGCATGAAGACAAGGTTCTTCATGGCGTTGGCTCACCAGAGATCATCGCGAAACCATTCCCTGGGCAAACTGACGACAACGGCAGGCATGGGGATCGCGAACGCGGCTGCGACGATCACGAGCCACGACACCCACACCGGCGGCATCGCACCAAATAACCGTTCCAGTGTCTGGTCGCCTTGCATGATGTCTCTGTCCGGCACGAGTATGGCGAGCGCGGCGAAAGCGAGCAGGACGCTGATGCCCGACGCCAAGAAGCGCCCCCATGCGACCCGCCTGGCGAGGCCCGCGGCAGCCGTCAGGAGCAAAGCGGCATAGCCCGCGCTCCAGAGGTCCACTTGTTCCGCCATGGCGCGCCACAGCGTCAATCCGGCAAGCGCGACAAAGGCGGCGGCGAGAAAATACAAAGCACACTTGGCGTGGGGCGGCATGCGTGAAATCCCTGATCGGTTCGCTCGTTTGACGCTGTTGTATTGGCAGGCCCGCGTGGGCGGCGGGGAAACTTTGCATTCACGATACGGCAGGCGCGCCGGCATCGCGCGCGCATCTCGACCGGCCGCGCCGGCAGAACGTACAATGATGCGTTTACCCCACTTTTGCACGCCAGGACCCCATGCACTTCACCCTTTACTCCCGCAGCTACTGCCATTTATGCGAGGACATGCTCGCCGCCCTCAACGCGATGCAGACCGAGACCGTGCGCTTCACGGTCGAGGTGGTCGATGTCGACGCCGACGAGGCGCTCGTGGCGCGCTTCGACGAGCTCGTGCCGGTGCTGTTCGGCGACCTCGCGGCCGATTCACTGTGCCATTATTTCCTCGACAAGCCGGCGGTCGCGCGCTACCTCGCCGCATCGGGCGCGGCAACCTGATTACCATAAATGCAACAAGCTTGGCGTTTGCGCGGTCCGGGCGCGGCCCCGGCGGGCCGAAACGGGCGTTCCCGCGCGCCAAAACCGCATAAACCGGGCTTTCCCCCCTGAAATCCGGTAAAATGCCAAGGTCGGAAAAGCTTCTGGTCTCACCATCAGTTTGTCTCGCTTGGATTAGGCGCTCGCCTGGGGATATGCCATGCCCCCACTCGGAGCGCTTTTTTCATATTGTGCCGGCATCGCCACAGCCGCCCGAGTCCGCCCCGAAATGTCGTCCTTCCATATTGGTTTTTAATTGTGTCAATGAACAACATACGTAATTTCTCCATCATCGCCCACATCGACCACGGCAAATCGACGCTGGCCGACCGCATCATTCAGATCTGCGGCGGCCTGTCCGACCGCGACATGGAGGCGCAGGTGCTCGATTCGATGGACCTCGAGCGCGAGCGCGGCATCACCATCAAGGCCCAGACCGCCGCGCTGCACTACAAGGCGCGCGACGGCGTGGTCTACAACCTGAACCTGATCGACACCCCCGGCCACGTCGACTTCAGCTACGAGGTGTCGCGCTCGCTGTCGGCCTGCGAGGGCGCGCTGCTCGTGGTCGACGCCTCCCAGGGCGTCGAGGCGCAGACCGTGGCCAACTGCTACACGGCGCTCGACCTCGGCGTCGAGGTGGTGCCGGTGCTCAACAAGATCGACCTGCCGCACGCCGACCCGGCCAACGCGATCTCCGAGATCGAGGACGTGATCGGGATCGACGCGACCGACGCCGTCAAGTGCTCGGCCAAGTCGGGCCTCGGGGTCGAGGACGTGCTCGAGTCGCTGATCGCGCGCGTGCCGCCGCCCAAGGGCGACCCGGAGGCGCCGCTGCAGGCGCTCATCGTCGACTCCTGGTTCGACAACTACGTCGGCGTGGTCATGCTGGTGCGCGTGATGAACGGCACCCTCAAGCCGAAGGAGAAAATCCTGCTGATGGCCTCGGGCTCGCAGCAGCTCGTCGAGAGCGTGGGCGTGTTCAGCCCGAAATCGCAGTCGCTGCCGTCGATCTCGGCCGGCCAGGTCGGCTTCGTCATCGCCGGCATCAAGGAGCTCAAGGCGGCCAAGGTCGGCGACACCGTCACCCACGTGGCCAAGCCGGCCGCCGCGCCCCTGCCCGGTTTCAAGGAGGTGCAGCCGCAGGTGTTCGCCGGCCTGTTCCCGGTCGAGGCCAACCAGTACGACGCGCTGCGCGACTCGCTCGAAAAACTCAAGCTCAACGACGCGGCCCTGATGTACGAGCCCGAGGTGTCGCAGGCGCTCGGCTTCGGCTTCCGCTGCGGCTTCCTCGGCCTGCTGCACATGGAGATCGTGCAGGAGCGCCTCGAGCGCGAATTCGACATGGACCTGATCACCACCGCGCCGACGGTCGTCTACGAGGTCATGATGCGCGACGGCAGCATGCTCAAGGTCGACAACCCGTCCAAGATGCCCGAGCCGACCCGCATCGAGGAGGTGCGCGAGCCGATCGTGACGGTCAACCTGTACATGCCGCAGGAGTACGTGGGCTCGGTCATCACCCTGTGCATCGGCAAGCGCGGGGTGCAGATGGACATGAGCTACCACGGGCGCCAGGTCAAGCTGATCTACGAGATGCCGATGGCCGAGATCGTGCTCGACTTCTTCGACAAGCTCAAGTCGACCTCGCGCGGCTACGCCTCGATGGACTACGAGTTCAAGGAATACCGGGCCGCCGACGTGGTCAAGGTCGACATGCTGATCAACAGCGAGAAGGTCGACGCGCTCGCCATCATCGTGCACCGCGCCAACAGCGCCTACCGCGGGCGCGCCGTGGCGGCCAAGATGCGCGAGCTGATCCCGCGCCAGATGTTCGACGTCGCCATCCAGGCCGCGATCGGCACCAACGTGATCTCGCGCGAGAACGTCAAGGCGCTGCGCAAGAACGTGCTGGCCAAGTGCTACGGCGGCGACATCAGCCGCAAGAAGAAGCTGCTCGAGAAGCAAAAGGCCGGTAAAAAGCGCATGAAGCAGGTGGGCTCGGTTGAAATCCCCCAAGAAGCATTCCTGGCAATCTTACAAGTGGACGAGAAATGAATTTGCAGTTTATCTTAGGAAATTTCGCCCTGATCCTGTTCGTCGCCATGGTGCTGACGGGGATCATCTATTTCCTCGACATCTTCGTGCTGGCCAAGCAGCGCCGCGCCGCCGCCGACACGGCGCTCGCCGCGTTCGACGCGCGCAACGCCAAGAATGAGGCCGAGGGCATCAAGTCCGACAACGCGAGCCGCCACGCGATCGAGGTGGCGCTGCTGCGCCAGCCGACCTGGATCGAGTATTCGGGCAGCTTCTTCCCCGTCATCGCGCTCGTGTTCGTGCTGCGCTCGTTTTTGTACGAGCCGTTCAAGATCCCTACCTCGTCGATGGTGCCGACCCTGCTCGTGGGCGACCTGATATTGGTGAACAAGTTCACCTACGGCGTGCGCCTGCCGATCATCAACAAGAAGATCATCGACGTCAACGACCCGCAGCGCGGCGACGTCATGGTGTTCAAGTACCCTAAAGACATGTCGCAGGATTACATCAAGCGCGTCGTCGGCATCCCCGGTGATAAAATCACCTATGAAAACAAGCGCTTGACGGTCAACGGCAAGGAACTGGCGTACGCCCCGATGGAGGACTACCTCGACGACGACAGCCCGGTCTACCACAAGCAATTCACCGAGGACCTCGGCGGCGTGGCCCACCGCATCCTCAACGACGAGGACAAGGCCTCGCTCAACCTGCCACTGGTCGACCAGTCCTTCCCCCGGCACGAGGCGTGCAGCTACACGGTCGAGAAAATTACTTGTACCGTACCCGAGGGCAATTACTTTATGATGGGCGACAACCGGGACAACAGCGCCGACAGCCGCTACTGGGGTTTTGTTCCGAATAAAAATATTGTTGGAAAAGCATTTTTGGTGTGGATGAACCTCGACAACCCGATGAAGCGCATTGGCGCCATTCGTTAGACACATTGGACACAAGGAGCAGCAAATGGTCGGATCAAATCGGCAGTTGAAGCAGCAGGGCGGCGCCTCTTTCATCGGCGTCATGTTCATACTGGCCATGCTCGCGGCCGTCGGCGTGATCGGCATGAAGGTGTTCCCGACCTTTTCGGAATACCGCGCGATCATCGACGGCATCAAGGTGGCCAAGGCCACCGGCGACACCCCGGCCGCGATGCGCACTTCCTTCGGCAAGACGGCCCTGATCAACGACATCACCACGATCAGCCAGAAGGACCTGATCATCAGCAAGGCGACGGGCGAGAACGAGATCTCCGTGGCCTACGCCAAGACGATCCCCCTGTTCGGCAACGTGAGCCTGGTGATCGACTACTTCGGCTCGACCGACCCGCGCGCGCAGGCGACCGGCGCCCCGCCCAAGACATCCGAACTCGAGTAACGAGGGATTGAGAACGCCACCACGATGAATCTACAGTTATTGCAAACGCGCCTAGGGTATACGTTCCAGGATGCCGGCCTGCTGCAGCAAGCCTTGACCCACCGTAGCCATAGCAGTGTGCATAACGAGCGCCTCGAATTCCTCGGCGATTCGATTCTCAACTGTGTGGTCGCCTCGATCCTCTACGAGCGCTTCGGCGCCATCGACGAGGGCGACCTGTCGCGCCTGCGCGCCAACCTCGTCAAGCAGCAGTCGCTCTACGAGATCGCCCAGAAGCTCGAGCTGTCGCAGTTCCTGCGGCTCGGCGAGGGCGAGCTCAAATCGGGCGGTTTCCGCCGCCCCTCGATCCTGGCCGACACGCTCGAGGCGCTGCTCGGGGCGATCTTCCTCGACGCCGGCTTCGACGCCGCGCGCGACGTCATCCGCGCCTTCTACATCCCGATCCTCGACTCGGTCGACCCGCGCACGCTGGGCAAGGACGCCAAGACGCTGCTGCAGGAATTTTTGCAAAGCAAAAAGATCCCGCTGCCCACCTACAACGTGGTGGCCACCCACGGCGCCGCCCACAGCCAGGAGTTCGAGATCGAATGCCTGGTGCCCAAGCTGTCGATCCAGGTCTACGGCCGCGGCGGCAGCCGGCGCGCCGGCGAGCAGGCCGCCGCCAAGCTCGCGCTCGAGGTGGCCGAGCAGGCCCTGCTCAAGAGTCCGGCCGCGGCGCGCAAGGCCAAGCCGCGCGCGGCCCAGCTCAAGCTGGCCGGCATCGCCACCATCCAGAGCGACGCCGCCTCCGAGCCGGGCGACGGCGCCACACCCCCTCCACACAAGCCATCAGAATCGAAGTCAGCATGAACCCCACCAGCATTCCAGACAATTTCCGTTGCGGCTACATCGCCATCGTCGGCCGCCCGAACGTGGGCAAGTCGACCCTGATGAACGTGCTCGTCGGCGCCAAGGTCAGCATCACCTCGCGCAAGGCGCAGACCACGCGCCACCGCATCACCGGCATCCAGACGCTGGCCGACGCCCAGTTCATCTACGTCGACACGCCCGGCTTCCAGACGCGCCACGCGAACGCGCTCAACAAGACGCTCAACAAGACCGTCACCAACACCCTGATCTCGGCCGACGTGATCCTGTACCTGTGCGAGGCGGGCACCTTCGGCCCGGCCGACCAGCAGGTGATCGAGTTGCTGCCGTCGGACGTGCCGGTCATTTTGGTGATCAACAAGTCGGACCGGGTCAAGGACAAGGCGACCCTGATGCCGTTCGCCCAGCAGATCGCGGCCAAGCACAACTTCGCGGCCATCGTGCCGGTGTCGGCCAAGCTGCGCTTCCAGGTCGACGCGCTGCAAGGCGAGATCAAGCGCTTCCTGCCCGAGAACGCGCCCGTGTTCGGGCCCGACGACATCACCGACCGCAGCGAGAAATTCCTGGCCGCCGAGATCGTGCGCGAGAAGGTGTTCCGCCTGGTCGGCGACGAGCTGCCCTACACCAGCACCGTCCTGATCGAGCAGTTCGAGCAGGAGGGCGAGCTGCGCCGCATCTTCGCCGCCATCCTGGTCGAGCGCGACACGCACAAGTCCATGGTCATCGGCAACAAGGGCGCGCGCCTCAAGGAGATCTCGACCCAGGCCCGGCTCGACATGGAAAAACTGTTCGGCGGCCCGGTCTACCTCGAGATCTGGATCAAGGTCAAATCGGGCTGGGCCGACAACGAGGCGGGCCTGCGCGCCTACGGCTACGAGTAGGGCCGCGCCGCCCCACGCACGATGCCTACCGTCGACGCCGAACCGGCCAGCAGCGCCCCGGGCGCGACCGCCCCGGCGGCGGCGGGTCGCGCGCGGGCGCCGCCGCGCGGGCACCGCATCACGGGCCAGCCCGGCTTCGTGCTGCACAGCTTCCCGTACAAGGAGACCAGCCTCGTGGTCGACATGTTCACGCGCGACCACGGCCGCGTGGGGCTCGTCGCCAAGGGCGCCAAGCGGCCGTTCTCGAAACTGCGCGGGGTGCTGCAGACGTTCCAGCCGCTGTCGGCCTCGTGGAGCGGCAAGTCCGAATTGCGCACCCTGATCGACGCCGAGTGGGTCGGCGGCATGCTGCCGCTCGAGCGCACCGCGCTGCTGTGCGGGTTCTACCTCAACGAACTGCTGGTCAAGCTGATCGCGCGCGACGACCCGCACCCGGTCCTGTTCGACCAATACGTGGCCACCCTCAACGAGCTCGCGCACGACGAGCCGGCCCCGATCGTGCTGCGCAAATTCGAGCGCGCGCTGCTGCGCGAGACCGGCGTGGCGGCCGACCTGGGGCGCTGCACCGGCACGCGCGAGGCGGTGCGCGCCGGGGCGCAGTACGTGGTCGACCCGGAGCGCGGACCGCGCCCGGCGCGTGTTGGCGACGTCTGGCCGGCGGTGGCCGGCAAGACCCTGCTCGACATGGAGCGCGGGGACTACGCCGACCCGGCCACCCAGACCCAGAGCAAACACCTGATGCGCTTTTTGCTGGCGCACCACCTCAACGGCGCGCCGCTCAACACGCGCCAGATCCTGATCGACCTGATGCAACTGTAAAAAACGACGAAAAAACCACCATGAGCTACCTGCAACCCAACGGCCCGGTCATCGACCTGGGTGTCAACATCGACCACGTGGCGACGTTGCGCAACGCGCGCGGCACCGACTACCCCGATCCCGTGCGCGCCGCGCTGCTGGCCGAGCAGGCCGGCGCCGACGTCATCACGCTGCACCTGCGCGAGGACCGGCGCCACATCAAGGACGCCGACGTCCTCGCGCTGCGCCCGCAACTGATGACGCGCATGAACCTCGAGGCGGCCGTGACCCCGGAGATGATCGACTTCGCCTGCCTGGTCAAGCCGCAGGACGTGTGCCTGGTGCCGGAGCGGCGCGCCGAGGTCACCACCGAGGGCGGGCTCGACGTGATCCGCCACTTCGACCAGGTGCGGGCGGCGGTCAGGCAACTGCAGGGGGAGGGCATCCGGGTGAGCCTGTTCATCGACCCGGACGAGGAGCAGATCAAGGCCGCCGCGCAGGCGGGCGCGCCCGTGATCGAACTGCACACGGGGCGCTACGCCGAGGCCCGCGGGGCCGAACTGGCGCACGAACTGGCGCGCATCGAGGCCGGCGCGCGCTTGGGCGCCGCGCGCGGCCTGAAGGTCAACGCCGGCCACGGCCTGCACTACACCAACGTGCAGGCGATCGCGGCGATCGCCGACATCGGCGAGCTCAACATCGGGCACGCGATCGTCGCCCACGCGGTGTTCGCGGGCTGGGAGAACGCGGTGCGCGAGATCAAGGCGATCATGGTGGCGGCGCGCCTGGGCACGCAGTTGGCGCGGCTTGGATGATCTACGGGATCGGCACCGACATCGTCCAGATCGCGCGCATCGAGGCGGCGCTGGCGCGCCACGGCGAGCGCTTCGCCGAGAAGATCCTGGGGCCGCAGGAGATGGCGCAGTTCCGCGCGCGGCGCGCCGCCAACGCGGTGCGCGGCGTGCGCTACCTGGCCACGCGCTTCGCGGCGAAGGAGGCGTTCTCGAAGGCGATCGGGCTGGGGCTGACGACGCCGATGGCGTGGCCGGCGGCGCAGATGCTCAACCGCGACAGCGGCAAGCCGGAGCTGTCGTTCTCGGGCGCGCTGGCCGGCTTCATGCGCGACAACGGCTTGAGCGCGATGGTGACGATCAGTGACGAGTCCGAGTACGGGGTCGCGTTCGTGATCGTGACGCGGCAGGCGCCGGCGGCCTGTGCGCCGCCAACACTTGCACCACCGGGGTCAGACCCCAATTGAAAAAAGTTCACAATCGGGGTCTGACCCTAATGGCGCTAATGGCGTTGACTTAAGCCGTCGTGGGCTGAATTGGCGCTTAAGACGCTTCAGAAATCGTGTCGGGGAAAACTTAATAAGTTTGAACCCACATCGTCCTCGCGGAGGCGGGGACCCATGGAACAGTTGCTTTGAGCCACCGTTCCATAGGTCCCCGCCTCCGCGAGGACGATGTCGGTTTAGTCTTAAGTCAACGCCATTAGGGTCTGACCCCGATGGCGGAACATTTTGGCGTCCGGCATGAGCGGCGCGCGTTTGGCGGACGCGCCCGGGCGCCCGGCGCGCCGGCGACCCTGGCGACGGGTGTTTTTCATTAACTTTCGCAATCGGGGTATGACCCAGGGTCTGACCCCGATGGCAAAACAATTCACAGTCGGGCTCAGACCCCGGTTCAGGAATGGTTGGCGTTGACATGAACGAGATGAATCCCGAGAATGCGCCGGCGGCCCCGGCCGGGGCGCCGCCCGAGCCCGTCGCGGCCGCGCGCGCGCAGGTGCTCGCCACCGTCGCCAAGCTGCCCGGCCTGCCCGGCGTGTACCGCTATTTCGACGCCAACGACGCCGTGCTGTACGTGGGCAAGGCGCGCGACCTCAAAAAGCGCGTCTCGAGCTACTTCCAGAAAAACCTCGCCAGCCCGCGCATCGCGATGATGGTCGAGCGCATCGCGCGCCTCGAGACCACCGTCACCAACAGCGAGGCCGAAGCGCTGATCCTCGAGAACAACCTGATCAAGTCGCTCAAGCCGCGCTTCAACATCCTGTTCCGCGACGACAAGTCCTACCCCTATCTGAAGATCAGCGGCGGCGACGTGCCGCGCATGGCCTACTACCGCGGCGCGGTCGATAAAAAAAACCAGTACTTCGGCCCGTTCCCGAGCTCGTGGGCGGTCAAGGAGTCGATGCAGATCCTGCAGAAGGTGTTCATGCTGCGCACCTGCGAGGACAGCGTCTACGCCAACCGCACCCGGCCCTGCCTGCTGCACCAGATCGGGCGCTGCAGCGCGCCGTGCGTGGGCGCGATCGGGCCCGGGGAGTACGCGCTCGACGTCCACAACGCGGCGCGCTTCCTGCGCGGGCGCCAGGGCGAGGTCATGGCCGAACTCGAGACCAAGATGCACGGTTTCGCCGCCGAGCTCAAATTCGAGCAGGCCGCCGCCGTGCGCAACCAGATCCAGTCGCTCGCGCGCGTGCTGCACCAGCAAAGCATGGAGACCACCGGCGACGCCGACGTCGACATCATCGCGGTGGTGGTGCAGGGCGGGCGCGCCTGCGTGAACCTGGCGATGGTGCGCGGCGGGCGCCACCTCGGCGACCGCGCCTACTTCCCGACCCAGGTCGGCGACGCCGCCGCCTTCGCCGAGGCGCCCATCGAGGTCGAGGTGCTGGCCGCCTTCATGGCCCAGCACTACAGCGAGAAATTCATCCCCGGCACCCTGATCCTGAACATCGAATTCGACCAGCCGGCCCTGATGGTGGCGCTCACCGAGCAGTGCGGCCACCGCATCAACCTGATCTTCCAGCCGCAGGAGCCGCGCCGCCAGTGGCTCGAGATGGCGCTCAAGGGGGCCGAAATCTCGCTCGCGCGCCTGCTCTCGGAGCAGGGCTCGCAGCAGTCGCGCACGCGCGCGCTGGCCGACGCGCTCGGGATCGAGTCGGACGACCTCGACACCTTGCGCGTCGAGTGCTTCGACATCAGCCACACCCAGGGCGAGGCGACCCAGGCCTCGTGCGTGGTGTTCCACCACCACGCCATGCACAACGGCGAATACCGGCGCTACAACATCAACGACATCACCCCCGGCGACGACTACGCGGCGATGCGCCAGGTGCTCATGCGGCGCTACGAGAAGGTCGCCAACGGCGACGGCGTGATGCCCGACGTGGTGCTGGTCGACGGCGGCAAGGGCCAGATCGAGATGGCGCGCCAGGTGTTCGCCGAGCTCGGGCTCGACATCGGCCTGATCGTCGGCGTGGCCAAGGGGGAGGGCCGCAAGGTCGGCCTCGAGACGCTGATGTTCGTCGACGGCCGCGCGCCGCAGGAGCTGGGCAAGGAGTCGGCCGCGTTGATGCTCGTCGCCCTGATCCGCGACGAGGCGCACCGCTTCGCCATCACCGGCATGCGCGCCAAGCGCGCCAAGGCGCGCCAGACCTCGCGCCTCGAGGAGATCGAGGGCATCGGCGCCAAGCGGCGCCAGAAGCTGCTGGCGCGCTTCGGCGGCCTGCGCGGGGTGGTCGACGCCAGCGTCGAGGACCTGATGTCGGTCGAGGGCATCTCGACCCAGCTGGCCGAGGAAATCTACAGGCAACTGCACTGAGAGGCTGAGAGTCTTTCGATCATGCCCGCTCAGCACGCCAGAAAGCGCCAGTTCGTCGTTGCAAATGCTCGCCATAGCCCGCTATGGCTGTGCTTTGCGCCTCGATCTGCCGCTTTCTGGCGGGCTGCTCGGGCACGCCCGAAAAACTTTCAGCCTCTGACCCGGCGCGCGCCGCCGCCGTTTCGCGCCCGCGCGCGCGCAGCGCGCGGCTCAACTGGTCTAAACGGCTGGGCCGAGGTAGACTAGCGGCGTTCCTGCAACCCGTTCCTGCAATCTTAACGTTCACCGACCCGCGCGCCCTATGCCTTTCAATATCCCGATTCTCCTGACCTGGCTGCGCGTGGCGCTCATTCCGCTGGTGGTCGGCGTGTACTACCTGCCCGAGCACTGGCTGCCGCGCTCCGACCAGGACCTGTCGGCCACGATCGTGTTCATCGTCGCCGCCGTCACCGACTGGTTCGACGGCTTCCTGGCGCGGCGCTGGAACCAGACCTCGGCCTTCGGCGCCTTCCTCGACCCGGTCGCCGACAAGCTCATGGTGGCCGGCGCGCTGCTGGTGCTGGTGCACCTGGGACGGGTCGACCATTTCATCGCCTTCATCATCATCGGGCGCGAGATCGCCATCTCCGCGCTGCGCGAATGGATGGCCCAGATCGGCGCCTCGCGCTCGGTCGCGGTCAGCTCGATCGGCAAGACCAAGACGGCCGCCCAGATGACGGCGATCCCGATGCTGCTGTTCCACGACACGCTGTTCAACCTGGTCGACACGCAGCAACTGGGCACCTACCTGATGTACGTGGCGGCCGTGCTGACGGTGTGGTCGATGTTCTACTACATGCGCCTGGCCTGGCCGTTGATCAAGGAAAAGGCGGGCGATCCCACTTAGCGTCGAAAGCAACCTTGACACCCGGCTCAGATCGTCTATAATTCTGGCCTGTTGTGACGAAGCGGGAGTAGCTCAGTTGGTAGAGCGCAACCTTGCCAAGGTTGAGGTCGAGAGTTCGAGACTCTTCTCCCGCTCCAGTTGAACGGGGCGCGTCGCGGCGAAGAAGTGGCGGTACAACAGGAAACTAAGCTGGAAAAACAGCGCGCTTTCTGCGATAATACGGTCTGAAAAAAAATGCGGGAGTAGCTCAGTTGGTAGAGCGCAACCTTGCCAAGGTTGAGGTCGAGAGTTCGAGACTCTTCTCCCGCTCCAGTTAAGTCTGGTTGGTGGTAAATGTTTCAAATCGTTGGGAACGCGGTCCGGTTTCTGCGACAATGCGGGGCTCCATGCGGGAGTAGCTCAGTTGGTAGAGCGCAACCTTGCCAAGGTTGAGGTCGAGAGTTCGAGACTCTTCTCCCGCTCCAGAATAAGCGGTGACATGTTTGCGGTAATAAAGACGTGTCCCGGCGAAGAGCGGCAGTGCCGCTCTTGTTGTTTCCGCCTCCCCGATTGTGGGTAGGCAAGAAGTTCCTCTGGCGAGGTAGCAAAGAGGTTATGCAGCGGCCTGCAAAGCCGTTTAGACGGGTTCGATTCCCGTCCTCGCCTCCAGAATAAAGAAATAGCCCACTGTCGAGTGGGCTATTTTTTTGCTCAGCCCCTCTTCAATTTCCCCAATCAATAGTTATTTCCCCCCAGCGACTTGAGCCGCGTTGCTGAATATCATTTCCGCGCTGGTGATTTTTGTAATTTCCTCGAGATAACACCGCTGGCACAATCGCTTAGGCGACATCGCCGCGTCAGCGTGATGGCGTCACCACCGACAAAGATAGTCCAAGCATCCAACATCGTTCATTGTCGCGACTGCGGTTCGGATAGGGTATTGTGCTCGCGACGATCTGACCGCATTTCCCCACACTTCAATGACTGGAACTCCAATGGCCAAGCCCCTGTTTCAACGCTTTCTGCTCGCGGGCAGCCTCGCCGCCACCTTGCTGTGTTCCGCGGCGCTTGCACAACAACGCGATGTATGGATAGGCACCAACGCACACCCGGCGAGCAGGGGCATTTACCACTCCACCATCAATACCGAAAACGGCAAGCTGTCCGGCTCCCGGCTGGCGGCGCAAATCGACGCGCCTGGTTTCCTGGCCCTGCACCCCTCGGCAAAGGTGCTCTACGCGGTCGGCGCCCTGCGCGGGACGGATGTCGTGGCCGCCTATTCGCTCACATCGACCGGCGGCGAGGCCACCCTCACGCTGATGAATTCGCTGCCAATCGGTGATGGCGGAGCCGCCCACCTCGCGGTCGACCCAAGCGGAAAAATGCTGCTCACCGCGCAGTATGGCGGCGGTTCGGTCGCCGCATTCTCGCTCAACGCGGACGGCTCGTTGGGGGCACGCACCGCGCTCACTAAACATGAAGGCGGCGCGAAAGTGGTGGCCGGTCGCCAGAACCGCCCGCATGCGCACTGGGTCGGGTTTTCACCCGACAACCGATTCGCGTTTGTCCCGGATCTCGGGCTCGACAAGGTCATCATCTACAAGGTGGACCTGGCCTGATCCGAAGGGCCCTTTCGCATCCGTTCGAAGGCCTGGGTTTCCCGGACCCGGCTGCGCCACCATTGCAAGGCGGCCCCATCGTCACCGGTTCGCCAAGCCATGTACAACATCTCATCCGGCTTCGGCTCTTCAACCTGTTTCTCGACAAGCAGACCGCGGTTGAGGTCGTCTTGAACCCAATCGCGCGGCAAGAAACCGAATCCGGTGCCGGCCAACTGGAACCGGTATTTCGTCCGCATGTCGGGCACCGTCAGCGTGTCTTGGCCGAACAGGAGGCCGACGGTGCGGCTATTGAGGGTTCGGGCTGAGTCCGCGACCGATACCGCCCGATGGTCGAGAAGATCGCCCCGGCCCAGTGTGTGACAGCGATCAGCCAGGGGATGGTTTGGCGCGACCACGAACACGAACGATATTTTTCCGATGGGTTCAATGGTGTAGCCGCCGCCCGAGGGGCCCTCGCCGGCGGCGCCGACCAGCAGATCGGCGCGCCCGTCGAGCAGGGCCTCCCATGTCCCGGACAGCTCCTCCTTGAGCAGTCGAACCCGTGTTTGGTCGGCCACCCGGTAGAACTCGGCGAGGTCCGGCACCAGGCCGGCCGAGTCGAGCATCGAATCGGTGGCGATCGTAATTTGTGTCTCCCAACCAGAGGCGACGCGCCGAACCCGGGACTCCAGGTCGCCCGCCGCCTTGAGCAGGTAGCGGCCTTCCTTCAACAGCTCCTCGCCGGCCTCGGTCAGCGCGACGCGCGGCCCGAAGCGCTCGAAAATCTGAACACCCAAGTCCTCCTCCAATTTGCTGATCGTGTAGGAGATCGTCGACGGCACCCGAAACAACTCCTTGGCGGCGGCGGAAAAGGAACCGCGGCGCGCGATGGCATCGACCGCGACCAGTGCATCCAGG